>NZ_JBNPEF010000002.1:0-102807 GCF_051117495.1 Marivirga sp. | reverse complement strand
GTCTCGAAGGCCTTAGATTCTCATCGTCCAGCTTATGTGTTTGAACCGTGGCTACTTCTCAAAGTACTATAAATAGTATTTAAGCGGTTTGCTATCTTGTCGTACATTCATTCAAAGAACTTTTGCTTTCCTTAATGACTCATTCAACTGTCACACTCTTGGCTATTCTCGTAAGGTGTGACACCCTAAATGATGTCGGATCGCTTCGTGATTTAATTCCCTTTTACTGGAGAAAAATCTTTTGTGTTTTTTCGATTCAGAAACTTTCTTCCTGAATTAATTTTGGACTTTCTCCGTTTCATTATCTGCGAAAGCGGATGCAAAGATAAGTGGTTTGTTTCTCACTTTCCAAATTAAATTTGAAAAAGTTTTACTTTATTTTTTCGGATTCTCGCTGACTCCTAACGCCTGCTTTTTCTACCGAAAACCACTCTTATCATGTCTTTTTTCTCTTTCCCGTCTCGCGCTTTCCGTGATTGGGAGTGCAAAGGTAAAAGAAGTTTTTAACTCCGCAATAAATAATCGAAAATAAATTTGAAAAAGTTTTTAAGGCTTTTCCTCTTCTTCATCTCCCTCAAACAATCCCATCATTTCAGCCTCCCTTTCTCTTCTTTCTCCCTTTTTTCCCGCCTCGCTTTCCGTATTGGGAGTGCAAAGGTAGAAGCTTTTTTCTTCTAAACAATGGCTATTTTTCAATTGGATTGGAAATAATTCTAAACTTCTGAAATACAAAACTTTAGTTTATTTTCAATAAAATACAAGCTTTCTTAAAAAGAAAAAACCTCCTATAAAGGAGGTTTTGGTACCTTGGGCCGGAGTCGAACCGGCACGAGTGTTACCTCATTGGTGTTTGAGACCAACGCGTCTACCAATTCCGCCACCAAGGCATTTCAAAAAAACGTTCAGGCATTTCCTAAACGGGATGCAAATATAGGTAATGATTTTTAAAAGAAAACATGTGAAGGTGAAATTTATTTAAAAATAATATGTTTTGGAATACATTAAAAATTAAGATTATTCAACTCTACTTTAAACCCATTTATTATCAAACATTTAAGCCGATTAAGATTCTAATTCACTTAACTCTAACCAACGCATTTCTAGTTCTTCTAACTTCTCATTAATCGAACTAAGCTCCTTTCCCCATTTGGTGAAATCAACTGCATCTCCTTCTCCGCTTGCTAATTTAGCTTCGAGCTCTTCCTTTTGTTTATTAAGTTTAGGAATTTCACTATCTATTGATTCCAATTCTCTTTTCTCCTTATAACTCAGCTTTTGCTTATCTTCTGCCTTTGGTTTCTCCTTATTAACTGATTCTTTACTTTTATCAGATTTAGTTTTTGGAGTTTGATTCTTAGTTGATCGATAGTCTGTATAATTCCCATTAAAGATTTTGATCTGATTATCTCCTTCAAAAAGAAATAATTGTTCTGTCAAATTATCCATGAAATATCTATCATGAGAAACAATGATTAAGCAACCTTGAAATCTATCGAGAAAGTCTTCTAATATAGAGAGCGTTTGTAAATCCAAATCATTAGTAGGCTCATCTAAAATTAAGAAATTTGGGTTCTTAATCAATACCAACAATAATTGCAATCGCCTTTTCTCTCCCCCACTAAGCTTATGTACAAAATCATGTTGTTGTTTTGGTGGAAAAAGAAATTTATTCAAAAACTGAGAGGCTGATATTTCACTTCCGTCTGGTAAAGTAAAATGCTCTGCAATTTCGAGCACAACTTCAATTACTTTTTTATTATTATCGAATTGAATTTCTTGTTGTTTGTAGTAGCCAAACTCAGTGTTAACCCCTAAATCCAATTTGCCAGCATCTGGTTTAATTTTTCCAGTCACAATATTCAGGAATGTACTTTTGCCAGTACCGTTTTTTCCCACAATTCCAATGCGATCTCCTTTTTTAAAAGTATAGCTGAAATTTTCGAATAGCTTCTTTTCATCAAACCCTATAGAGACTCCTTTCAATTCAAGAATCTTCCCTCCCATTCTCTTTTGAGAAATCTCTAATTCAACCTGATCTTTTTTGAGGTTCTTTGAGGCTTTTTCCTTCAATTCTTGAAAGGCATCAACTCTGTATTTAGCTTTCGTTCCGCGAGCTTTAGGCATTCTTCTCATCCATTCCTGTTCTTTCTTCATGAGGTTTTTGGCCTTGTCCACCTCAAGCTTTTCGATTGATTCTCGCTCTTCTTTTTTTACAAGAAACGCTTCATAATTACCCTTGTATTTAAAAATCTGCTGACGATCAATTTCTAAAATCCCGTTGCAAACTCTATCCAGAAAATAACGATCATGCGTTACCATTAAAAGCGTCATATTTTGAGTGGCCAAATAATTCTCCAACCATTCAATTATATTGATATCCAAATGATTGGTTGGCTCATCCAAAATTAAAAAGTCTGGTTTCACAATTAATTGAGCGGCCAAGGCTACTCTTTTCTTTTGCCCGCCTGACATATTCTCAACTGATTGCGTAATACTATCTATTCCTAATTGCCCTAAAATCTGCTGGACCTGACTTTCATAATCCCAAAGTTGATGTGCCTCCATTTTTTCCATCAAATCTTGGAAACGGGCTTGCTCCTTATTATTCATCTCAGGAATTGTGGCCAATTTTTCATATTCCTTAATGATGTTCAGAGATTCGTGATCGGAACTAAAAATAGCCTGCATAGCATTTTGACCCACTTCGAATTGTGGGTTTTGTGAGAGAAATCCGACTTTTATATCATTACGGAAGCTTAAATTCCCAGAATCTGGAGTTTCTTCACCCATTAAAATTTTTAAGAGTGTGGATTTCCCTGATCCATTGATACCTACCAATGCTACTTTTTCCCCTTGCTCCAAACCGAAAGAAATGTTTTCAAATAATACTCTTTCGCCAAAGCTTTTGGTAATATTTTCTACTGAAAGATAGTTCATGGAGCAAAATTAGGTCTTATATTTAAAATAGTAATGCATAAAGAAAAGTATTTCTATTAGTCAATTTTGGAATTTAAGAATTGATTTGAAAACTGAAAATTAAATAGAGTCTTTCAAGCAATTACAAGAGAAAAAAATATATCTATATGATATTCATTATTATCCAATAATTAATTATGGGATTGATTTTTGGATACCATTAAATATTTTCGATGTATTAGGTTTAAATTCTAAATTAATAATTGGCACATTCTGAATTATTCTTTTAATTGCATTGCTCAAAACCAATCCTATGAAAGTTTTTATCAATGATGTTCCATTATATATTATTCCCATGGAAAAGGAAATTGACAGGGAGCATTATGACCTGATTATTGATGCTGAAAAAGAGAATATCCGATTTGATAATTTGATTGATGACGTACTAATTAGAAAAGGCAATCTGGCCAATATTCTAGATTTTTATAAATTTCTATCAGCAGATAAAAACAAAAAACTTGATTCCCTTGCCTGTAAAGTATTTGACTATGATAATGTAGTAAAGGCTTTTAAAAAAGAATTCAAAATTGTAGAAGCAGCTGGAGGTATTGTCACCAAAGAGGACAAATATCTTTTTATTTACAGGTTAAAGAAGTGGGATTTACCAAAAGGAAAGCTTGAAAAAAAGGAGAAAGTTGAAATTGCTGCTGTAAGGGAAGTTGAAGAAGAATGCAATGTAAAGGTTGAATTAGGCCCGAAAGTCTGCAAAACGTGGCATACTTATACTAGGAATGGGAAAAACCATCTCAAAAAGACTAGCTGGTACCATATGACACTGAAGGAGGATAAAAAAATGAAACCACAGAAGGAAGAGGGGATTGAAAAAGTAATTTGGGTAAATAAAGTTGAACTAAGAACCGTGCTTTTGACTACCTATCGATCTATTCGGTACGTGATGAAAAAATTTCACGAATATCAGGAAGGTTTGATAACTGTAAAGAAAACAAAAGCTTAACTAATTTTTCGGGTTATACTCCATTTGCGTTTTCTTTCGCTTGCAAGTTCATCATCCAAGGCTTCAAAACGAGATGCGTGGCTAACGAATTCTGGAAGAATACTTTTTATTTGCATAATCATACCCAATTCATTTTCGTCATTCATCAGATCATTAAGTTTTTGTAATTCCTTGATGATGTCTTTATGCCCCATCCTTTCCGTTTTGGCAATTAAGATTTTTTCATGATGAGTTGGCAAAGTAGTTTCCTTATCACTTAGTAATTCTTCATACAATTTTTCCCCTTCACGCAAGCCAGTGAAAACTATTTTAATATCTTCCACATCAAAGCCTGATAATTGGATCATTTTCTTGGCCAAATCAATGATCTTAATGGATCTCCCCATGTCAAATACAAAAATCTCTCCCCCAAAACCCATTATCCCTGCTTCAATAACAAGCTGACAGGCTTCGGGAATTGTCATAAAGTACCGAGTGACATCAGGATGGGTAACGGTTATTGGCCCACCTTTTTCAATTTGCTTTTTGAAAAGCGGGATTACAGAACCATTTGACCCTAAAACATTTCCAAAACGGGTGGTGATAAATTGTGTACTATTTTTTACATCTTCTGAATTGGAATCATTTAAAGACTGCACATAGACTTCAGCTAATCTTTTGGTTGCCCCCATAACATTGGTAGGGTTCACTGCTTTATCAGTAGAAACCATCACAAATTTTTCCACATTATATTTAACAGAAAAATCCGCCAATGATTTGGTACCAAATACATTGTTAGCTACAGCTTCGAATGGATGCATTTCCATCAAAGGAACATGTTTGTAAGCAGCCGCATGATAAACTACATTAGGTCTGTATTTTTCAAATATTACCTCTAGTCTTCTTTTATTGGAGACATCCAATATGACAGGTATAATTTCTACATTCTTATCAATATTCAAATTAGTCAATTCGATATCAATAGCATATAGAAAAGATTCGGCTTGATCTAATAAAATTAGTTTTTTTGGTTTTACTTTAAGGATTTGCTTGGCAATTTCAGAACCAATAGACCCAGCCGCGCCTGTAATCAAAACGGTTTTACCAGCAATATTCTCTGCCACTTTAGGGTTTTGTAACTTTATGGATTCTCTTCCCAATAAATCTTCAATACGAATCTCTTTGATTTGATTCATACTTAACTCACCATTCACCCATTTGTCAGGAGCTGGAACTGTTCTGACTTTAACATGAGCTTTTAAGCAATAATCTACTAATTCATTCTTACGGTCAACCGAAAGATTTGCTATCGCAATTACGATTTCATGGATATGATATTTATTTAAAATTTCATCTAAATTATAATCTGCATCATAGATTGGGGCACCATTCAATATCTTACCTACTTTTTTAAGATCATCATCAATAAAGCCTACCACCCTCATTCTTGCATTTGGATCAGCATCAATTACCTGCTTTGTAATAATCCCATATTGGCCGGCTCCAAAAATCATTACATTTTTCCTGTGACGAACAGCATCTCTGTAGTATGCAAACAGGTTTTTAACTAAAACTCTATAAGAAAACAGAATGACAACTGATAGGATAAAACTTATTATCAAAACCGAGGCGGGAATAATCACACTTCCCCGATACCAATAATTAAGATAACTCACGATAGCAATTAAGAGCGTACCAATAAAGGTTGTATAGGAAATCCTTAGTCCGTCTTCAATGGAAGTATATCGGATAATTCCTGCATAGCTCTGGGTAATTAAAATTGAAATTAAGTGGCATATTAAAAATAATACTAAACCTTCTGTGAATTTGAAGGCTAACATATCAGCAACACTAAAATTAAATCTTAATAAATAAGCAAAAACGATTGCAGACATCAACAACACCAAGTCGATTAACAAAATAATCCACCTCGGTAAAAAACTGATATCATTAATCTTTTTGATCATAATATTACAAATATAATCTATTTAATATTTTTTTATAATAAATTAAGCTTTTATTTACAAAAGTCCTTTATCTTTTCGATAACCATGTTTTTTTGTTCGTCAGTTAATGAAGAACTTGAAGGAAGACAAAGTCCTTTTTGGAATAAAATTTCAGATACTCCAGATAAATAAGCTTTAGATTCTTTAAAGATGGGCTGTAAGTGCATTGGCTTCCATAAGGGTCTGGTTTCAATATTGTATTTTTCTAGTTCTTGTCTTAATTCTTCAGGCTCTTTTTCCATATCCTGATTGAATAAAACACAAGTTAACCATCTATTACTAAAAGCGCCATCAATTTCGTGTAAAAAATCAAAACCCAAAGATTTCAATTCCTTTTCATAAAAATCATGGTTAGAACGTCTATTTTCAATCCATTTGTTCAAAACTTTCATTTGACCTCTCCCTATGCCTGCTGCTATATTGCTCATCCTATAATTATAACCAATTTCAGAATGTTGGTAATGAGGCGCGACATCTCTAGCTTGCGTAGCCAAAAATCTTGCTTTATCAATCCAGTCTTTATTTTGAGAAACTAAAGCTCCTCCACCTGATGTTGTAATTATTTTATTTCCATTGAAAGAATAAACCCCAAAATCACCAAAAGTACCAAGTGGTTTACCATTTAATTTTGACCCCAGTGCTTCGGCAGCATCTTCTATTAATGGGATTTCGTACTTTTCGGATATGGCTTTAACTTCTTCAATTTTACCAGGCATCCCATATAAATGGACAAAAATTATAGCTTTTGGCTTTTTACCTTTTGCGATATAATCCTTTATAGATTGTTCTAGAAGATTAGGATCCATATTCCAAGTTTCCTTTTCACTGTCAATCAATACAGGTTCTGCCAATTGATAAACAATTGGATTTATAGTTGCTGAAAAAGTAAAACTAGAAGCCATCACCACATCATCTTTTTTTACGCCCAAAATTATGAGTGCTAGATGAATGGCAGCAGTTCCTGAACTCAATGCAGCGGCATAAGGAATGTTATTATACTTTTGAATATCCTCTTCAAAACCATTGACATTGGGCCCTAAAGGAGCAATCCAGTTTTCATCAAAAGCATGTTTTATAAAATTTATTTCTTCACCGCCCATGTGGGGTGCTGATAAAAATATTCTTTCGTTCATGGAATTATATATCTCCTAATTGTGGTCTTAAAATTATTTCTTCAACAACTGTTCTATCTGATAAGGAATATGCTGACCAAACAGATTCTGCAACATCTTCTGACTTCATAAATCTTTCATGAGGTAAATCCACTCCTTCCCAACTTGCAGTAAAAGTAGCTCCTGGTAAAACAGCTGTAACTTTTATTCCTTCTTCCTTCAATTCTTCTCTCAAACATTTGGTAAATCCTTGCATAGCATATTTTGTAATACTATAAGATCCTCCGCTAGCATAGGCAGTAATTCCAGCAATACTGCTCATAGAAAAAATATGTCCTTTTTTATGAGGCAAAAATACGGGTAATAATGCTCTAGTTAGATGATAAGCTGAAAATAAATTTGTATTCATCATCATCTCTAAATTTCCCTCGGGTTCGTCTTTAATGCTTCCGGGTATGAAAACCCCGGTATTGTTCACCAATACATCAACTTTGGGAGTTGTCTTCAAAACGAAATCAGCAAATTCATTTACCTCTTCTTTTTTAGACAAATCTGCCTTTTTAATAAAAACCTCAACTTTAAATAGCTTTTCTACTTCTTCTTTCAGTACACTTAAATCAGCTTCCTTTCTTGAACACGTTATTATATTAAATCCATTTTCAGCAAATTTCAAAATTAATGCTCTTCCAATTCCTTTGGTGCCACCTGTTACTACTATATATTTACTCATACCGTAAAATCTATTTTTATCTTTAAATTACGAAACTAAGGATTATTATGTTGGTTCAACAAACTTCAATGCAATAGTAGCGTAATGTTTATAAATTAATTTTACTGAAGGCTAAAATTTTTGATCACTTTAAGGGTTTTATTTATTGCAAAGAAAAATTTCATGCTAACTTTAAATTTGAAGACTCAATAAACTAAACCTTATAAAATCAGCATAAATATTCTAAGGTGAATTCCGTAAGCTATATGGATTAAGTTTAATGAATATTAATAGAGAATTTCATAGCCAGTTTCGACTATTTGGATTGGCTATTAAAAATAAAAATACACATGAAATGAGCATAAATCTAGAATCCTTAATATACCAACCGAAGGATGAACAGATTTAATGTGAATTCTATGTGGCAACTTTAAAACAATTATATACACATGAAAGCAATAGGCGCCTATTTTATATTTCTTGGTAGCATGTTCGTTAGGCGAGAGACTTTTTCTTCTTACTTCAAGCTTACCATAAACGAATGTATTTCCATAGGCTGGAACTCCATTATAATTGTTGCCATCACCTCTACCTTTATGGGCGCAGTTACTACCGTACAAACAGCCTATAATTTAGTAAGTCCGCTAATACAGAATTATGTAGTAGCACAAGTAACCCGAGAAATGGTAGTTTTAGAACTTGCCCCCACCATTACTGCAATAGTTATAGCAGGAAAAGTAGGATCGAGTATTGCCAGTGGATTGGGCACCATGAGAATAACAGAACAAATTGACGCCTTGGAAGTAATGGGGATCAATTCATCTTCTTACTTGGTTTTACCCAAAATTGTGGCTGCCATGATCATGTATCCACTTTTAGTAATTATTGCTGGTTTTCTTTCATTATATGGTGGGTATATAGCCGGTACAATGACTGGTATCTTAACTGAAACCGAATATATTTATGGAATTAGAATTGATTTTAATCCCTATACTGTACAATTTGCTTTGATCAAGTCAGTAGTTTTTGCTTTTCTGATTTCTTCAATTTCGGCTTTTCAAGGATTTTTTACTACTGGTGGTGCTTTAGAAGTGGGACAATCAAGTACAAGTGCTGTGACAAAAAGTTGTATTGCTGTGCTTTTAGCTGATTATATTTTAGCAGAACTATTATTAAATTAAGTTATGATTGAAATCAATAATATATCCAAATCTTTTAACGGTACACAAGTTTTAGATGATATCTCAGGCACTTTCGAAAGAGGTATTACCAACCTAATCATAGGTGCTAGCGGTACTGGAAAAAGTGTATTATTAAAATGTATAGTAGGCTTAATTATTCCCGAGCAAGGAGAAGTACTGTATGATGGGAGGGCTTTTTTAAAGGCAGATAAAGAAGAGAAATCTCAAATGCGAAGGGAAATAGGGATGCTTTTTCAGGGAGGTGCGTTATTTGATTCAAAAAATATTGAAGAAAACGTGATGTTTCCCCTTGACTTGCTAACCGACATGAAAAAAGATGAAAAGCTCGATCGTGTAAATAATGTATTGAACAGGGTTGGGCTTGATAATATCAATAAAAAAATGCCTTCTGAAATAAGTGGTGGTCAGAAAAAAAGAGTAGGAATTGCCCGAGCCATTGTAAATGATATTAATTATCTTTTTTGTGATGAACCTAATTCAGGTCTTGATCCTAGGACTTCTTTATTGATTGATGAGTTAATTCAAGAAATAACACATGAACTCAATGTGACCACCATAGTTGTTACCCATGATATGAATTCTGTAATGGGAATAGGAGAACACATCATGTATCTGGCAAACGGTAAAAAATTATGGGAAGGTACCTCCGATAATATCCTAACATCAGATCAGGAAGACCTGGAGGATTTCATATTTGCAAGTAAGTTTATGAAGAAGCTAAGAAAATCACTTTAAAATATAGCTGTTATCTGTACACTTCCATTATGAATGGTTTTTTGGTCCTCGCTTTTTCTACCTATATATTGTAAAATTAAGTTTAAATCCCCAATAATTTTCCTTCTTAAAGATACATTCCAAACATAGTTATCGCCAGCTCGAAGCCCCTCAAACATCTCATAGGCAAGTGGGCTTTGATTATTGGTCAATTCGGAATTAACACTTACGTAACTAAACTTAGATTCCAGAACGCCATTAGAACCTTGGATAAATTTATTAGAAAGCTCTACTGAATTCACTAATACCTCTCCTCCTACTGCTTCTTCAGGACTCCATTTATTTTCATTTTTATAAGATAAACTCACCCTATGATTTTTACCACCTTGCCACATAATTTTAGGAATAACTGCCGTAGAATTAAATTGATAGTCCCTCTCCTCTACCCTATCTGAAAATGAGCTGTTTTGAGAAGTTTTATATAAAGCATTGAAATTCCAATCTTGAAATGCATTCCAACTTCCTGCAAAAGAAAAATGGCTTCTATCCATACCTTCAAAACCATCTAATAATAGCTGTTTTCTATTGGATTGCGACCAAGTAGTTTCCAAAAAGGCATTTCCTCCACGATTATAAAATAAACTGGATTTCCACATATTTCTTGAGGATAAAATATTTTCATCCTGCTGTATATTAAAAGGTGAAATTCTATCCGTCCATTCCTCAAAAATATTTTTGGTATCCAAATTGGCATTGAAATTCCCTGAAAGTTTACCTAAATACTGCAGTAGATTTGGAGATTTTGCCCAACTATTTGGCATTTTCCACCTAAGTTGATATTGCAAATTATTAATGTAGGCGGTCTGATATTCATCTCCCATGGTCAATACTTTCACATAATTTCTATCTCCATAATCAGTTTCATCTTCAAAAAACTCATTTAATTCTTGTTCTCCATTCTCATTCAAATCTGACCAAGAGTGCGTTCCTAAGCCTCTAGCTACTTCCATAAAAAAATAGCTCCTCTGCAAAACCCGACCAGTTCCTGTTTGAAAATTCAGGTTTTGAACGATGTTATTATCCCAAATTGAGGATTGCCAATTCACGCCTCCTTGGAAATACTGTTGTGACTGAGCTGAATCTATTCTTTGTTGAATATTTCTCCTCAAAAAATTAAAAGCAAATTTATTTCCCTGACCATAATTAAATGAGGATTTCAATTGAGTATTTTGTGCATTTTCAGCATTGATCATTTGTCCTTCTCTAGGAATTTTATCGGAACGCAATTCATGGGATAAAGTAAAATTCCATTTCCCGGAATCTTCCTTAGCGATATAAAATTCATGGCTATCAAAATGTTGGAAACTTCTGCTTATCTCGCCTTCATTTTTGATCTTATGCTGTTGGGTTCTAAAAGTATAGCCAGGCATAAATTTATATTTGGCATATTTAAAATCAACTAAAGCCTTTTTCCAATCAGTATTTAAATCCCCATTTTCACTTTCCATAAAAAAGCCTTCAATGTTAATTCTGAAATCGCCATCACTATGGAAGTTCACATTATGTTGAAATCCACTTCCCACAGTTTCTTTATTTCTTAAAGCCAAATCATAACTTAAAACTTTATTTTTAGACTCAATACTTGTTCCCATCTTAATTAAATGTTCATCTCCAGCTAGAAATCTGGCTGATTCCTCCATTCCCCAATTTCTATTGAAGTCCATTGCTCGGAAAGGCTGAACTGGAGCAAAAGCAGAATCCAGATATTCATATTTTATGTGATATTGAATTCTCGTATCTTGCATAAAATGGATGGAATTTTTAGCAGAATTAAATCCTATTGCCATAGCATTTCCTTTAAGTTGAGTATCTTCTTTATTGAATCGGTTATTAACAAATTCAGAACCAGCATATTCAAAGCTTAAATCAGCCTCATCGTTCAAATTATAATTCAACCCGACATTTATAATTCTATGATTTTGAGGCAAAGCCATTATCTTAATTGGCTCGTAATTACCCTGAGGAATATCATTTATGGGAGCTACCCATTCGTACACAACCCCATTTTCTGAAGAATTTGCTATTCTATAATCACCTTTATGGTCTCCTACCATAGTGAAATTCAATTGGTAATGAGCGGTTTTAGGATTATTTGACAGCTTAAAAACAAGATAAGTTTTTCCATTAACCAGAGAATCAATTTTTGCATATCTTGCTTTATCTGGGGAAAATCCCAGGCTATCAATAGCAGGGATTTCGGCATAATCTGCATTATTACCCAAATTCGATAGCGCATCAAAATCTGATTGACTTAAATTTTCAAGTTGGTTATCCGGTTTATCAGTCTGCTGAAAGTAAGCAATATTTAAATCCAAATTACCAATGGTTTGCTCATGTTTCAACGCACTTACATTCCTGCTATATTGCCTATCAGAATATTCAAACTCTATTTGGATAATGCTATACTTTGAAATATAATGTTGGGTATTAAAAGTGATTTCCGCTGAGTTATAGTCAATAATATAATCATTTTCCAATCCTCTTTTTAATAGATTACCATCTAAAAACACTTTTTCAGAACCTGCTAAGATGAAGATAAAAGGTTCATTTTGAGGACCTTCAATCCTGTATGGTCCTAGGACACCTTCAAGGGGCTCAATATTTTGAACTCCTGTTTTGCTTCTGGCAAAGGAAGTGACCACCTGGGTATTTGATTGGGATGAATCAAAAGAAAGTTTGGAAGAAGAAACGCCCAAGCCTTGTACTTGCCGATTGAATTTTAAAAAATTTAAGTTTGAATTAGATTGAATATTCAAATCACCGGCTTCCAGACCCCAATTTTCATGAATGAGCTGCACATTCACTCTATCAAAATCCTGCAGGCGTTGGGTATTCCCTTCTGGTTCGAAAGGCATTTGTTGATCTGTCAATCGAGCTTGGAGTCTTAAATCATCGGAGATATTTCCAGCTATAGTTAAATCCATAACCGAATGCATCAAGGCAGATTGTTGCCCACCAGCTGAAACGGACCGCATAAAGGCACCAGAAATATCTATACCTCCAAGTCCCAATAATTCTTGAGTCGATTTCGGATTTGAAATTTCCACCATTAAATTCTCTTGAAACCTTGCTGAACTATCAAAAAGTTGTTCAGGAACTGCAGTTTTGACAATTAGTTGATTTCTGGGTAAATAATTAAAGCAAATTCTGAGCGTGTCATGCTCATTCAGTTTTGAGATTTTAAGAAGTCCTTCTGATAATTCATAGGCAATATTTTCCCCAAACTGATTTTGAATCTCTATGGAAGAGGGAATAATCAAGGCTGAATCAGGAACCGAAATTGCAGAATAGTAGGTTTGGAAGCAATGATTTTGGGCATTTAGAGACAAGGAGCTTAAAACAAAGCCCAATAAAACTATCAAAATAAATCTCTTTGCCCACTTCAAAATTAGCTCAGCCTTTTTAATTCAATAAAGAAGGTGGTTCCAATATTTGGTACTGATTCAAACCAAATATCGCCCCCTGCATGTTCAATTCCTCTTTTGGCAACAGCCAGACCAATCCCCGAACCGGTGGATTTTGTTGTAAAGTTAGGCAAAAATACTTTGTTATAATTGTCTTCAGGAATACCCATGCCATTATCTTGAATTGAAATTCTGACAGCATCATTTTGCAAATCAATCTTAATATTGATTTCAATATATTGATCATCTTCACCACTTTGCAATGCATTCAAGATCATATTATTGAATGTTCGCTCTATTATTTTAGGATCAGCCAGCACATAAATATCTTCAAGGGGCAAATCCAATTTAATCTTGACATGTTCGGCTTTAAAGAAATCGACTACCTTTCTTAAAATATCGGTTATGCAAATTCTTTCATTCTCAGGAATAGGCATTTTGGCAAAAGAAGAAAAGGAGGTAGCAATATCACTTAAATTTTCAATCTGCGACAAAATACTATCAATTTTCGCTGAAGCATCCGGCATTTGATTATCTGATCTTTGAATCTTCATTTGAAGATGTTGTAATGAAAGCTTCATGGGCGTCAATGGATTTTTAATTTCATGTGCCACTTGCTGTGCCATTTCTCTCCAAGCAGATTCCTTTTCAGTTTTACTTAATGCTTGCCTACTTTTTTCTAGTTTAAGAAGCATTTGATTATATTCTTTAATTAATAAACCGATTTCATCATCCACCTGCCAATTGATGGGCTTATTATCTGCAGATAAATTTACTTGAGAAAGCTTTTGTTTGAGTAGATTTAAAGGAGATGTTAGAATTTTAGTAGCAGTATAAGCCAAGAAAATAAAAATGATAAAGGAACCTACAAATATGTTAAATACATTATTCAGTAAATCGGTAAACAACAAATCATATTCTTTATTGGATTTGAAGAAAGGACTGCCCAGAATAGCTAACAACTCACCTGTATTGTAGGACCTGATCCCTACATAAGCAGATTGATAATTTAAATTTCCAATTTGCTCTTCAAGGGTTATCATCTTTTGTCCATTTTGAAAAATGGATGCATAAGCTTTCGGGTTAATTTTATAGGACAATAAGTTTTTTTCAAATACCTGTGGCTGGCTTGTTAAAAAAAGTTGTCCGCTTAAATCATACAGATTTATATCTGCATTTATAATTTTAGTAATGGTAGAAATATCATTGTTCAAATTGGCCTTATCCAATAAGCCACTTTCATAATTCATCAATAAAGGAACCAATTGATTAGCCACTCGGGTAGTGTTTTCTTCATATTTAGAAACTATATCATCCAAAAAAGTGGCATTTACGAATCCTAAAGTTGAAATGCTTACTGAAAGAAGTGGAATTAGAAAGGCTAAGGAAAAATATAGTTGGATTTTGGCACTAAGGCCTATACTTCTTGTTTTCCAATAGATTTTAATAAATTGAATTGCCGATATAATAAATATTAAAACAAAAGATAGAACGAAAAAAAATGAGATATTAGAAAAAAAACTATACCAGAAATTACTGACCTTACTAAAAATCAATTTCTCTCCATTGTTAACTATTACATTAAATTGGTAATTACCCTCTTTTTGAATTTTCAGTAATTGAATATCCTCTGAAACATCATCTTCTACCACATTGGGGAAATTTAAATCACCTACACTATAAGATAAAGTATCATTCTTATAAAGTGCATAATCGTATGGGATGTCTAAAAAGGTAGGTATATTACGATTTTTAACCAGTAGTTCAGGAAATACATTATCAGGTCTTATCTTTTTTGGCTTCAATTCCAATACAATCTTGGCAAATACGAAATCATTGTGCTTTACTTCAAAAACATATATATAATTTCTTTGTAATTGATTTTCTTCATTATTTCCAACTAAGAACAAATTCATTTCTCCCCTTTTATTTCTTTCATTCATTTGCTGAATGGGATAAGAAGAGGACATTGGCAAGCTACCACTGGGGTAAATTGTATTGCCTTCAGCATCATAAATTTTAATCGATTTCTCATACTTCTCGAAATAATCATTAAGATAATACTTCTCAATTTTATCGACTATGGTTTTATAGGGAGTTAAAGGCATTAAAAATTGCCTCTTTATATATTCATCTTTTTTAAGACTTTCCTCAAGCTGAACCAGCATATATTCTGCTAAAACATCATTTCCATTTAAGATCTTATCGGCCAAAATATTTCTTTGGTTGCCTTCATTCTGCTTTTCGAGAAACTGAACGGAAATAGTACTAATTATTGAGATTGCAATAATCAATAAAAACATATAAATAAAGCTCAGGAAATTAATATTCTCCAGTACAGACCCTAAGTTAGTTAAGAAAATAACTGTGTGGAGTATGAAGACAGTAAGCCCAATCCAGACAATCGGATAACCAAAATTGATGGTAAATAATTGAAAAATGACAAGGCAAAATAGTTGTACAAGCAAGAATTGTAGTGGCCTTGTTTTTTTTTGGGAATTATAAAAATGAACCACTTTAAACAACTCAAACACTAAAAAACCGAACAGTAGCACAATTGCAAATGACAACAATTGGAATATGCTGAATTCAATTGAAGAGGTGCTGTCCAATCCCCAATTTGAATGAATATAAATAAGATGAATAAAATAGAAGATACTTAAAGTGGCAATATATGAGAGCAGGTTTATACCCCATCCAAGGATTTGCTTGTTTTTAATATTTTTTAATAAAAAAGGTTTAATCTGCTTAATGGTAAAAAAACCAATGATAAAAAATAGCAAACAATTAATCAGTAAGTACCCTAAAGATGAATTAAAGTCAGAAGAGGCGAAAAATTTCGGGTCAAAAAGTCTTAAATCTATTGAATGAAAAGGAAAATCAAAGAACTCCATCAACCACCATAAAATGGCAATGCCCAATATAAAAGAAACGATCTTGAGAAATAGATTTCTTTGTCCTTGGCTAAATTTCCACAAAGATAAGATTAATATCCCTATGAAAATAAATTCCAAAATGAGGATTAAATAATGTAATTCGAGATGATAATATTCAAATTCATTTGTTAAAGAAATATAGAAAACCGGATTCCCATTTATATCATTTATAGCATACGCTTTTTCATTAGGGTTTTGATAAAGATTGATACCGGAAGGAGGTAATATTTTATTATTGTAACCCGACTGGACATATTCATTATTCACATCATAGTATTCAAATAATGGAATAACTGATATTATATGAACATCTCCGCTTTTAGACTTTAATAAGTATTCTAAATATTGTCCGGATTGCTTATTCACAAAATGCCATCCTTCATTTCTATATTTTTTCGAATCAGGAGCATAATGTTCATCAGACCAATAAACCAATGATATATTTTTAAAAATATAAAAAGGATAAGCAGTTTTGATCTCGTTAAGTGATTTGAAATCTAAAGATTTATTCTGCGAGAAATATTTGTTCCACTGCCCTTTATCTTTCTCAACTTTTTGGAGTTCCTTTAATAGTTTTGTTTGAGTTTCAGAAATAAACCCTTCTCTATCCGATTCTATAGAATGATAATAGCTTCGTAAGCTAAAAATCAAAATGGACAGCACTATTAAAAGAATATAAAGTAAATATTTCCTCACAATTGATGGATGTAAATTAAAGCATCAATATAGCAATAATCGTACTGGACTTTAAAAAATTGAAATGAAATAAATTTCAAATAAAACATGAACTCTTTGTAAGCATAGCTTAAGAATTCTGTTTTCTGGAAAGGAGTTCTTTAATATTAATTTTTCTATTCTGTTTTTTACTGTTTTTATACCATAAAAAACCAATTACCATAGCTACTAAATAAGGAGCTGCGAAAAGGTATAAGATTCCAAAATTTAATGAACTAGCAATCCCAACCTCACCATTATTGACATTATTCTCTACTGTTGCCCTACACATAGCGCACTGTGCTGAAAGCTGAGCTAAGTTAAAGAAGATAAATGATAACGATAAAATCAGAATCTTTTTCATGTGTATATTATTGTTTATTAAAGCCGCATGGAATATTCAAGGTTCCCCAGCCTAGTAAACCAACCTTTAACGACCTGTTACATTCATTTCGGTTGGTATGCAATGTTAATGACTATTTCATTTTAGGATATTGATTAATCTCTAAACTCAATTTTAAGACAAAGAGTTCTATTTAATTAAGATAATATGGACTGATCATAAAGTAAACTACAACTCCTGTGATAGAGACAAATAACCAAATCGGAAATGTCCATTTTACAATTTTTTTATGCTTTTCAATTTTATCAGTCAGTGCGTAATAAAAAGCAAAAAGGACAAATGGAACCACTACTGCGGCCAAAACTATATGAGGCAATAAAATACTAATATAAAAACCTCTCCAAAAAGTTAAACTTTTACTTTTTTCTGCTTCGTCTAAAATTCCATTTCCATTTATATCTCCATAAACAGTAGAATCTGCCGTTGAGTGATAAGTTACATAACTCACCAAAAATAAACTCCCTAGGATAAAGGCAATCGACATCATACTTTTATGCGCCTTAATATTTTTTTGTTTGATAAAATAAAGACCTAATAACAGTACAACAGTCGTAATAGAATTGAAAGTAGCATTCAAATGAGGTAGCATATAAACCCAATCCCCGGCACCCTGAATTTTCTCTGGAGTAAATAATAAAATAGCTACCACTACTGGTATAGCAATTGATAACACCCAGATTAATTTGGTATAAGACTTTTGACTTGTATTTACTGATTCCATTTATTTTTTACTTAATAAAACCCTTATTTCTAATATCAACCTGTCCACCTCTTTTGTTTCGTAGCCATTATAATAGCCTCTAATCCTATTTTGCTCATCCAATAATACTAAAGTTTTATCAATATCAATGGTTTCTTCTGAAGGATGATCTCCATTCCATTCTTTAGTCGGAAACATATAAATGCAATTGACAAAAAAATCCTTTAAATCATTGGGATAAAGATAGGTGTTTGCTTTTGCTGCAGATAAAAATAATTCATTACCCAACTGATCTACCATTCCAGTATCGATTGGTTGAAAACTTAAAATATTAACAGATACATCACTAAAGGTGTTCAATACCCTATTTAATTCATTTTTTAATGTTTGAATTTCTGAATCCTGAGCATTTGGAAAGTGGATAATCTTAAAATCAGTATTGTAAACCTCTAACAGTCTAACAAAATTCTTCTGATTCAGATCAACTAGCTCTATAGCTTTATTTGAAGATTCAAAATCTTTACAATAGGCCTTTTCTTCATTCTCAAAAAAAATAGGCAAATCAAATTCATTTTGCCCGTAAGATCTTAAAAACAAATATAAGATGACAGGAAAACTAAGGGTAAATAGCAGAATAAGAATTTTTGACTTCTTCATAAACAAAAAAATCAGGCTGATGTGAACCAACCTGATTTATTAAATTTTTAAATTTTAGAAATTAATTTCTAATATTAAAGATGGCACTACCTTCTACCATTAAGGCTATCACTAGCCATAAAATTAAAATGGTAGGGATTAAAATAGACCAAATTAAAGCTTTTTGTTCATGTTTTAAGTGCATAAACTCAGCTACAATATAAAATGCTTTTACAACTGTTAATCCTAAGAAAATAGACACCAAAATAATACCTCTTGGCAAAGTAAATGCAAATATAAACTCTATTATCGTTACAACGGCTAAAATACCGGCAACTTTCCAAATCTTTTTGGTCTTTTCTTTATCTTCAGGAATTACCTGAACATTGTTAGTTTCTTCGTGTGACATATCTTATATAAATTCTTTTTATTAATATCTCTTATTTTACCTAACTAATCTTCTAAAGTTAAATTAAGTAAAAAAGTGTAAATACGAATACCCAAACCAAATCAACAAAGTGCCAATAAAGTCCGGTTTTTTCCACCATTTCGTAATGACCTCTTTTTTCGTAGGTACCCACAACAGCATTGAAAAATATAATAAAGTTGATCACAACTCCACTAAATACATGGAAACCATGGAATCCGGTAATAAAGAAGAATAATGATGCGAATAATGGCGGGCCATATTGGTTTTCCGTTAAGTTGGCACCAAAAATAGTTTCTCCCATTGCATTTACAGTTCCTTCAGCAGTTCCGTGAATGAAGTGACTCCACTCCCATGCTTGACAAGCTAAGAAAGTTAATCCACCAATGATTGTCCATAGCATCCATTTGATAACGCCTTTTCTGTCCATTCTATGGCCTGCCTCAACCGCTAATACCATGGTAACACTACTTAAAATCAAAATGAAAGTCATGATACCCACAAAAATCAAAGGTGCGTGCCAACCATGTATAAACGGTACTGCTTCAAATACCATTTCAGGAATAGGCCAATATTCTGTGCTGAATTCAAATTCAGAAACAGTTCCTTGATAAGCAGGATGCGCATATCGAATTAGCCCGTAAGTTATTAGTAAAGCAGAAAATGAGAATGCATCCGATAAAAGGAAGAACCACATCATCAGTTTTCCATAACTAGCATTCATAGGGGCTACTCCACCTCCCCATTTGCTTTTTGTAGTAGTATCAATTGTTGCAGAAGTTGCCATAAATTTAACTGTTCAAAATAGGATTAATGATTTAACAACAAAAATATATATAAATATACCCAAAGTCCATCTAAAAAGTGCCAATAAGTGGTACACATTTCCATTTTCACCATATTTTTAGAATGTACTTTATATTTAAAAGCCGAAAATAACATAATTAATATAAATATCAGCCCTGAAATCAAATGAAATGCATGTAATCCTGAAATAACATAAAGAAATGAGCCCGAAGGATTACCTACGAAATAAACATCCCTATCCACCAATGCTCCCCAAGCTTCATATTGACCAATAAAAAAAGCCACTGATAATAAAGCTGTCAGTACCATAAAAAGCTTCAAGTTTTTAAAATTATCTTTTTTAGCGGCCAAATAAGCCAAATGCATGGTTACACTACTCGCTACCAAAATGATGGTATTATATAAAAAGATGTTTGGTAATTCAAAAATCAACCAATTACCTTCAGATTGACGAACAATATAGGCACTGGTTAGTGCAGCAAAAATCATTACAACAGTGACAATAAAAAGCCATAATGCAAACTTTAAGGGATGCATTGAGAGTATTTTAATACTCGGCTGTAATTGTTGTTGTTCTTTATTTATTGAAGTCTCCATTATTAAATTTTATCTAAAAGATAAGCTACTTGTACTATTGGTAAATATAAAAACGAACCGAACATTATTTTTAATGCTGCCTCTTTACTGCATTCTTTCATCAGATAGAATGTTTGGCTTAAAAACAAAACTCCACAAATGGTGGCTACCAAAGCAGAATATATCCCTGTAATTCCAAACATAGTTGGCAATAAGCCTAAAGGAATTAAAAACAAGGTATAAATCATAATTTGTATAGCGGTATTCAAATCCTTCTTACCACCTGAAGGTAATAATTTAAAACCAGCTTTTTTATAATCTTCATCCGCTACCCAAGCAATTGCCCAAAAATGTGGGAATTGCCAGATAAATTGAATTCCAAAAATAATCCAGGCTTCAATGCTAAAACCATTTGTTGCCGCAACCCAACCTAATAAAGGAGGCAAAGCCCCTGGGATAGCGCCAACAAAAACAGCTACAGGCCCCACTCTTTTCAATGGCGTATAAACAAAGCTATAAAGAATGAGGGAAATAAGGGAAAGAATAACGGTTAATACATTGGTGTAGATTAAAAGCAATCCTAAACCAGCAATTCCGGTAATGATAGAAAACACAATTGCTTCTTGTATGGATATTCGGCCAGTAGGCAATGGACGGTTTTTAGTTCTATCCATCGTTTTGTCATAATCAACTTCAAGAATTTGATTGATTGTCACTGCAGAACCAGAAACTAGAAACCCACCTAAAGACAAAAATGCCAAAATAGTATAATTAATACCTGTACCACTAAAACCCAATACATAGCCAAAAGCTGAAGAAAAAGCGACTAAAAAACTTAATCTAGGCTTAAGCAAAATAAATAAGTTCCTTACATAACTTAAAACTAAGTCCGAATAGGATAAATTTTGTGAATTAGGATATTGCATATTCCTTTTTATTAGTCATTTGAGTGGTATAAGCCACTTGCAAAAATATATAAAATTGAGCTCCAAAAATCATACTGCCTAAAACCAAATGAATTGGTTGTGCCCAAAATGGAATGGCAAAATAAGCCATTATAGTACCTGATAAAATTTCAAGGATTATCAAGCTCAAGAGTATTTTAACATTTCTATAAATATTATTTAAACCATTCTTCAGCTTGAATAATTCAAATAATAAGTAAAAATGAACAAGCGCAATAGCAATTGAAAAAGATCGGTGTATATAAAATTCAACTCCTAATCCTTCAATCCAGCTTCCTCTTAAAGCCTCTCCTAATCTATCTGCCACAATGTCTAAGGACTCTCTAACTTGAGTACCTAAAATAATCTGAATTAAAATCATTGCCATAGCTATTACCAGAACATAGGACAATTTTTTACGATTTTGTAATCCAGTTTTTTCTTTATTCTTGTTGTGATGAACAACAAAGTATAGAGCAGTTAATACAGCTAAAATGACTAAAGCCAATACCATATGAACAGTTATCAGCCATGACAACAGATTAGTTGAAACAACCACTGAGCCAATCCAACCTTGGATTAAAACTAATACCAAAGAAGAAAAAGCTAATATGAATATAATTTTAGATTGCTTTAAATACTTTAAAGAGCATAAAACACATAAAATAATTAAAAAACCAACTATTGCCCCTAGCAGCCTGTTCAAATATTCGGTCCAGGTTTTAGAAGCATTAAATGCTGCCTCTTCTTTGATGGACTCATCTTCCAAAATGGCTCTTCCAATTTCAGAATACCCAAAAACATCTAGGTATTTGGCGAATTTTATATTCTTTTGATGTCTATACTCAGCGTAGAAATCCTGATAATCCTCTGGTAACTCATCAACAGAAGTTGGTGGTACCCATTGACCAAAACATTTAGGCCAATCAGGACAACCCATACCAGAGCCAGTACTTCTTACAATACCACCAGCTAGTATCAAAAGATAAACAGCTATTACCGTAACTAATGTTAAGTTACGATAATAGCTGCTTACTTTAAATGATTTATTATGCGTCTGATTTTGCATCCGCAGCTGTTTTATCAACAACCTCTTTTTTCGCTAATTCCACTTCATGGTCTAAGTTAGACTCAGGAGTTTGCGACAATGGAATATGCTGTGGAATGAAATCCTCTTTAGCACCAGGCTTACTGTAATCGTAAGGCCATCTGTAAACTTTAGGGATTTCTCCAGGCCAGTTACCATGACCAGGCTCGATTGGCGCAGTCCATTCTAATGTATTTGATCTCCATGGATTCTGAGGTGCTCTTTTTCCTCTATACATTGAATAGAAGAAATTGAATAAGAATAGGAACTGAGCTGCTACCGTTACGAAAGCGGCTACAGAAACAAACATATTCAGATCAGTATAGCTACTGAATGCATCAAAATTCGTCCATGAATAGTATCTTCTAGGGAAACCAGCTATACCGATATAATGCATCGGGAAAAAGATCATGTAAACACCAATGAAAGTCATCCAGAAGTGGATATGACCTAATTTTTCGTCCATCATTCTTCCAAACATTTTAGGGAACCAGTGGTAAACACCCGCTAACAAACCGAAGATTGATAAACTACCCATTACCAAGTGGAAGTGAGCCACAACGAAATAAGTATCGTGCAACTGAATATCAATTACAGAGTTACCTAAGAAAATACCTGTTAAACCTCCTGAAATAAAGAAAGACACCAAACCAATTGAGAATAATGTAGCAGGCGTAAAGATGATATTACCTTTCCATAAGGTAGTTAAATAATTAAATACTTTAACCGCGGAAGGAATGGCGATAATCAATGTTAAGAACATGAAAACTGATCCCAAGAAAGGGTTCAATCCTGAAACGAACATGTGGTGTGCCCATACTACGAAAGACAATACAGTAATTCCTAACATTGAACCAATCATCGCTCTATAACCAAAAATTGGTTTTCTTGAATTAGTAGCAATAACTTCTGATGTGATACCTAAGGCAGGTAATAATACTATATAAACTTCAGGGTGACCTAAGAACCAGAACAAGTGCTGATACAAAATAGGACTACCTCCCATATTTGGCAAGGCCTCCCCTCCAATATAGATATCAGATAAGTAGAAAGAAGTACCAAAACTTCTATCAAATACTAATAATAGAGCAGCCGCAAATAAAACAGGGAATGATAATAAACCGATTACAGCGGTTAAGAAAAATGCCCAGATCGTTAATGGTAATCTTGAAAAAGACATTCCTTCAGTTCTTAAATTGATCACTGTGGTAATGTAGTTGATACCACCCAAAAGCATTGAAACAATAAAAAATACCATTGCTACCAACCACATCGTCATTCCGAGACCAGAACCGGCAATAGCCTGAGGCAATGCACTTAAAGGAGGATATACCACCCAACCCCCAGCGGCAGGTCCAGTTTCAATAAAGATAGATGACATCATCACCACACTTGACAAGAAGAAAAACCAATAGGACAGCATGTTCATGAAACCTGATGCCATATCACGTGCACCAATCTGTAGTGGAATCAAATAATTACTGAATGTACCACTTAGACCTGCGGTTAACACAAAAAATACCATAATAGTACCATGCATCGTAACCAGAGCTAGATAAAACTCAGGATCTAATTTTCCTTGTTCAGAAATCCATCCACCTAATAATGGTCTTAACCATCCCAAATCCATTTCAGGAAATCCTAATTGGAGACGGAAGATTACGGACATAGCAACACCTACTAGACCCCATATAATCCCGGTTATTAGGAATTGCTTACCAATCATTTTATGATCGGTGGTGAAAATGTATTTAGAAATAAAGCTTTGTTCGTGGTCATGGTGCTCATCATGCTGAACATCTTGACCTATATTTACTTCTGCCGTTGTTGACATAACTTTATAATTTAATTTTTTAGTCTAACTCCTTGTTATCAATTCCTGTTTTCAAAAGTGCCAATTCTTTTAAATCT
Source organism: Marivirga sp. (assembly GCF_051117495.1). Taxonomy (NCBI): domain Bacteria; kingdom Pseudomonadati; phylum Bacteroidota; class Cytophagia; order Cytophagales; family Marivirgaceae; genus Marivirga; species Marivirga sp. The sequence goes on along the minus strand of NZ_JBNPEF010000002.1, from coordinate 78,549 downwards.
TCCGGAACTTTTGTTAAATATTCAGGATTCCTCTTTAAGAATGATTCCTGTTCTGCATACCATTCTCTATAATCTTCAGGCTCATCTACAATAAGTGTTAACCTCATTGAATTATGACCTCTACCACAAACCTCTGTACAAGCGATTTCATAATTGAATTCAGGGTCATTCAATTCTTCGCGCATTTCCTCTGTTGTTTTAGTGGCAGTAAAGGTAAATGAAGTTGGCATACCAGGTACTGCATCCATTTTTAATCGGAAATGAGGTGCAAACACACTGTGCAATACATCTCTGGCTCTAATTCGAAAAGTTACGGGCTCTCCTTTTGGTATATGCATTTCACGAGGAATAAAATCATCATAAGCTGCTTTATCATTAAAATCGATACCGAAACTATTGGTAGCTTCGATTACTCTGTAATCGGTATTACCCAATTCGCCATCAAGACCAGGGTATCGAACTCCCCAAGCAAATTGATAGCCCATGATTTCAATATTATTGGTGTTTTCTGGAGCTGGTGCCGTGATATCGGTCCAAACTCTCCATCCAGTAAAAACCAAGATAGCTAAAACAACTGCTGGAACGAAAGTCCAAATTACCTCTAACTTATTGTTCTCAGGATAAAAAAGTGCCTTTGAATTTTCTTTATATTGGTACTTCCAAGAAAAGTAAAAAAGTAGAATTTGAGTCAATACGAAAACAACACCCGTTACTGCCATGGTGATCCAAAACATGAATTCATATTCTGAGCCATGTTCTGAAGCAACCGGCAAATTATAATTTTCAAATTCTTTGAAAGAATACCAGAAAAATAAGAACCCGGCCCCTACTAAAAAGACCATGAAAAGAGCTCCATTAATCTTATTAGAACTTGTCTCCAATTTATCGGTATTTCCTTTTGCCACACTAATCAGTGAGGAAATCCTGAAAATCAAGAACAAAATTGCTAATAATAGTACTACTCCTAAACCTATAGCTAAATTGAACATATATGTTATTGTTACTTAATTAAATTAAAATACGTGATGATGTTCTGCTTCTTTCAACATTGGGTGATTTTTAGCCACCAAAGGATATTTAGATAGACCAGTTAAGGCTACAAATAAGAAGGCCACTCCGAAGATAATTGCCATTCCAATTTCCAATAGACCAAAACCACCATTTTCCTTTAATACTGCTGGTGTCACCATCAAATAAAAATCAAACCAATGACCGATTAAAACAACTATTGTAACGATTTTCAAGAAAACTGTATGCCTTTTTGAATCTCTTGGCATGAAAACCAAGAATGGAAAGAAAAAGTTTAATATCAAGTTAACAATAAATACAATACTGTAATGATCGCTAGTCAACCTCTCAATGAAGTAAACAGTTTCCTCCGGAATATTGGAATAATAAATCAACATGAACTGAGAAAACCAGATATAAGTCCAGAAAATAGAGAAAGCAAAAACAAACTTTCCTAAATCATGAAGAACACCCGTATTCACAATTTTTAAATATCCGTTTTCTTTAAGAACAACTGTTATCAAAGTGATTGCGGCTAAAGCTGTTACCCACCATGAAGCGAATACATACCATCCGAACATAGTAGAGAACCAGTGTGTATCAATTGATAAAATCCAATCCCAAGCTGAGGTAGAAGAAGTAACGGCAAAGAATACAATAGAACCAGCAGAAATGCCTCTTAACTTATAGTAATATTTTTCACCTCCATTTAAATCCTCTTCCAAAGATTTTTTACGGATCCAACGGAACATTAAGAACCATACTACAAAGTAAACGACCATTCTAGCAAGAAAGAATGGAGTATTTAGATATCCTTCTTTACCGGCAATAATAGGATCATATCTTGGGTCATTTACATCGTATAAGTAATCGTGTGTCCAATGAAAAATATCATGACCTCCTAAAAAGAATATCGCTAATGTTAAAATAAAACCGATCGGTAGCCAATTTCCAAACGACATTGGAATTCTTATTAAAGCAGCAGACCAGCCAGCCTGTGATACATATTGAATTGCTACAAAGAAAACACCTAATAAAGCAAGACCGACAAAATACATATTGTTAATCCAAAGGTTGGCAAATATTCTCTTTGACCAGTGGTATCCGTGTCCTTCCTCTGCATGTTCTCCCGCATGAGCTTCCTCTCCATGAGATTCTGCAACTTGTTCAGTTTGCTCGCTATGAGATTCTTCATCAGCGTGACTACTGGAGCTAGCAGAAAAAATGCCTAATATAAGTAAAACGACACCGACAATTGCAAGAATAGAAAGTCTCTTTTTTGCTTTTGCAGTAAATTGAAATTGTTCTTCAGCCATGATAAATTATCTTAAAACTGTTTATTGATCTTGTTTTTGTAAAGTTTGTACATAACGTACAATTTTCCACCTGTCTTCTTGCTGCACTTGAGAACCATGAGCTCCCATTCTTCTAATACCATGAGTAATCACATGGAATATATGTCCCTCAGAAAGTTGAGAAGTAGCCCCAGCACTATATGAAGGAACCCCTTGATAAACTTTCCCCACTTTTGCAGTTTCATCCATTGAACCACCACCATTTTCACCATGACAATGGGTACAATATTTAGTATATAAAACCTTACCTTCTTCTAAAATCTGCTCGTTATCAGGTAAAGGGTTTTTCATGATTCTAGCTGCCAATTCAACACTATCTTTTGGCAGTCTGTATGGAAGCATTCCATTTTCATCTCTTGGAACTGTATTACCTACTGGCTCCCTCATTGTCATACCAAAAGGATTATTAGGATTAGAATTGAAATACTCACCATATTCATCCTCGTCAGAACCAACCCAAGCTCCTGCATCTTTATCAGTGATTTGGGTCAAGGGCTCATAAGAAACCGCATGATACATATTAGGCGCATATTCTGTTCCCGGATTATCTTCGCCTGGCTTACAAGCCACAACTAAAACGGTAACTAAGCCGAAAAATAAGATTTGAAATATTTTATTTTTATTCATCATTTCTTCAATCAACTTAAAATTTCTTTTCATTTATTTCTACAGCACCTGAATCTTTCAATATGGCATTAAGCTCATCAGTTGACTTACTATTCTTAGCTAAATCAATTGCCATTACATGTTTGTCATCTGTGCTTCTGATGTCGTAAATTCTTGGCTTGCCATAAGGCTTAAGATTACTAATCACGAAGAAAGTAGCCACCATGCCTAATGCAGAAAGTAACACCGTTACCTCAAAACCAACAGGAACAAATGATGGGATAGCTACATAATCCTTACCTCCAATAATCATCGGCCAATCAATTCCCATCATGTATATCATCATAAGGAATGCTAGACAAGTTCCAGTGATACCAAACATAAAAGCTGCTATGGAAATTCTGGAGCGTTTGTAGCCCAATTCGTCATCCAAACCATGAACCGGATAAGGAGTATAACATTCATGAATTTTTACATCGCTTCCACGGACTTTTTTGACTGCACTTAAAAGTACTGACTCGTCATCAAAAATCCCTACGATAAAGTTTTTACCGCTTTCCATAATTATTTTTTATTTTCAATTTCACCTGAACTAGATTTCAATACTGCTTTTACCTCTGCCATGTTAATCACTGGGAAGAATTTGGCAAAAGCAAAGAATAATGTAAAGAATAAACCAAAGCTGAATAGATAAATACCCATGTCATAAATAGTAGGGCTAAACATGGCCCAACTTGATGGCAGGTAATCTCTATGCAATGAGGTTACTATAATTACAAATCTCTCAAACCACATTCCGATGTTTACCACAATGGATAAAATGAAAGTAGCCCATAAACTTGTTCTAATTTTCTTAAACCAGAATAACTGAGGCGAAATCACATTACAAGTCATCATTGCCCAGTAAGCCCACCAGTATGGACCAGTTGCTCTGTTCAAGAATGCATATTGCTCATATTGTACTCCTGAATACCATGCCATGAAAAGCTCCGTAATGTAGGCTACACCCACAATAGAACCTGTGATCATGATGATGATGTTCATCAATTCAATATGATTGATTGTGATATAATCTTCTAGGTTGTAAACTTTTCTGGTCACCAACATAAGGGTCAATACCATAGCAAACCCTGAGAAAATTGCCCCTGCCACAAAATATGGCGGGAAAATAGTAGTGTGCCAGCCCGGAATAACCGAAGTAGCAAAGTCCATGGATACAATAGTGTGTACTGAAAGTACTAAAGGAGTAGCGAGACCAGCTAAAACCAATGATACTGTTTCATATCGTTGCCAAGTTTTAGCAGCTCCGTCCCAACCAAAACTTAAAGCACCATATATAACTTTTGAGATTTTGTTGGTAGCTCTATCTCTAATTGTAGCAAAATCAGGAATTAAACCAATATACCAGAATACTAAAGAAACTGTGAAATAAGTTGAGATCGCAAAGAAATCCCATAATAATGGAGAGTGGAAGTTAACCCATAAAGAACCCCAAGTATTCGGAATTGGTACGAACCAATAAAAACTTAACCAAGGACGTCCTGTATGTATTAAAGGGAATAATAATGCACAGATAACTGCGAAAATCGTCATTGCTTCTGCCGCTCTGTTAATGGACGTTCTCCATTTCTGACGGAACAAAAGCAATACTGCTGAAATCAATGTTCCTGCGTGACCGATACCTACCCACCATACGAAATTGGTGATATCCCAGGCCCATCCTACAGTTTTGTTCAAGCCCCACATGCCGATACCGTCCCAAAGGGTGATGGCCAAGGCATAGCCTCCGACAAATAGTGCTCCTAAGGAAAGTGCCATAGCACCTAACCATTTCGGATTTGGTTTGGCTTCTACGTGCCTACAAATATCATGAGATACATCATGATAGGTCTTATTTCCCGTTACTAATACTTCTCTTACTGGTGAAGTGACTTCCATATTGCTACAGTTATTAAATTAAGCCTTAGTATTTACTTTATCTTTATTTCTAATTTTGGTCATATACCAAACGTTAGGTGCTACTCGCAATTCTTCCAATACATGGTAAGCGCGTTCCTCATTCACCTCTTTAATTGGTTCATCAGTTTTCTCTTTCAATTTCAAATATTTAGAAATTGCTGAGTCCTGATTATTCAAGTCTCCAAAAATGATGGCATCAGAAGGACAAGCTGAAGCACATGCTGTGTTCACATCCTTATCCTCTAATTTTCTCTTCTCTTTCTTAGCTTTCAATTTACCCGCTTGGATTCTTTGAACACACATAGAGCATTTTTCCATTACTCCACGAGAACGAACCGTTACGTCTGGGTTTAACACCATTTTACCTAAGTCATTATTCATGGCCATGTTTTTATCAAACTTGGTATTGTCATGGTATTTAAACCAGTTGAATCGCCTTACTTTATAAGGACAGTTGTTAGCACAATATCTTGTACCCACACACCTGTTGTATGTCATTTGGTTTAATCCTTCAGAACTGTGAGTAGTGGCTGCCACCGGACAAACAGTTTCGCAAGGTGCATTATTACAATGCTGACACATCATCGGTTGGAAAGTAACTTCCGGATTTTCCGCAGCAATCTCCAATCCATCAGTATCATTTACATCAGCATCAGAGCTATAGTAACGGTCAACACGCATCCATTGCATATCCCTTCTCATTACTACTTCTTCCTTACCTACAACTGGGATGTTATTTTCTGATTGACAAGCAATCGTACATGCAGCACATCCTGTACATGAGTTCAAGTCAATCGCTAATCCCCAATGATGGTTATTATATTTGTGCCCATTCCAAAGAGTTAGTTTAGAAGGAGCCACTTTTCCTTTGCTTGTTTTAATATGAGGTTGGAATTTTCTCTTCCAATCCTTTTTCTGGTAATCCTCTAATAAAGCTTCTTGAATTACAGTTTCACGCCCCATGAAAGTTTGGTGCGTTTGAGTTTGAGCCAATTGATAACTTCCAGCAGTTCCATCTACGCTAACACCTGAGGTTAATACATAAGATTTATTGCCGTTTAATTGACCTAATAAAGGATAAACATCAAAACCAACTCCATTAGCTACTTTACCGGCCATTTTTCTACCGTAACCCAAGGCCAATCCGATAGTTCCATTAGCTTGCCCCGGCTGAACCAAAGCAGGAACTTCCATTGCCTGACCATTGATAGTCAAATTGATTTTAGAAGTTTTACCTTCAAATATTTTAATCCCTAACTCATTAGCCATTTTTTGAGAAATAGTAGCATAGTTATCCCAAGTGGCTTTAGAAATTGGATCTGGTAATTCTTGTAACCATGGGTTATTGGCATGAAAACCCGTTCCTATGGATACTTTTTGATAGAAAGCTACTTCTAATCCATTATTGTTAGGCTTGTAATTTTTATTGATTCTATTGGCGCAAGCTGATAAATCAACATCTTGAGTTGATAAATCACTACTTTCTACAGAATAGGTGAATACTCCATTATATAAAGTCTTATCCCAAAATATATCAAAAGTAGGCTCTTGGCTTCTATAATGATTATCTTCCCAATTCTTTCTTAGGAAGTTGTAATATTCTTGTTTGTTACCAGTCCATGTTAAGAAACTGTCCTGTGCTTGACGAGTTTTGAATAATGGAGAAATAGTTGGTTGCGTTAAGCTCAACTGACCTTTCTTTGGTTCTGCATCATTCCATGATTCTAGGAAATGATGATCAGGCGCCACGTATTTAACAACATCAGCTGTCTCATCTTTTCTATCGGAAGTAGAAACTGTTAAGGAAACTTTTCCTAAAGCTGCTTTCAAATCCTCTCCCATTCCTGAATCATAAACAGGATTGGCATTGTAGAAAATAACAGCTTTAATACTTCCTGCATTTGCATCTTTCACAAATTGAGTAAAAGCCGCATCATCACCCTTTCTTGCATTTGAATATTGGTTCAAGTCAATGGTAGTTCCATAATTACTTAACATGGAATTGATACCATTTACCAATATTTGAATATCGGTATCATTTGAGCCTGCCACAACCAAAGATTTACCTTGATTGGAAACCAAATCTTTTGCAGCCTTTGTAATGTTAGCAACATCAACTTTATTGGTATTCAGACCAGTATTACCAGTCATTTTAGCCACCTCATTATATAAAGCAGCAACCACTAATCCTTCCTGTGAAGGTTTAATAGGTGTTCTGTAATCAGCATTTGAACCAGTTAGTGAAAGGTTAGATTCAAATTGATAGTGACGAGACATTTTTTTGTTGTCACTATTTACCTTTCTAGTTTTGCTGTATTGTTTAGTATGTTCAATTGGAGAAACCCAGGTGCCTAAGAAATCAGCTCCAAAACTTACAATAGTTTTGGCTTTACTAAAATCATAAGCAGGAACGGCTTTCACTCCAAACATTTTATCATTAGCCACTAACATTCCATGCTGAGAAGCAGCATCATACATAATGTGCTCAGTATTGCCATACTTATCAGCCATTTCATTAATGGCCTTTAAAGTAGATGGTGAATTGATGGTATTAGAAACTATTCTAATCTGACCACCTGCATCGCTTATGGCTTGTAGTTGTTCAGTAATTTCTTTATTAATTGTCCCCCAATCTGCATTTTTTCCTTCTTTTAAAGGACCTCTTAACCGCTCTTGATCATATAAAGAAAGAACTGATGCCTCAACCTGTGCATTCACACCACCTTGAGTAATTGCAGAGTTTTTATTGCCCTCTATCTTGATAGGTCTTCCTTCACGGGTTTTCACTACTATGCTGGCATAATCACCACCCACTGAATAAGTAGAAGCATAGTAATTAGGAATACCTGGATCAACATCAACAGGTTTATTTAGATAAGGGATTGCTTTTCTTACAGGTGCTTCACAAGCCGCTAAAGAAGCCGCTGCGACACCAAACCCCATCATTTTCAAGAAGTCTCTTCTGGAAGGACTACCTCCGTTGGACTCTTTTTTATCATTGATTGGTAAGTACTCAGGAAATTCCTTTTCCGCATTTTTAACAAATGAAGGATCATTCGTTAATTGTTCAGTTCCTTTCCAATATGTTTTTTGATCACTCATATCTATGATTAATGAAGTCGATTAATTTCTTTTACTTAATAATGACATTTTGCACATTCCAGACCGCCTATGTCCACTACTTTCAAGTCGCCACCATCATGTGCCTCAACTAATTGATCGTAATATGCATTACCTTTTGCATTTACTTTAGTCTCTCTGTGACAGTTAATACACCATCCCATAGTTAATGTGCTCCATTGTTTAACAACCGCCATTTCCTCAATAGGACCATGACAAGTTTGACATTCAATTTCGCCAACATTCACGTGCTGAGAGTGGTTGAAATAAGCCAAATCAGGAAGGTTATGTACCCTTACCCATTCAATTGGTTTTACATTATCACCATACTCACCTGTTTCAGGATCGTAATCTATTGCTTTATATATTTTTGCGATTTCTTTCGATTCAGTTTTGATAGCTGTATGACAATTCATACAAATATTAGCTGAAGGAATATTTGCACTCTTACTGATCATTACGCCAGTGTGACAATACTGACACTCAATTTCATATTGACCTGCATGAATTTCGTGAGAGAAAGCAATTGGCTGAGTTGGCTGATATCCTTGCTGAACACCTACTGTGTAAAGACCATCAATAACTGTTTTAGCCACAACCGCTGTGAAAATTAGAATCACAAAGAATAAGAATCCGTTACTACGAACAAGCTTATTAAGGTTTAAGCTTTGGTTTACAAATTCTTTATCCCTCTCATCTATTTCTTCTTTTTGATTAATGAATTTAGTAAGAACAGTTACGATCAATACTAATACAACTAAAATAAGTATTAAAACTACCACAAAACCAACAATGATAAGCGTTAAGTATTCAGAAGGGATTCCTGAACCACCACCTGCTCCAGCCTGAGTAGCATCACCACCTGCATCAGCAGTTGCTTCTTGAGGTGGATTATCGGTTTGATACTTGATGTAACCTAATATATTTTTGATTTCTTCATCTTCGAAGTAATCAAAGCTAGGCATTACTGCCTTTCCATACTCATTGTAAAGATTTACAGCATACTCGTCACCGCTTTGGATTACCTTTTGAGAGTTACTAATAAAATTCAATAACCAAGGCAACTCACGTCTTTCATAAACGTTTTTAAGAGCGGGTCCAACCATTTTATTTTGGACTTGGTGACAAACAGCACAATTATTTTTAAATAGTTTTTCACCATTAGCTATCGCTTCCTCGCTTGTAGGCAGTTCATCGGCCTGTGCAAAAGAATTGTTGGGTAATGATAAAAAACTCACTAATAGGAATGCTATAAAAGATAAGCGAGTAATATACGTTTTCAAGGACATATTTATTTGTTCATTTAGCATCTGGGAACACCAATTATTAATTGGGTACAAATCTACTGCCCAAAGCCATTATTTCAAATACATTTCACTCACAAATTTGGCATTTTTATTACACTAATCAAGGAAATAGCCATAAACAACTGAAAACAAGTGTTTTATAAGGTTATAAATCAATTTCGCAATACTAATTTAGAAAAGTTATAAATAGGTCTTTAATTGAACTATTTATGCATTTAGAGGAAATTAACGGAATAATGCAATGAATTCATCTGTAAGTATTGAAAAAAGCCCCATCCTCAATCCTTCCCAAATGCCCCATCCTTAGTCCTTCCCCAAAAGGGAAGGAGATTGAGAGATTGTGCATGCTCGATTTCGATCTGAATGTTTTTAACTCAAAATCCGCTATACTGAAGCTATACTGAAATAGATAAACTTTTAATTAACAGGATGTTGGAAATAAAACAGCCTTTTCACCGTCTGAGCGATATTCTAAAGGTAAGACAACTAGCGATTAGACGAGTTGGTTTCCTTAAAGTTCAGATCTTAAGTTACTCCGCTTAATTTTTTAAAATTATCTTTGATTGAATTTGACAAATTTTCGCTTTGAAAAATGAAAGGTTATTATTATAAATCCTTTGGCAATTAAATCTGAAAAGTATTTTTCAGAAGCTATTTACATTTCCTTTTTGTTGCTATATTCTTATATTTCTTCTGAACCATGTGACACCCCTATAGTCCCCTCAAGCGCCAAAGGCATACCTATGGGGGGGGACAGTCTCACAGAATTATTTTAGTAGAAAGGAGGAAGCTTTGTCAATCTTTTTGTCATTTCTTAATTAAAATAATTAATGTAGAGAAACTACATTAAATTAAATAAACAAAAGAAATACTGTGCGACTCCCCCGCCAGCTGGCGGGGGCGAAGGGGGGTGTTGTAGGTTAAAAATAAACCATTAACACATTCGCGCTGAAAAATCACATTTTATTCAACATAATACGCTCTCAGTAGTATAATATTATAGACTATAAAACTAAATTTCATATGAGGAAACTAACTTTTAGAAACGGAGATATTTTACCGGCATTAGGTCTTGGAACTTGGAAATCAGAACCGGGAGAAGTTTATAATGCCGTAATAGAGGCTATTAAGGTGGGCTACAGGCATATCGACTGCGCCTACATTTATGGAAATGAAAAAGAAATTGGGGATGCATTGCAAAAAGCTTTTCAAGATGGATTGTGCACTCGAGATCAAATTTTCATTACCTCAAAATTATGGAACAATGCACATTTACCAGAGGATGTAGAACCAGCTCTTCAGCAAACTTTAAAGGACTTACAGTTAGATTACTTAGACCTTTATTTGATGCACTGGCCAGTGGCGCAAAAGCCAGCATCGCAATTTCCAAAATCAGGTGATGACTTCTTAGGACAGGACAATGCTCCTATCCAGAAAACATGGAAAGCCATGGAGGAATTGGTGGAAAAAGGACTCACCAACCATATAGGCGTGGCCAATTTCAATATCAATAATCTGGAAAAATTAAGAGAGATTGCGACCATAAAGCCTGAAATGAACCAAGTGGAATTACATCCTAATTTAGTGCAGGAGGAATTGGTCAAATTCTGCAAAAAGCACGATATTTTAATGACAGCCTACTCTCCATTAGGCTCGAAAGACAGGGCTAGCCAAATGAAAAAAGAGGATGAGCCAGATTTATTCGAGCTCCCTATCATTAAAAACTTAGCTGCAAAATATGATAAAACGCCTGCTCAAATTTTAATTGCCTACGGACTTAATCGTGGAATATCCGTAATTCCTAAATCTACCAATGCCGGTAGAATACAGCAAAATATTGAGGCTGACGCCATCGAATTGACCCGAAATGAGGTAGAGGCTATCAGCGAAGAAGATAGAGGATACCGATTTGTGGATGGTAGTTTTTGGACCCAAGAAGGGTCGCCTTATACGATGGATGATCTTTGGGGTGATTAATTAATAATTAAGAATTAAAAAAATAGTAATTAGAACAGCCTACGGAATTGAATTTCGTTGGCTGCTTTGTTTTACTTTTATAAAATCAACTTCTATTTTCAGGCAGTAAAGTATATTCCAGGAAATTACCATAGAGCTTTTTACCATCATCTGTTTTGGTAACTGCCTCCACTAAATATTTACCTCCTACAAAACATCCTTTCCAAGATTCTCCAATTCCACCAAAGGTCGCTTCATTATCTCCCCTTGATTTCATTTTATTGATCCCCACTTTATAAGCTCTCAATTGTGAGGCAATTTCTTTAGCTTCTTGTGAATCATCGCAAGCAATTGAACTTACCAAGGCCCCGTTAGAAACATTCATTTCATTGATTAACTCATTTTTATGATCTACCAAAATAATACTGTCCAATGGACCAAAAGGTTCATTATAATAAAGTTCTGCATTTTTTGGTAAGTTCAATAAAGCCGCAGGCGCATAATATGCTGAAGTATCTTGGTTAGGTAAGAATAATTCATCCTCTAACTCTCCTTGGTAAATGGAAACGGCTCCTTTACCTAAGGCATCATTATACATTACATCCAATTCACTTACTTTATTGGAATTGATTAATGGGCCAAAATCATAATCGGGTAATTCGGTTTCCCCTTCTTCTATCAGTAAAGGATGACCATAAGTCAAAGATTTCAGGACAGGCAAATACATTTCCAAAAACTTGGGGAATAGGCCTCTTTGTACAACAAATCGAACATAAGCAGTACACCTTTGCTTTCCGTATTTGAAACCGGATTTTATTTGTTTGGCTAAATTATCCCAATCGGAAAATTCCCACACGCCATAAGTGTTGATTCCTTCCATTTCCAGCATGTAGCGCTTATCAACATTATAAAGAGAACTTGCAATTGACCTCCCATTACTTTTTCCTCCCACATAAGAGAGACAATCAACGGCTTCATGGGTTACTAAGGCCTCACTTAAAATCCGCCCTGAACCACTAATTAAAGATACAGGAAGCCCTTCTCTTTTGGCCAATGCAAAACACAAAGTCAGCGACCAAAGTCCTCCGTCTGATGGGGTTTTTGCTATCACTGCATTTCCCGAAAGCACTTGTACCAAACAAGCATGTACCAAAACGGAAAGCGGATAATTCCAAGATGCGATATTGGAAATAACCCCAAGTGGTTCTCGATCACCCAACATTTCCTCAATATTATCTATATACCACCTTACACCGCTGATACATCGTTGAACACCATCCAATGCCTGAGGGTATGGCTTGCCGATCTCCCAAATCAAAATCAAGGCTAAGAGTTCCTTATGTTCGTCTATCAAGTCGATGGTCTTGCTAACCATTTCCTTCTTTTTTTCTAAAGAAACTTTTTTCCAGCTTTTAAATTCTTCAGCGCAATAGTCCACAGCTTCTTTTCCATCCTGACTTTTCATCATAGGATAAAAGCCCAATTGGGTGCCATCTAGACAGGAGTTGAAGGGTTTCAGATTCATTTGATTGTTCCAATCTCCTTTGATGAGATTCATCACATTGCCTTCTTCATTGAAAGCTTCAGGAATTAAGTTTTTAAGTTGATCAATAAGGACTGACCACTCTGCTTTGGGTAAGATATGCTTTGCCATAATTTAATTTTTCTTATTAACCTTTCGTGAGAAAAATATGTTTTGACAAAAAAATTGTTCCCCAATGAAAAAGGCGAGGGAAATATACTTCCTCGCCTTTTTTATAACAGCCAATTAATTAAGTATTGACCAAGTCCTCGCAGTCTTGAAACTGAACATCAAGAAATATAACAAAATTATTCTCTGCGAAAACTCTGCGTCTCCGCGACTCTGCGAGCTTTTTTAGCGTCTTTAGACGCCTGCGGTCAATCTTGTTATAGTAGCAAACTAATATTTTGCAGACTTCCCTTTTGCTAAAGTGTTGAGAATAAATTCTCTTAAATCATCATTGGCCGTTTCCAAATCAGCTTTCCGTAAGTACATCATATGACCACTTCTATAGCCTTTGAAACTCAAGCGATCTTTCATTTTCCCGCTTGGGTCTAACTGCCACATGGTATATTTAGAATTAAAATAAGTGGTGGCACCATCATAGTAACCTGTTTGGAACATCACATTTAAATATGGGTTTTCTGCCATGGCTTTTCTTAGGTCATCACGTGTATTGTTGTTAGTGAAATCCCATGGATAAACAGAGCCGAACATATTGTATTTGATATCGGTCTTAAATTTCAATTCTTCACGGATATAGGAATTAATCGCAGGCGTAAAAGAATGCAGCCAGGAAGTCAGCTCTGCACTATAATCAGGAGCAACACCCGCTTCTGTTTTGTCAATTCCCAAATAGCGAGAATCTAAACGACCAATCGTATATCCTTTTTCATCTCGCAACAACTCTTTCCAAAAAAAGCTAGTGGGCACATCCAAATTATGTTGTAAGATAGACTCTTTTGATAAGCCTGAATAATAAGCCATTTTCTCAGCAATTTCTCCTTTTTTCTGAGCTGATAAAAAACCACCTTTCGCCAAAGCCGGCATTAAAGTATTAATAGCAAATTCTTCAGCTTCAGGTAAAATTTCTAATAGGTCTTTTGATTGCAAAGCATCTGCTAAAACCCCGTGGTGCCAGGCAGCCGCGGTGAAATAAGGAAAATTTACAACTGAAGAAACCGGGCTGTCAGAATTAATGGCTTTATAATCAGCTGGTGAAACCAAAATTACTCCATTCAAATACATCCATTGTTGTTCTTGAAGAGCTAAGGCTAAACCTGATACACGAGTTCCGCCATAGCTCTCTCCTATCAGGTATTTGGGTGAAGTCCATCTTTCATGACGACTTACGAAAGTATTCAACCATTCCGCTAAATACTTAATATCTGCATTGACACCAAAAAATTTATCCCTATTAACATCTTTTCCACTTTCAGGTATTGTTCGAGAATAGCCTGTATTAGCAGGATTTACGAATACAATATCGGCTACATCCAAAACAGAATATGGATTTTCCTTGAACCCATAGGGCTGAACTGGATAGCCTTCTTCATCAATATTGAGAATCTTTGGGCCTGTATAAGCAACGTGCATCCAAACAGAGGCTGACCCAGGGCCACCATTAAAAGAAATCAATAAGGGGCGATTGTCATCGGAAACATCCGTTCTTTTATAATAAGTATAAAAAAGCGTAGCATCCGGCTCTCCCTTTTCATTCCATACCGGTTGTGTACCTGTAGTGGCGGTATAGGAGATTTTTTGTCCTTCGATCATGGTTGAGTGATTCGTCACCACTGTAGTATCTACCGCTATTTTTCTGTTTTGAGCTGATGTGGCAAGACTGACCAATAGCAGGCTTATCAATAGTAAAGATCTTATGTTTTTCATAACTTTTGTTTATTAGGATACTTATATTCCTAAATCTAATAGAATGAATTGAAAGTGACTAGCGAGTTGTGGTTTAGATGTGTTATAAAAGGATTAGTGGTGAATTGTTGTTCCTATTACGAAGGTTTGGCGGCATTTTCTCATTTCGATAAAAATATAGTCGAAAAGAGGATGGCATTGAGTGGCAAATCCAAGTGGACGCTTGAACTAGGGAGAATTACTGCTTTGGATAATACAAATGATTGTAATCGATAAATCAATCCATTTCAACCCTTCTAGCTTCTTTCCTATTTACATAATCTTCTATCAATACATACAAGACCGAATTAAAAAGAATAAAAATTATTGCACTCCAAAATCCATGAAAGCGAGTGAGCCAAGTGGAAGCCCCAAAACTATGAGCAATGAGCACAAACAATAAAAATATCTTTCTAAGTTTCACGTGCACCAAAAGGAACAAGGTAATTTTATAACCTATGGTGAATATAATCACTATAAGTTATAACTTTTGGTGAATAGGAGTTTAATTTAAGTATAGAAGGTCATTTATGACTACTTTCCTCGTCCATTACAAAAGACCTAAAATTATCTTTATCGATAATTTGGCTTTCAGCTTGATAGTTTTCTGAGAATGTTTTAGGCAGTCTCACGAATTTCTTTTTCTTCCATTTAAACTCAAAACCAAAGATTTTCCCCGCATTTTCCTCTACAAAATCTACTTCCTGCTGTTGTTTCGTCCGCCAGAAATAAATATTTGCAATGCTTTCTTTGTATTCATTTCGTTTAATTCTTTCAGCTATTAAAAAATTCTCCCAAAGCGCCCCCTTATCCTGTCTTAAAGCGAGCTGATTGAAATTTCCAATGACCATATTTCTGACACCATTATCATAAAAATAGATTTTCTTACTTGTCTTTATTTCATTTCTCAGGTTACGGCTAAAACTACCTAGTTTGAAAATGATATAGCCCTTCTCTAGTAAATCAATGTATTTGATAACCGTGTTTTTATCCACATTAGCAATTTGTGCCAATTCGCTATAATTCACCTCACTACCTATTTGGTAAGCTAATGCCTGCACCAGTTTTTCCAAAACTTCCGGCTTTCTAATATCTGACAGTGCAAGGATATCTTTATATAAATAACTATCTACCAAGTTTCTTAAAATGGAAGGTTCATCACCAGGATTATTCAAAACATCAGGATAAAACCCATAAATCAATCTGTTTTCCAAGTCTTGCTCTGCATACAAATAACCATGGTGATTTTCAAATTCCTCCCATGAGATAGGAAATAGTTGGTATTCCCATTTCCTACCTGTTAAGGGTTCATTGATTTTATTAGACAAATCAAAAGCTGATGAACCACTTACAAACAATTGGACATGCTTAAATCTGTCGGTTATGATTTTCATGCTTAATCCAATTCCCTCAATTCTTTGCGCTTCATCAATAAATACGTATTTATAATCACCTAAAATCCTTCGGATTTGTGCAGTAGTTGGTTCAGTTAGTAATTTCCTAACCTGTGGGTCGTCCCCATTAAGAAACAAATAATCTTTTGAGTGAATAATGGATTCTATAAGTGTGGTTTTACCAACCTGTCGTGGTCCAATAACAATTATTGCCTTATTAGTGCCTATCCTTTGCTTTATCTTATCACTTAAAAATCGATTATACATACTTTTAATTTCAAATATATAACTTTTAGTGAATATAATCACCATAGGTTATAACTTTTGGTGAATAGAAATAATGATAATCGATAAATCAATCCACTTCAACCCTTCTAGCTTCTTTCCTATTCACATAATCTTCTATCAATACATACAAGACCGAATTAAAAAGAATAAAAATTATTGCGCTCCAAAATCCATGAAAGCGAGTGAGCCAAGTGGCAGCCCCAAAACTATGAGCAATGAGCACAAACAATAAAAATATCTTACGCAACTTAGCAGGTAAATAATAACCCAATACCCCAATTAATATTATCCAGATAATGGAAATGACAAACAAACCAGAGACATGCTGGGACATAAACCATGCCCCAATAGGGTTGCTTTCCTTTGCTTTGGATAAATCCCCTTTCCAATACTCAGGATCTTGCCAAAAGCTGGTGATGAATATATCGAATATACTTGCCCAAAGGGCTGGGATTAGGAGTAGGAGTTTATGGTTTTTTTTCATTGGCGAGGGTATGGGTTTATTAGAATTAACGTAAAGCTTTGATGAGTGGGGCTTAGAAACCACTAAGCTTGCCATTTGCACACAGCCACTGCAATTAATAAAATTACACATTGTGGCTGACTTTCCAAGTACCGCCAAACTTTCCTGACTGATAAACCCCCAATCATTCATAGGTGATGTTGTGGTTTCGTTTTCTATTATTCTGTGGCTATATAAATTTCCACTTCAGAATTTTTTCCGTTTTGAGATTTTTGTCCATAAACTTCAAAATCAGAAGTATATCTGCGGTTTAGTTCGCTGTCTTTTGCCCAAATCTCTTGCCAAGATTCTATTACCGCATTTGGCATTTGTCCCTTTGCGACAAACTTTTGGTATTTTCCACCCTTAAATGTTCGTCCGATTAATCCATCTGGAATTTGGTCAAGTGAGTTTACTTTTAATCCAATAATCGAAGTATATTTTCCTTTATAATCAGTTTCATAGTCAGTGTAAATTGAGTAAATCTCGTCACTATTCTTATTAGGAATTTTGCTCTGGATATTTTCAGTATAAAATCGGTCCCAAAGCTTTCCTAAATCCTCTACTGATTTTTCATTTTCATTCGTTGTCTCTACAGAAATGCCAATAATCATAAAGCTATCTAAATGCTCCATATTTTCTTCATTATTTTTACAGGATAAGAGTCCTAATATTGATATAATTAGTAAAATTCGGTTCATTTTAAACCTAAATATTTATTTGATAATGTACAGCTACTTCCGATGACATAAAGCATAAACTGAGATTTCTTGATTTGGCTAATGAACCACAACAAATCGATAGTAACTTAATTATTATCTATCGAATATTAAAATAATGACAATTAAGTTGTCATTATTTCCCTTTCATTGACAACTCCAACATAATATCTAGATTAAAAAGGTTTTGGCTACCAATGAACTAATAGCCTAAATATAGAAGAATAAATTTTATTCTCATCTTAATAATTACACTTTTAGTCGGAGAATTTGTAATAGAAAGCTCATTAAAGCATCATTTAATAGTAGGATATGTAGTTTTAATCAGTTCTACTTGGTAATTCAATAATTTCTTTTTCATTAAAAAGTAGCCTCTTGATAAAAGAAATGCGTAATTGTTCAATGCCGTAAACAAAATTTCCAAATTATTGTCATAGTATTGTTCATTGCCAAAATACATCCAATTTTCGGAAAGATATAAATCAAAATTTTCTTTAACTTCCTTGGTGATTTCAGATTGGTATTTACTGTCTGCCAACATTTCTTTTATTCCATTTTTCAGTTCTTCTTCAATGGGTTTTATACGTCTAAAATTTGCACGAATCTGTTCAAATGGAGTGGTGAAATTCACAAATTGCAATTCGTTTGTTAGCTTTATATAGGTTTCATATCTGGAATCAAATTCTTTATCATAATCAAAAAATTCTTTATAAAAGCTTTCTAATACAGGTGTATTGCTATTAAGCTTTTCTTTTTTACTGAAAAACTGAAATATTCTTATATCATTTTGCTTTATCTCTTCATTTAACTCCTTCAATTCTAATTCAAGTTTCTGAATTAACCCTTTACAATCTTTCCGCTTATATTTTTTTCCATCATAATCGAATGTTTTAATATCAATCACCTTAAGTGAGATTTGCTTTAAAGTTTCAATATCATTTTGCAAACCTATTGCTGTATATGCCAAATCAACATTATTGTCAGAAAATAGATTTTCCAAAATAATATCATCCAAATCCATCTCTATATTGTTTGGCTCAAATGCTAAAGGATTTTTATTGTCATAGTACCCATTATAGACTTTAGCGAATGAATTATCTAAAATTTCCTTTTTGTATTCTTTTTTGAACAGCTCGAATGGTATGGTAGAAGATTCTCCTTGAAATTGAATTTCTTTAAAAATCTTTTTGGTTAAGTCTTCTTGAGTTTTTTCTGGGTTAATGAACAATAGATTTGCAGGCGTGTGGTCTATATTAGCTGAAGAAAAACCTGTTTTCTCCAACATTTCTATTCTATCTTCAGTACTTGGATGCGAAGCCCACTGATCTTTAATCACCAATTTTGATTTATTGAATTTGTTTAATTCTTCTATTGAAACTTCTGGTAAATTATTTCTGACTTTAATATTGCTCTCTTCTCCAACAAAATTCATTACAAACAAGTGTTCTTTATATAAATTCTGGCTTTTTTGATTATCAGTAATTTTCTTGTCATAAAATGATAAAACATTATTGAAAGACTGGTCAGCTAATGACATTCTAAGCAAAGAACTCTTCAAAGGTTCGTATCCTGTCACACTTGCCGCAATTTTATCTGCATGGAATTCCATCTCTCTCGACAAACCCATATAACTTTTGTTTACTACACCATACATTTCCTTTAATACCCATTGGAAAGCTTCAATAATTTTAACAGCAATGACAACAAAAATTGAAAAATAACCACTTAAGTTAGCCCATCTTTGGATTAGTCTATCATAAGATTCATTATCATGAAGCAGGTTAAATATTACTTGATTCACATTATAAACATAACTCCCTACTTTCATTGTTTTTTGCGAGAAATGACCAAATTCGTGACTCAAAACTGCCTTAAGTTCCGATTTAGAAACGGTATTCACTAAACCTAATCCTATTTGAAGGTTCTTTTTGATGGGAAAAAACATACTCCAAAAATTAGAATCATAGAAAACGGCCGCATTTACATCCCTAGATAAGTAAACTTTCTTAGGAAAGCTTGTTCCTACTTCTTTAACAATGCTATCAATGAGACTAAAAAGTTCGGGTTCATCTACTTTGGTAATTTCAAAAAGATGTGAGCGATCAGCTTTGTGTGATTGAAATATGAACTTCAGTAAAAAGATTAGTACAAGAATTCCTAAACTTGCTATTCCAATCCCCAAAGCTAAGGTGATAAACATTGGTCGAAAAACTATTAACATTATGCCTCCATAGATACATAAGGCTGTTAAGCCAATAGCAAATGCTAACATTAGCATATAGGTTATTAAAAAGACGTTAATAGCAATTATAGACTTGGTAGTTTGAGTTTTAAACTCTGATGAAACTTTGATTTCTCTTTTTGTCATTAAAATGTCTATTTTTTTAAATCACACACACAATTGAATAATAATATCAACTTAATCGTAATTATTTCATCTCTACCAACAAATTTTCATTCGAAACAGATTGAAGATCGCAGGTAAACCGATAGCTTAAATATAAAAGGATTAATTTTATTTTCACCCTGTGAATTATACTTGTAGTCGAAATATTAATAATGGATATTAATATTAGAGGTTCATTTATCAATTAGCTAAATCTTATTAATACGATCAATTTAGATAGCAATGAAATAACCAAAACTACTGTTAAAATTGTAAGAAAGCGTTTAAGTGTAAAATTTCGTTTGAAAATCCAGGCAATTAAAAAAATAATTCCACTGATTAGAGAAAATACAATCGGAGTCATAATCAAACTGATCAAAATCCCCAATAACATCCCTAATTCATTCTCTTCAGTAGCTCCAT
Source organism: Marivirga sp. (assembly GCF_051117495.1). Classification (NCBI taxonomy): domain Bacteria; kingdom Pseudomonadati; phylum Bacteroidota; class Cytophagia; order Cytophagales; family Marivirgaceae; genus Marivirga; species Marivirga sp. The sequence continues at coordinate 58,096 of NZ_JBNPEF010000002.1, read as the reverse complement.
AAATTATACTGTAAACCAATATCATACTTCCATTTCCTATCCAATAGTCTTTATATCCTCTAAACCAGTGCTGCTTCGTATTTATGTCAGTAATTTTATTCATGGATTTACATTTAATTCAATTCCTTTTAATTCCATAAGTTCCTACAACCTCCTATAGCAACACTTCAGATACAAGATTGCCATTCTCATAGACTTCTTTTTTAGCTTCTATACCTAATTCAGTCCAGAAAATTTGTTCGCCTTCCTTCTGACCATCTACAAAGCTAGCACTACTTGATAATTGGCCGTTTTCGTAGTACCAATTCCATTCACCAGTTTGTTTGCCCGACTTAAAGCTACCTTCCGACAATACACCTCCAAAAGAAGAATAGTTAGCATAATATCCGTCTAACTTTCCGTTTTTGTAGTTTGATTCTTGCTGAACAACTCCAGATTCGGGATAGTACATCAGCCATTTTCCTTCTTTTAATCCATTTGAAAAATACCCTTCTTCAAATAAATCAATAGAACCCTCATAATAAGCAACAAATTCTCCTTCACCTGCTTCCACCATCAGTTCGCCTTGCTCAGTCCATGCCGTTTTTATAATATATTGATCCTCCGCAAACTTACCAACTTCTTTGGTTTTACCATCCGGGTAGTAGGTAGTCCAAGTTCCAAGCTTTTCACCATTTTCAACCTTCCCTTCCTCCATTCTATTTTTATTGTCGTAATATGAAATATAAGTACCATTTCCATCTTCGATCAGTTGTTTTCCATCAGCATCCCAAAGATTAAGGATTCTTTGTACCTCCCTCGCCAAATAATTGATCTCTTGATGAGGAGTCCCATCTCCATAATAAAACTTCCATATACCGCTTAATTCTCCATCCTTGAATGATCCGGTCGAATTTAAATTTCCATTTTCATAATAACTTAACCATTTTCCTATTGGTTGATCGCGAGAGTACTGAGCAATTTGAGACAGTTGCCCATTATCGTAATAGGCTCTATACTCACCAGTTTGTCTGCCTGTGGTATAATTACTTGAATCTACCAAGATTCCTTCTGCATTATAATTCAGCCAAGTACCATCAAACAAGCCATTTTGGTATTCCCCACGTTGCATTAATTCACCAGTCTCATAATACCATTCCCACAGTCCCACCTCTTTCCCATCTTCAAAATTACCAGTCAACTGCTTTTGTCCGTTTTCATGAAAATAGACCCAGGTTCCAATTTCTTTGCCATTCAAAAACTCACCTTGTGACTGCACAGCACCACTTTCATAATAGAAAGTTTGCATTCCTGAAACTCCTTTTGACAAGCTATAAGCTGAAATGGAAAGCACAGCAAAACATACAATTACAAATGGTAACCTCAATTTAGAGTAGGCGGGCGTAAAATCGGTCATCTCAACGGTATTAGCAGGGATAGATCGGAATGAAAATTTATAACCAGCAAACATTGCTACCCCATAAAACACGAGGTCAATAATAGTAAAGGCCTCTTGTGTAATCAGTATTATGGTCTCAAAATCTATTAAAGTAAGCGTTTGAAAATATCCCATTGTTTGCGCATCTGCAATAAACCCCACTTGAGAGAAAAAATTGCCCAACAGGCAACCTAGCAAGGCGAAAAATCCGCCTACATATCCAAATATTGGTGTTATACCTGCGCCAAAAAACCGGACGCCCAAACCTACTAAAAAACCAACACCTATGGCCATATAAGCAATTTGATATTCAGTAGTTACCGTAATGGCTGCCCAGATTAAGGCACAAATAACTGATACAAAAAAACCTCCTAAAACTGCATATTGTAAATCTTGGTGTGGAATAAATTCATTTTTTATATCTTCTGGTAATTCCGCTATGAGTTCTGTGGCACTTCTATTTACAACAGGTATTTCTTCTTTAACAGATTCATCAATTTGAAAATCTTCACAGTTGTCTTTAAAGTTTGCCTTTTCATTTGTTAGACTACAAATTAGGCCTTGCTGCATATCCATTTTTCTATTTATACATTTCTTGCAGAATTGAAGCTGATCCTCTCTTGTCATATTAATGTGGTTAAAATTGCTGGGGTTTTAGGAAATTATATTAATCTATTAATTTAAATTAGAAGTAGGTAAAATCAATTTAGAGATTTATTACCGATGAACTTATAGTTTAAATATAGAAGAAAAAAAATTATTTCCATCCCATGAATTATACTTTTAGTCGAAAAGTTTATACATGATCTCTCAACTCCTTACATCCTGAATTTCTTTAGTGTTGTCAAATACTTTTTTAGCAAAAGGGCAAAGCGGTATAATTTTCACATTGTTTTCTCGAGCATATTCAACTGATTTCATTACTAACTTCTTGCCTAGTCCTTTTCCTGCAAATTTTTCTTCTACTCCTGTATGGTCAATAATAAACTGCGTTTTTCCTGCCCAGGTGAAGGTCATTTCTCCAGCAAATTCATCATTGTAGTAAATCACATAACGTCCTTTTTTGCCATTGTCTTCCCGTTCAATTTTGATGTTGTCTTGCGTTCCTTTGATGCTCAATGCACCTGAAGGACATTTGGCTACTTGTGCAATTATTTCCTGGGAAGTGGCATTTTCAGGAGTTATCCATGGCTTTTCTTGTGGATGGTAAACCTTGGGCAAGGTTTTAACACATATACCTGCATGAATGCATTTTTCTGGTTTCCATAAAATGGTGGTTTCTCCGTTTGAATATTCTTTGGTTTTCATGAGTTGTTCTTTTAAGTGAATTTAAGTTTAAATCTCTTCGGGCGTCAGAGACGCCTAAAATTTCTCGCGGAGCCGCAAAGTTTTCGCAGAGAATATTTTTAGATCACGGACAATTTTCTTTTTTTTAATTTTAAAAAGAAAATTTCCGAGATGACGCACTGAGTTAATTTAGTAGGTCTTATATACCTTGGTTTTTAATGTTTAAAGATTTTCTAGTGCTGGGACTGTCAATTTCTCAAGATCCCAATTGGCTCTTTTTGCTCCTGCCTGATAGGCTGACTCCATAAAATCCAACAATACTTTTCTTGGATCTCCTTCTGTTAATAGACTATTATATTTCAAAATCGCCATAGGGCTTCCGTTGCTATTCACCCACTCTGCTGAAGAAGGAGATAAAATTTCCTGGTCTAAGCCTTCGGGAGATGGATAAGTATAGGAATAAAATGCTGGTTCGGTTACATTTTCATCACCCGCCCAGAAACCAAAACTTATGCATTCATGCGTATAAGCGTCCTTGTCTGATAGCCGTGCATCCTTTCCCATAGGAGGTGCTTCATTGCCAGAGAAACGTGTAACCGCCAAATCCATCGAATGCCAATAGAGGTGAACGGGACAGGTTTTGCCATAAAAACGGCCGCTGAATTCTGTAAACACATCATCCACCCAAACTAAACTCCGCCACAAACTTTGGCTATACTCCTTATCATAATGGTGGTATTCGGTAATCTCTCCAAAAGACTTATCAATCCCTAAATCATAAGGGACATCTATTATAGAAACTGAAATATTGAGTTTCTGAATAATGCTGCTCAGCTTTTTGTAAAAGTCTGCCACTGTTAGTCCTTCCTGCAAAGGAAAACTTTCAACTTCTCCTTTGCTTGTATTGACTTCCAATTTATGTTCAATCACATTTAAGGTAATGCTGAATTTATCGAGACCTGAATTGTAAGGAATAGAACCTGTTGTGATTCCCTGTGTATTCACGTATTGCGTGACGTACCACCAGTGATTTTTTCTTGGTGTCATTTTTAATCGAATTTTCCCCATCACTTGCAGGAACAAATGAAGGGTCATTTTCTTATCTTCATTTCCTTTATATTCCAGTTTGGGTAAGTTTAATAGTTTCTCCATGATTATAAGTTTAAAATTGTGAATAGACCTAATTTTTCAAATTGATTCTTCCGCTCCAGATTTGTGTCTTCACAAATCTATCTAGAGCTGTGAAGACACAGCTCTTGGCTACTATTGGATAATATAACAAAATAGGGTTAGTTTAATCCTCTAAATATCCGAATTTTCCATTATTGAAGTCATTAAAGGCTTCCATCAATTCTTCTCTGGTATTCATTACGAATGGACCATGTGCTGCAATGGTTTCATTAATGGGTTCGCCACTCAAAACCAGCACTACTGCCTCATCACTGGCCTCAATCTCAAATGCCTCGCCATCATTGGCCATCAATGCCATATAGTTTGTGGCTGCTTCCTCTTTTCCGTTGATGACAACATCCCCTTCCAAAACAAGAAGGGTGGTATTGTAATGGGCAGGAAATTCAAAAACAGCCTTTCCGCCTTTGTTCAATTTGGCATTCAGCATATAAATAGGCGTAAAAGTTGAAGCGGGACCCTTAGTACCCTTATATTCGCCAGCAATCACTTCTATATTTCCAGCATTGTTTTCCAATTCATAGCGTTTGATATCCTCATATTTTATAGCTTGATATTTAGGCGCACTCATTTTATCCTTTTTGGGCAAATTGACCCAAAGCTGCACCATTTGAAAATCACCTCCTTTTTTGCTCCATTCTTCTTCATGATATTCTTTGTGAAGGACACCGCTGGCAGCCGTCATCCATTGAACATCCCCTTCGCCTATAATCCCACCGCCTCCACTGCTGTCGTGATGTTGCACTTTGCCTTTATATGCAATAGTCACGGTTTCAAAACCTCTATGCGGGTGCACCCCTACTCCTTTTGGTTTGTCAGATGGCGGAAAATGATGGGTTGAATTATAATCCAACATGATAAATGGATTCATGCGTTGCATATCCATTCTGTATCCACTTGGGATAAAATTATGTACCCGAAAACCATCTCCTACGAAGTGTGGTTCTTTCGGACTTGCTACAATTTCTACTGTTCTTGTTTTCATAATTTCGTATTTTTTATTGAAATTACTCACAATGCATTTACTGTGCATTGATGTATGATAAGAACTTAAGTTATCCTCAATAATTGTAATGTTTTCTTTTGGTTATAGAGCACTTTTATAATTTTTTATGGTATCCATAAGAACAGAAATAAGCATTACATAACTTGTTTTGTGCTGTTAGGCTCGCTTTATGCTTCATACTTTTTCCATTGATGAAAAAGTATGCAAAAAATCTAGGTAAAATGATGCTACTTCCCGCAAATGCCAACGCTGGCCCGCCATTTTACCCTCCAGCCCGCTTTTTCGCTTAAGGCGAAAGTTGGGGAGTTAGCCATTAATGAACTCAACAAATAGATTCGGTCATATTATACTCTTATTTATCTTCGTTTAACCTGGTTATCGATATTTTTAGAATATTTGACTAAAATATTTATACTTTGAATTACTTAGTTTTTAAAATTCTTTTGTGCTAGCTCCTTGCGGACACGGCTTAAACTTTCGGGGGTAATACCTAAATAGGAGGCTATCATGGTCTGTGGCACTCTTAATAAAAGGTCAGGATACATTTTAATAAATTGCAGGTATCTATCTTCCGCCATCGCACTCAACAATAGGTTGATCCTGTTTTGTAAATGTCTGATATGATTATAAAGCAGTCGATTATTGAAATCAGTAAATCCAGGAATTTTTTCTGAGAGCAGGCGAATAAAATCATTGTCTATCATCACTACTTTACCGTCCTCCAATGCTTGAATGTAATAAATGGAAGGTTGATTGAAAACCGAACTTTCCCTATCTGTGGCAAACCAATTTTCAGGTGCAAAAGAAAGAATGTGTTCTTTTCCATTTTCATTGATCGAATACTGCCTTAAGAGTCCATTTTCAACAAAAAAGTCATGCTTACAGTATTCGCCTTTTTGCAATAAGTACTCCCCTTTCTTAAAAAATTTAGTGACACAGTTTTCAAGCAAAGAAGAAATTTCTTCTTCGGTTACTTCAAGATTTGAAGTCAGATAGGTTTTAAAGTTGGGGCTTTTCATTTTTGTTCAAAAAGTGGTTTTAATAACCGTAAAACAAGGGATAATGATATTTAAGTTATCAATATTTAGAATCTACCGCTAGCTTTTTTAGAAAAAAGTGAAAAATTGGTTTGGGTTTCTGATGAACTGATTGCTTTGATATATGTGGAGAATTATGTTTTTTGAAGACAAGTGGCTGTTTCTCTTGTATTTGCATTTTGGACATTTCAGTTTAGAAAGGCATTTTTCTTAATTCAAAAAATGCTATCTTTATTAAGAATTCAAGTAGAGATGAGGCTAATTCTTAAACTTTCGTTTCTAGCGTTATTTGTATTTCCAATTCAGAGAATTCATGCTCAAAAATCTGATAGTCAAATACAAAACCCTAGGCTAAAATATCCTTCTAGTATAAGCTTGTATGCCATAGGCCCTAATGCCATCGGTTCCATCTCCTACGACCAATTCCTCACCCCTCATTTAAATGCAGAAGCAGGTATTGGTTTTATAGGAGTTCATGTTGGGATGAAAGTTCACCTTTGGGGCGGTTCTGACAAAAAATGGACCCCTTACATGGGAGCGGCAGTTGCCCGTTCCTTGTTTCCTGCAGTTGGAGTGGAGTTTCTACCTTATTTCCCGATAGGAGTTCAATTTGTGGGAAATAATCACTTTAATTTTGCTTTTGAAATTGCTCCATTACAGTTTGAATTTTTAGCTTGGAATCTGGTAGGTATCAAATTTGGGTATAGGTGGTGATATTGCATTACTGGATCATCCATGCTTTTTCTGTAGAAAATCCATAGTGGATTTCATCAATTTCTTCAATGGTTCTTGATTAATGTCTGAAAGCTTCTTAACGTAAATACAAGCTGCTCCCATTTTGAATTTCCCCAGCTCTTTTAGTAGTTCTTCCTGACCTGCACAACCGCTATAAACATAAAGCGAAATGGCAGTTTTTCGAGGCGAAAAACCAATCAGTGGCCAGTCACCTTCTTGGCTACTTCTTTCAGATTTATAATGATATTGTCCGAATCCTATAATAGATTCGCCCCACATTTTGGGTTCTTGTCCTGAAACTGCTTGCATCAACTGTACAAGTTCATAACTATCTTGTTTCTTTTGCTCAGTATTAGCATACGAATTAATGAATTCATAAACATCTGCATCGTTCTTTTTGGTTTTTAATTCGGCCATAATAATTAGATTAAGTATTCTAATATACTGAAACTAGAGGGATTTATGTAATTCTATTTTTGAAACTTATTATTGCAATTGCTATATCAAGCTGACCCTCAAAGCACAAAACCATATTTTCTAGAAACCAAATAAAACTTGCCAATAAAAAAAGCCGGTATCAACCGGCTTTTAAAAATCAATTATAGTATATGGATGAATCAGTACCTCATAATTCGATCTATTCACAAACTTATACTCTTCATAAATTGACCCATCAGTTTGCGAAGTGCAAGATAACAGAGTATTTAGTATTCCAATAATTAAAAGCCGCATACAGATTACTTTCAAGCTACCTTCAGGTCTCATTTAACTTCTCTAATTAAAGATTATTCAAATTATATTATTTACACTGATCAGCATTATCGATCATATCTTGAGTATAATAGAATGTAAACTCATAATACCTTTCACCCAATTTCCGACTTTGATAATTCTCTATATCCAAAGGACTATTTTCATCTTCAATTAATAGTGTGTCACATAATTCCGTACCAAGAAATACAGCGCAGGGATCACAACTTGCCAAGGGTGGAATAAAATCACTTTCTTTTATAGATTCAGGCCCATCATCATCGGTTTCATATATAATTGAATCATTTGCATTGACGTTGAAATCCTGCCAATCAGCAGTGTAACTTATATTTGAGCCCGTCTCATTTATATATATGTATTTTGCTCTAACCTGATAATCTACTTGTTTACATCCGGTATTGGATATGGCGAGCAGAGCACTAATTCCAATAAGAAAAAAGCGCATCCAAATTATTTTTTGATTGGGGATAGTCTGAATATTTCTCATATATTAAATCTTAATACATAATTCAATAATCCATATTATCAATCACATAAGAATATCTATGATGTCTCTCTTCAATTTTTTCATAGTCGTAATTAATACGATCAAGAATACCATCATCATTTGATTCATTTTTAACATAAGTTAAACGACTAGTATCGCTAAAGATGATGATTAATGAATCTGCATTAATTATATATTCTCGATTTACATCTGGGGTTTTTTGTACTTGAATAAATGATTCATTTATATCTAAATGAACAATATTCTGAGACTCCCCAAAGTAATATTCGATATCTATCTCAGATGACGATTCGTTTAAATATAAAAATTCTTCTGTTACTATGTCTACTGGTTTTTCACATCCAAATAAGATTGTACAGGATAGTATTCCGATCAGTTCAATTACAAAAAATTTTACTCTCATTTTATTGATTATACTTTTAATAATAATAACATTCCATCAATTACACCTTTCTTGTCCATCTAATGCATATTCTAACTGTCGAATCAAACAACATCTTACCTTATCTTTATATGATTCCCTATAAACGTATCATACTCTGAATAATGACAATTGTTAGTTACTTTAAACACATCTAAAAAAACCCACTGAAATCTAACCGACTATATGATACTGTATGACAGGGGTACTCCAGCTCAGTAATCGCTACCTGAAGACTTTTGACCCAACTTTCAATAACAATAACATTAGATTAAGATACTCTCCTTTAGGAAAAACTGAGAGCTTACTTAAACAAACTCCCTACTCTAAATCAAAATCACTGGAAACTTATGGAAAGCATCAATCGGTTTTGGTTGAGTGGAAATATTAGACAAATATATACTAAAACTTACATGTATGATACATTTGTTTGTAATTATTCTCATAAAAAAAATTGTAATGCAGATATATTTGCAAAAAATTTGTCACAAAAAAAGCCGGCATCAACCGGCTTTTTAAAAATCAATTATATTCTTATTCTATTGGTTCTGCATTCTCAAAATCATCCTCTGAAAATTCATATTGGTAATTCGTATAGTTTTTGGAAATTTCTTCACGACTATAGTTCTCCTTATTTAGAATATTAAAGGTAGAGGGATCTTCTGGAAGAAAACCACTAGCTCTTTCACCTCGATAGATAATTCTTAATGAGTCAGAATAGGCTATTATTCCCGTTTTACTACCAAACATAAGCTCAAATTCTTGAGTCAAAGTATCATTTTGAAAAATTGAATAATCAGTCAAGGAATATTCCTCATCAATTTTAGTGTATGATTGAATCACTATTTTATAATTCGATCTATTCACAAACTCATACGCTTCATAAAATGACTCATCAGTTTGCGAAATACAAGACAATAGGCTACTTAGTATTCCAATAATTAAAAGCCGCATCCAAATTATTTTCTGTTCCATTTGTATATTTATTTTTAATGTTATTCTTCCAACCTGTCCACGTTCTTTGACCTATTAACGCATCTTCCAACTGTCTAATTGTATACCCACTTACTTGGTCTGAATAGGTTCTGACAATATTGCTTGTCCCCCACTTCTTTTCATTAAAATCATACCATGCTCCAGTAGTAGTTGTACCAAAGCCATCAATTAAATCTTGGACAATTCCAGTATAATTTAAACGACCATAAGACACTGAGTAACTAGGATATTCTAATAGTGAAAGCATCCATTGAACACCTCTAGCCCAACTTTCAATAACTATATCGTCACAAAAAGTATAATCATTGTTCCTGTCAAGTTCCCAGTGTGAGGCATGTGCTAACTCGTGGATAGTTGTTGCATAAAGATTTTCACATGCTCTATTTGGTTTAAAAATTCTTATTTCCGGAAAAGTAGTCCATCGTTTTAATGGTCCGTGGTCACCATTCGAATTAACATCATCCCAATCAAAAGCCCCAATAGTAACACGACCTAGCATTTGATTTCTTTTTGGAGGGGTTCTTAGGCCTGCACGATTTTCATAATAGTACCTATGAGCTGCCCGATGAATTATGGCATACATTCTAGACATCCCTGAATAAATATCAAGATTCCAATCCTTTTCTTTTAAGCGAGGACCATTATAATATGCTTGTCCCCATCTTTTATCTCTAATTTCAAAATCATTTCGTTCCCATTTGATACTATAGTTTACGTTTCCTTTAAAATTATGGTCAATAAAAAATTCACCTTTACCATCAGTTAAATCTTCCTTTGTCGTAAACCAACTATATGCTCTTGCCTTCACTCCTCTCAATGGCACAAGTTTATTTACTCCCGGTGAATCATCAAACATTTGAATTTTACCTTTAAGCTTCCACTTTCTCCGTGCACTTACAGACCGATTATTTTGAACAGATTCATCTTTCAAATTACCAGTAATTCTAAGTGCTTCTATTTCCAATTCGTCCATGAAAGACCATTCCTCGGTATTTCTTGAAGATTTTGAATCATCTATTGACTCCGGTAAAAATAATTCCTCTATTATCTCATATTCAAGATTTGGAAAATCATAATCTTTAGCTACTGCACAATACTTCCATGTATAACTTGTATCAGGTAGTTCAGGATCGTGATAATAGGTTCCACCTTCTTCAATTTCATAATCCAAAGGATAATCAAAAAGCATTAAAGTCGTGTCTGCAAGTAGCTTTGCATACTCTTTATCTGTCCTAGGAAGAAATCTGACATATAAATGCGTCACATTGATAATAGATATATTATGGCTTCTTGAATTAAATTGAGTATTTCCCTTCAAGTTTTGAAATGCTCTTTGCATATTTTCGATGGTATATGGGTTTTCCAACTTTTTACCAAGCCTAATAACATCATCCTGAAATTGCGATTGATTTATATTGCTTATAGGTTCATTAAAAATTTCATCTTTTTGACAACTGCTTAAAATTATTAGCAGTCCAAAAATAAAGGTCAAGTTTATTACTACTTTTTTCATCTTTTTAAAAAAAGAAATATTTATTTTCATGTTTATCCTACTCTTTCGATTTTCGGTACCTCGGCTAATTTTTTAAGTGTTTATTTAGCAATATCACTATTTTCATTTTCATAGGGATGCCATCCCATTTTAGCTGTCATTATATTTTATCAAATAAAATCATCAAAATTACACACCCTCCTTTTAAAACACTGAGAGCCTCCTTAAACAAACTACCTACTTTTCATCAAAATCATTGGAAACTTAAAGAAAGCGTCAATGAGTTTTGGCCGAGTGGAATTATTGTACAAATATATAATAAAACTTACATGTAATATACATTTGTTATTAAATATTTTTGACAATTTTTAGCCTTTTGAATGGCAAGTGTGAATTGATTGCGGATTCGCGGTTTTAAATCATTACATTGAAAATATCACTTTTCAGGGTACTTGTTATTGAAAAAATATTAAACCTTCATAAGCTTTTAGGCAAAATCAATCCCAAGATAATTTTCCACTAAATATAAATTTAGCACCAAGAATTTTTGAGTATAAAAAAAGCCGGCATAAACCGGCTTTTCATTTTTAATAATATGTTTTTAATCAAGACATGTCTTTATTTCGACATTCTTTTACGCTCGTTTTCGTCCAAGTAAATTTTACGCATTCTGACGCTTTTTGGAGTTACTTCCAAATACTCATCTTTCTGAATAAATTCCATTGCTTCTTCCAATGAGAAATTGATTTTTGGAGCAATTTTCATGGCTTCATCACTACCCGATTTACGCATATTGGTTAACTGCTTTCCTTTATTGATATTCACATCCAGATCGTTATCTCTAGAGTGCTGACCAATAACTTGTCCCTTATAGATCACATCACCTGGATCAACAAAGAAAACCCCTCTGTCTTGCAATCTATTAATCGCAAATGCGGTAGAAGGCCCTTCTTCCATTGAAATCAGTGAACCTTTGTTCCTTTCTGGAATATGTCCCTTATATGGCGCATATTCTTTATATCTGTGATTCATTACGGCTTCTCCAGCTGTAGCGGTCATCATGTTATTTCTAAGGCCTATAATACCACGAGCTGGAATTTCAAATTCCAAATGCTGAACATCACCTTTTGGCTCCATCACTAACAATTCACCTTTTCTTTGGGTCACTAACTCAATGGCTTTACCTGACACTTCATCTGGAACGTCAATCACCATATGCTCAATAGGCTCGCAACGAACGCCATCAATTTCTTTATATAATACTTGTGGCTGACCTACTTGCAATTCATAGCCTTCCCTTCTCATGGTTTCAATCAAAACAGATAAGTGCAAAATTCCTCTTCCGTAAACCAAAAATTTATCTTCGGAATCCGTTGACTCTACACGCAAAGCCAAGTTTTTCTCAGTCTCTTTCATCAAACGATCACGCAAATGTCGAGAAGTAACGAATTTACCTTCCTTGCCAAAAAATGGAGAGTTGTTGATGGTGAAGAGCATACTCATAGTAGGCTCATCGATTGAAATTCTTGGCAATGGTTCTGGATTTTCAGGATCGGTTACCGTATCTCCAATATCAAAACCCTCTAAACCAATGATAGCACAAAGATCTCCTGAATGTACTTCCTCCACTCTTTTTCTTGCTAAGCCTTCGAACGTATGCAATTCTTTGATTCTCATTTTCTTAACAGAACCGTCTTTTTTACAAAGACCGATTTGCATGCCTTCTTTCAACGTACCTTGGTACAATCTTCCAATTGCAATTCGCCCTACGAAAGAAGAATAATCCAAAGATACAATCTGTAATTTCGGTACACCCTCCTTAACAGGTGCTGCAGGGATTGTTTTAATGATTTCATCCAAAAGTGGCAAAACATTATCAGTTGGCTCTTTCCAATCAGTACTCATCCAACCATTTTTACTTGAACCGTATATGGTTTGGAAATCCAACTGATCTTCAGTCGCATCCAAGTTGAACATCAAATCAAAAACTTGTTCGTGCACTTCATCAGGACGACAGTTTTCTTTATCCACTTTATTGACTACCACTATTGGCTTTAAGCCTAAGTCTAATGCCTTTCCTAGTACGAAACGGGTCTGTGGCATTGGTCCTTCAAAGGCATCTACTAAGAGTAAAACCCCATCAGCCATTTTCAAAACACGCTCTACTTCACCTCCAAAGTCAGAGTGACCTGGAGTATCAATAATATTAATTTTAACCCCGTTATAAGTAACGGAAACGTTTTTACTCAAAATGGTAATTCCACGCTCTCTTTCTAGATCATTATTATCCAAAATTAATTCGTCTGATTCCGTACCTTCACGAAATTCTTGACAAGCATAGATAATTTTGTCAACCAAAGTAGTTTTACCGTGGTCAACGTGGGCAATAATCGCCACATTTCTAATTTCTGACATCTAAATAATATAAATAAATTAACTGATATTCAACTAGTTAAGACTATTAAATATTATTCTCAACTAATCAAGTTGCAAAGGTAAGTAAAATAGTTTGGGGGATAATGCTTTTGGAAATAAATTAATGATTCGGTAATGGAGGATTCGCCTCATATCAAACACAGGTGACAAAAGCAGACGCTTGCGCTCAATGTTGATAAGTTAAGCTTTTTTATAAAGTCAAATTCTATAATAATTCCACAAAAAGATGATTTTTTATTTATTGGATTCTTAAATATAACGCCTATGGTTGTGTCTCCACAACCATATAAAGTAGCAGGTACTGATGTGTTTATTAGCATATTTCGATGCATTTGTGGAGACACAAATGCGGGCAAAAAAGGATAGAGAAATCACTAATTTAACGAAATTTCGCTTGCACTAGTCAATTGTTTAGATAAAAAAAGCTGTCTAATATCAAATAAGACAGCCTTCTTTACATACAGCATTTAAAATAATTTATTGAACTGCAGTCAATGCATTTAGATTTCCGTAGCCAAATTCAGAGTTTCTGTTTGGATAAAAATCAGATGATTCCCTGAGCTTTTGTAGGACTTGGTCACGATTCCAGCTTGGGTTTTTGGACCAGACCAATGCCGCAATTCCTGCAGTGGTGGCTGTGGCTACAGATGAACCACCCACTGTAGAAGGCTGATTTCCGCTCATGGCCACTGAAAGTGGATGTGCATCCGATCCCGCTTTCTCCATGATAACCGTAAAATCAACTTTACTTCCTGAATGGCAAGTATTGCATCTCTCGTAGCGTCCTTCTTTTATACCCGTAACAGCTACTGTTTCATTCATATTAGCTGGGAAAATTACACCATACCAATTAGTCCAGCTGGTGGAAGTACCAGCAGCCGCAAAAATTAATTTACCCCTGCCATAAGCATAACGGATGCCATCGGCTACTTTTGAGTTGTTAAATACATCTCCTATTGACATACTGATTATTTTTACGTCAGAACGGTTTCCAAGATACAATAATGCTTCGGTCACACCATCTTTTTCATTTCCGCCATTTACAATCACATCACTTGTTCCCCTCACACCAACTAAATTGGCATTATAGGCTACACCTACTGCTGAGCCGTCATTGCTTCTTGGTGCTGTGGCAACTCCAGCCATGGAGGTACCATGCCCACATTTATCATCTGGGCCGTCATATTTTTTCCACCACCAAGACCCTGTTTGGTAAATTCCTTTTCTTTCTACTGTTCTGTTTTGCGAATAACCCGAATTAAATTGACTTCCCAGCTTATCTTGATCAGGAGATAATCCCGTATCAATCATACCAATGGTTATTCCTGCACCTGTGCTATAATTCCAAGCTTGGTCAATTCCCATTTGGGGATAATTCCATGACATTTTTGCACCTGGGGCTATATCAGTATAAAGTCCGGCTAAATTATAATTAGGATCATTTGAACATCCGGAATCGCTATAGCGCTCACCCTCACCATATTTTTGGAATTCAACTTCATAGCTTAAAGGCTCCACATATCGAACAATATCCAATGACCTTAATCGATTAATCACCTCCAGGTCATATACTTTCATTTCTATAAAAGGTAAAACCTCATGTGAATAATTAGGCAATTCCTCATCTGTGATATTTTGTTGCCTTTTTCTTTCCATCACAGATCTGGTTTCCTCCAATATATCCTTTCGTGAACTAACCCAATCAGGATCCTGTACATTTATTGAAGTAATCCTTTGATTGATATTGCGTTCTCCTGCAGCTAAATAGCCAACTGTAAGAATACTGTCGGAATGTACAAGAGCACTCCACAATTGGACATCATTTAGCTCAGACCAGTTAAACTCATTTCTTTCTTCCAATGCATTTTTAATAATGGCATCAATTTCGTCTTTGGGGACAATTTCAATTTCCTGTTCTGGTTGAACATTTTCATCAATTAGGCTGAGGTCTTCATTATCTTGCGTACAAGACCATAGCAAGGCCGAAGCCAAAAATACTGTTAAAACTTTTCTCATTTCCATAGTGATTAGTTTTGGTTTTAATTTATGCTGTATGCAGAGTAAATTGCAAAACTTAAATTTAACTTACAAGTGTTTGTTAGAATTAAATTTGTATTTATTTAAGAAAAGAGAAATTAATATTCGAAATAAAGTGGCTTTAAAAGGAGTTAGGCCAAATAATTGTAATTATGAAAGGTTTAAAAATTTTGAAAAGCTAATTGATTATTACTTTTTGTCAAAATAAACTTCTTTGTCATCATATTTAATCATATAACGACCTTTTGGGAGTTTTTTAATATCGCAAGATACGTCTTTCCCTCTTTTTATGATTCTGCTGTTGTTATCGTAAAGTAAAAAACTGACCTCATGAGTGAACTCAATTATCCAATTTTCCTCGTCAATAGCATGGCTGATCTCTTCCTTATCGGAATGAAAGTTGAAACTTTCCGAATATTTGACATCCATTTTGGGATCATGATATTGTACTCTATATAGATTGTCCCCTTTTACATGATCAGGCTCTATGCTATGTTGATTAACAAAAATACCTCCTTTTGTTTTCACAGTATCCAAAGCCATCCATCCGTCCTCTGTCTCCTTCTCCACTATGTAAAATCCTTCTTTGGATTCTTTGGTCGTGATCCAGATAATTTGATTTTCATCAACATAAACTTTCAACCAGCTAAATTTAAGGTCTTCTTTGATTACTTCAGGGTTGGCAAGCTCTGGTTGGCAATTTTCATGGTGAACAATCCGGATTACGACCCGCTCATCTTGCTCAAGGTTTTGCATATCGATTTCATAGGCTGAAACTTCCGGATTATTTACGACTAATTGGCCATTTAAATAAATTTCCTCTATACAAAAACCCAACTCTTGTCCTAAATAAGGATTTCGTACAAAAACATTCTCCCCATGAAAAAAACCCCTGAAATAGCTATCCTTACCTGATAAAGAAAAGGATAACAATATGAATGACATTATGAGCAGTAATGCGTTTTTCATGTATTCAATTTACCGATCATTCATATCTCAATGATTCAATAGGATCTAATTTGGATGCCTTAAAAGCAGGGTAGTAGCCAGACAAAAGCCCAACTGCCACACAAATAACAATACCAACAAACATCCATAACCATGGCACAATGAAACCGCCTTCACCGATGATGGTCGATATCCCATTCCCTATTCCAATTCCTAAAATAATTCCAGCAATTCCTCCGATCTGACAAATTACGATTGCTTCCCATAAAAATTGTAAGCGAATCTTGGTTGGGGACGCTCCAATTGCTTTTCTAATTCCTATTTCTCTTGTTCTTTCGGTTACTGAAACCATCATAATATTCATGAGTCCGATGGAAGCACCCAAAAGCGTGATGGCCCCAATGGCAAAACCACCAATTCTCAAATAACCAGCTATTTCTTCCATTCTTTCGGCCAAAGACTCACTTTTTTGAATATTAAATGAACTTTCTTGTCCAATACCATCTCCTCTTATTCCTCTCATCACTCCTGTAGCTTCTGCAATTCCCTGTTCCATTAAAATAGGATCTGGTAAAGATACTGTAATATTATATTGCAAAGTGCGATTAGCTATTATGGTTGACAATCCTATGGAAATAAGTATAGATTGGTCAGCTCCGCCACCGCCCATTCCTCCTTGCTCTTTCAGTACGCCAATCACTTTAAATCGAGAACCAAAAAATGAAATATCTTTATTGATGGGATCCACATTTTCTTTAAATAACTTACCTACAACATTAGCTCCCAAAATCACTACGCTACTGTTATTCTGGATTTCCAATGGGGCAAAATTCCTTCCCTTATCAATTTCATAAGCATTCTGAATTAAATAATTCTCATCCGAAGCATAAACCCTGATAGTCGGAGTAGTTTTTTCGGATTTGTATTTTAATTCTGCACTACCTGTAATTCGTGTATTGATGGAAACATTGCCTGCAAAATTATATTTATCTTTAAATTGCACAGCTTCTTTATAGCCAATGGGTTCATATCGCTTTTCCTTTTTACCATCTGAGGTACTTCTCCTACCATCCAATCCTCTTGCCTCAATATCAAAATTATTGGCTCCTAAACCCGCTAAATTTCCACTAACAGAATTTTGTATTCCGTCTATGGCGGTTAATATCCCTACCAAAGCAGTAATGCCTATTGCAATAATGGCAGCGGTTAAAATAGTCCTCAATCGATTGCCTTTAATCGACCTAACCCCTTCCTTAATGTTTTCCAGATAATCCAAAATCAATTAATTTTTTTGTAAATTTTAGCAATTTAATGTGAATATTCACGATATATTACATAAAAGCAAGAAACTTTGATTTGAAACTCCAATTATTATATTTAGTTATATATTTATAACAAGATTATATCAGTTTATATGTTAAAAACTTTCAAATTATTAATACTAATATTATCACTGTCCATAATTTGTGCCAAGGCCAATCAAATTTTGATCCCAATGGACAAAGAGCAATCCAACCATTTAAAGGCTTATGGATTATCTTTTTGGGTATTGGAAAAGGAAATTCCCATAGATTGGTTATTGAACTACAGAGGGGGAAGCTTTTTAATTGAAAGCAAACAAAGTATCATCAATGAACTAATTATTAGAGGTGTTTCCTACGAAATTATTTCAGATGCGGCCGCCAATAGTTTACTGGATGAAATAGCCAGTCCGTCCTCTAACAAAGATGCGATGCGACTGGATAAAGTACCCAAAATTGCCGTTTACTCACCTAAATCAAAGCAACCTTGGGATGATGCCGTTACGCTTGTACTAACTTATGCCGAAATTCCTTATGATGTGATTTTCGATGATGAAATTATGACGGAAGGGCTGTCCGATTATGATTGGTTACACTTACACCATGAAGATTTCACGGGACAATATGGTAAGTTTTACCGTAGTTATGCCAATCAACCTTGGTATATAGAACAACAAAAAGAATATGAAGCCATGGCCAAAAAACATGGTTTCAGAAAAGTATCACAACTCAAACTGGCCATCACACAAAAAATAAGGGGTTTTGTGAACAAAGGAGGGTTTCTTTTTGCGATGTGTTCTGCAACTGATACTTATGACATTGCACTTGCGGCAGCCGGAGTAGATATTGCCGCCAGGATGTACGATGGAAATCCTGCAGACCCCAATGCGCAAGAAAAATTAGATTATGAGCAAACATTGGCTTTCGAAGATTTCAAATTGGAAATGAACCCATTGGAATACGAATATTCGAATATAGATCAAAATCAAATTGACCGACCGGGCATAAAAGAAGGAAATGATTTCTTCACTTTATTTGAGTTCTCAGCAAAATGGGACCCTATCCCCACCATGTTGACGCAAAATCATGAAAAACTGGTTAAAGGTTTTATGGGACAAACTACCGCCTATAGAAAATCATTAATAAAACCTGATGTAGTTATTCTAGGTGAAAATAGTGAAATTGATGAAGCGCGCTATATCCATGGCATTTTCGGTAAAGGCTTTTGGACTTTTTATGGGGGGCATGACCCCGAAGATTATCAGCACTTTGTGGGCGAGCCACCAACTGATTTGAATTTACATCCCAATTCTCCGGGTTATAGGTTAATTTTAAATAATATTTTATTTCCTGCTGCTAAAAAGAAAAAGAAAAAGACATAACCCTAGTTGTAAGGTTCATTCAAATTATTCAATATGGTATTCTGTCGGTGCGCCACCGACCGAGGTGAATGCCAAGATTAGTGGCACACTAACAATTTGAATTTTGTTTGAATACCTAACACTATTCAATAAAACTATGAATATGACCAAGCAGGAATAATCAGTTTTTCCAAAGGACAACACTTGTTATATATTTTATTGAATAAATACAATTTGTCAAAATTTTAAATTGTACTGAACATAAAATTAAAATCTAAGAATTGTAATAAATATCCCCTTCTTAAATGTACGAATCCTTACTCCGAATTAAAGGATATTTCTTTTAACTATTAACCTACATATATTCATATTTAAATAATAAAATATACTATCTCATGATTTATTAAATCGGTTAAAATACAGTATTTCAAATAGTTGTAATTTTTCTTGTGTCCTAATTTTCAGAAAATACCTTTGCGCTCTGAAAATTTAATTTAACTCTAAAAAGTACAAGAAATGAAAACTACTACTACAAAAACCAATTCAAAAGTAAACACAGAAAAGGAACAATTATTGAAAAGGATTATTAAGAAAAATAACTCTATACAGACGGCCTGTATGTCTCTTTGTGAAGGTCATTAATATAATTTTACTTTAAGTAAAATGATCCAAGAAATTGCCAAAAGTAATGAAGCACTGATGTCAGCGCTAGATTGCAATGAAGACAATACAATAGTTGAAGGTTTTATGGAAAGATATTCCGTAAACCGAGCTGAGGCAGAAGAAATCCTACTTGAAACCAAGAAATGGTTATGGTTAGCATCAGAAAACATTAAAGAGAAAAAAGGGTTTCGCCTTTTCATTGATAACTCTTTGATGATCATTGATGAGATGTGGCATAATTTTATTTTGCACACACGTCTGTATCAAAAGTTTTGTCATGAGAAACTAAATTTATTTGTGCATCATGAACCTACACCTGCTTCCGAGAAAATAATAGGGTTTGACAGCGATGAAGAAAAACAAAAGTTTCAGCAGCAACAGGAAGAAAAATTAAGTCAACAACTCTCCTATATCTATGACAAATTAGGTGCTGAAACAGTCAGTAAATGGTATGAGGAATTTCCTGAAAAATTTACTGAGAAAAAGATTCAGGCTTTGAAAAGATAAATATTGGTAATCCCACATTTCAAAAAACGGTAGTTAATATATCATATATTTCTACCGTTTTTTTGTTGACTAATTTCAGAAAATCGTATAATATAAGATTTCCTTATATCATAAATACTTAATAATTTCCGATTAAATTCTATATATTTCTGTTTCAGACTAATTTCATGAAAAGAATTTGAAAGTAAGTTGTTCACATATTCATAACTCCCAAGCTGAAAAAAACTTATTCAGGTTTTTCCTTATGAGTTTTTTAATTATACAACTATCAACTGCCTACAGTCAATCATATTTCTCCCCTTTAATGCAACATTATTCTGCAAAGGATTATAAGGCGGGGATCTCCAATTGGGATATGCTGCAAACAAAAGAGGGCCTATTATACTTTGCCAATTTAAACGGTATCCTACGGTTTGATGGGGAGGAATGGCAATTTATTGATATATCAGGAGGCAAATTCGCCCGAAGCATCCATGTAGATTATAAGGACAGAATATATGTGGGAAGCAATGATGAGTTGGGATATTTAGAAATTGATGACTTGAACAAGACCTATTATCAATCCTTAACTGACAAACTAAATCTTGAAAGAATTGGTCTTGTGCTTCAAATCTTGAGCATAGAAAATGACGTGTTTTTTATTACCAGAAAATACTTAATTCGATTGAATCAAAATGGATTTAAGTATTGGGATTTAAATAGAGGTTTTGGAGGATTTATATATCAAGACAATCTTTATATCAAAGAATTTAATAAAGATTTATTAAAATTTTCAAATGATAGCTTAATTAAGCTAAATGGAAAGAATATTGCCCTACCATCTACAATTAGAAGCAATATATTTGATAATAATAATGAAAAATATATAATTGGATCAAATGACAACAAAGGTTTTATATTTAGAAATGACTCTATTATAGAAACAAATGACCAATATGATTTTGGCAATTCAATCCTTTCTTTAAGCCATCATAATTCAAAGTACAATTCTGTTTGGGCATCAAGCGCAAATAAAGGTGTTTTTAATTTTAATATTGGAGATACTGTTTTTAGAACTATAAATACTAGAAAGGGATTACCCACCAATATTATCATCAGCCACTTCCCAGATAATCAGAACGGTATCTGGGCCATGCATCAAGAAGGGGTTACTAGAATTCATGCGAATGAAAAGTTAATGTTTTGGGGTGATAATCAAGGTTTTGAAGCTTCAATTAACAACATCTTAAATTTTAAACATCAAATGTATCTACCTACATTTAACGGGCTTTACATTTTCAACAAGGAATTGGTTCTTGAACGTATCAAAGAAACTGAAGACAGGCTTTTTAATGTATTTCAGGTAAAAGATTTTAATATAGCATTAGGCGACAACCAGCTTTATAAACTTCAAGATTCTGAATTAATTAATACTATCCCAATTAAGGCAGGGACAAATGCTTTTTTTTCTGAAAGTGGTCATTTTTACATCACTACTTTTAGAGATGGTATTGTACAATATTCAATTGATAATGACGGGGTAAATCCTTTTATCCCTGAAATAAGCGGGTTTTGCAATAGTGTATTAAGTTTGAATTCGAAACATTGGCTAAGCTATAAATCAGAAGGAATTTATTTAATTGATGAAAACAATGGAAATCCTAAATGGCAGTTTTTTAATCAAAATCATGGATTACCAGATGTTAATGCTATCACTATTTTAAAGTCTATAGATGATGAAATCCTTTTTAGTACCTCAAAAGGATTCTACACCTTAAACAAAGCACCAAAAGCTGATTCCAGTGATTTATTTATACCTCAGTCCACTATTTCAGATGAACCACTCAATATAAGTCATATAGATCAAGACCAATACGGAAACTACTGGTTGACTGTGATTGAAGAATCCCAAAAACAAGTGGTTTTAAAATTAGAAAGGAAAAAGGATGGAAGTTATCAAAAGGTAGCTCGGCCTTTAAAAGCCATTCCCAATCAGAATTTTTCTACCATTTATGTTGATGAGGCTGAAGACAGCGTGGTCTGGATAGCCGGAAATGAGGGCCTTTATAGATATGACGAAAAAGTGAAAGTGGATTTAGAAATCCCTTTCAACACTTTTATTAAAAAAGTAAGCCTTAATGATTCTGTATTTTCGCACGGATTGTATAAAGAATATAGAGGCACTGACAGCATTCCTACATTAGTAATCCAGCAACCCAAAGAATCATTTCCTCAATTGGAATTTAAAGACAACAATATCAAATTTGAATTTAGTGCTCTTTATTATGAACAACCAGAACGAAACCAATACTCCTATTATCTTCAAGGATTTGATAAGGAATGGTCAGTATGGTCAAATATGAATACTAAAGAGTACACCAATTTACCAGCAGGCAACTATCAATTTAAAGTGAAATCCAAAAATTTATATGACACAGAAGGAAATACTGCTATTTATAAATTTAAAATCCTTCCTCCTTGGTATCAAACTACTTGGGCTTATTTTCTATTTAGTATCATAGTTGTCAGTATCATTTGGGCTTTGATGCTTGCCTATACTTACAGGGTACGTCAGCATAGAAAAAGACTCAAATTGATCGTTGCTGACAGAACTTTCGAGGTAATACAACAGAAAAAGGTAATAGAAAAGCAATTACTCAAAATGCAAAATCTCAATGAGGAAATCAGCCAACAGCGAGATGATATTTTAGAAAAAAATCAGGAATTGGAGAGCTCTCAGGAGGAGGTGATAGCCATTAACAATAAACTACAGGAACTTAATCATGCTCTGGAAGCTAGAGTTGAGAAAAGAACGGCCAAAATAAAAGATACGATTAGAAAACTACAGCAAACGAATAAAGATCTCGATACTTTCACCTACAAAACCTCACATGATCTAAAAGGCCCAATTAGCAGGATAAAAGGCATTTTAGCTTTGGCCAGGTTTGAGAATCCGGAAGTCAAAACGGACAGATATTTGAACTTGATTGAGAAAACTACCAAAGAAATGGATATTTTATTGGGTAAATTAACTCAAGTCCACAATATCTACAATTCAAAAATCGATTATACAACTATTGATATTCCAACTGTCTTTAAGGAAGTAATGGAAAAAATCAGTCCTTTGGTGGAGCAATCGAAATTCAAATTTCATTTTGACTTGAAAAATGAAGGCGAGCTTAAAACCGATGAGAAAATGCTCGAATTGATCTTGCTCAATTTACTGGAAAATGCTTTGATATATTCTGATAAAAATAAAGAACATCAGGAAATAAAGTTAAGCACAATTCGCAAGGACAGTTCTTTTTTCCTTTCTATTGAGGATAATGGCGTAGGAATCCCTGAAAAACAAATGCCCAAAATATTTGAAATGTTTTACAGAGGTTCAGAAAAATCAATTGGAAATGGGCTGGGGCTATACTTAGTAAAGGTTGCCGTAGAGAAAATTGGCGGTACGCTTAAAGTAGAATCGGAAGAATTTGTTTTTACTAGATTTACTATCGAATTTCCATTAAAGAAAAATTAATCAATATAATCAAGCTTTCTTTTTAGCCATCAATTTTTTCTCCTTGTCAACTAAACCTTTTAATGTCTGGCTTTTGAAAATTTTCACGGTTTCATTACGGACTTTCAAAAAGGCTTCCCTAATAGAGCAAGTTTCTTCATCTTTGCATTCTTCACAGCGTTCATAAAATTTGAAAGTAACACAAGGGAGTAAGGCAATAGCGCCATCAAATAATCTTAATACTTGGGCTAGGTTTACGGTTTCAGGATCTTTGCGAAGATAGTAGCCCCCTCCTTTTCCTTTTTTACTACCCAGTATCCCATCATTTTTCAATTCTAAGAGAATTGCTTCCAAAAATTTCTGCGGTATATTTTCCTCTTCCGCTATGGTACTGATTAAAGTAGGTCCTTCTCCGTATTTTCTACCTAGGTGTACAAGAGCATTTATGGCATATTTCGATTTTTTGGAAATCATGTAGGCAAATATACGCTTTGAAAGTGATTTTTAAGGGTGATTTATCAAAAAGAATAGACAAGATTATTTTAGATTCGATTCAATATAGGCCCTTAAATCTTCCACTTGTTGATGGCTCATTTTTTCCAAAGTATAGTTGGGCATATATTCTTTATGTCCCAATTCAGAATAAGAACCATTCCTGATGATTTCGTAAATTGACTTCTTGCTGCTTTCAGGCATGTGTTTTTTGAGCCATTTAAAAGTGAGTACTGAATTATCCAGAACCAAATCACTTTCACCATAAGCATGATGGCAATGCTGACAGCCCAATTCATAAATAGCCTTTCCATACTTTGGCCTTCCTTCCAAAGGATACCCTTTTTCTTTACTTTCTGGTAATTCCGAAAATGTGGCCGGAGACTTAGTCAGATAATGTGATTTAATAAATGCAATAGCACTATCCGGATTGGATTTAGCCAAAGAATTCATCTTTTGAATATCAGTATCATTCATTTCTAAATCTTTCATTTTCATCTGCAGTGTAGATAGATAAGAAAGAATGCTTTTCATTTCCCACTCCTCCAACTCACGCCCTTGCGAGCAGACAGTTGCACATAACTGAATGCTCCCTTTTAAACTATTTTTTGCATCCTCTACTAAACTTCCATACTTTAAAATATAATCATCATTGTACCAAGATTCCCTATTAACTATACCCCAAAAAGTAGAGCCTTGCAGATAGGGTAAATCATTTTCAATTGCGTATTCCAATCTTGCATCCTGATCCACCAAAGTTAAATCAGGGTCTTCTCTTTCCACATTATGGCAACTTGTGCATGTATAAAATTTACTGATAGCTTTGGATGCAAATCCATCAGGTGGTTTTGTTTTACCCGTGTGAATTAAATCATAGCCTCTTTTGATATCAATAGAATCTGGTTTTTCAATATAATGATCAGGGTAATCTTGCCCTAAATCATGCAAGACTTCAATCAGGTTATCATTTTGATTGAATTCTTGAGTCTTGAGGATTGTAAAAGACCCTACTGATAGCAATAAGATGACTGCTATGATTAAGCGTACATTATATTTTTTAGCATTATTCATCATCTCTATTTCCTTGCCCCTACTTTAAAATCCCTAGTGATATTGAATCCAAAATGGATATTTCCTTTTTCAACCCTTCCTGTAGTTTCCGCTATGTACAAAGGAGCTATCATGCCCAATGAATTGGTAAAATTTAATTGAAAGATATGCCCTTTAGTTTCCAATTCAATTCCCAAGCCAGCTGAGGATTGGTATTGACTAGCCAGCTGATCAGGCAAATTGAAATAATATTCCAGATTAAAAGCCAGTACTTTGGAGACTTGAATCCTGGTGGCAGTACCTAAACTGTAAATATCATTATTGCTTTCTAAATCCAAAACGAAATTACGATGAACATAAGTAGGCATAAGCTGAAAACTTATAAATTCATTAAATTTTCGACCTAAAAGTAATTGGTGAACAAAAGTTAGGTTATTGGTAAAGGATAAATTCTCGGTTTGAGGTGTTTGAATGGTTCTTACCGCTGCATTGGTATAGTAAACTAAAGAAACCGGGCTCCCTCCATCCTTTCTTTGTTGTAAAAATCTGTATTTTAGATAAACATCATAATGTTTTTGCAAAGAACTTCTGCCAAATCCAATATTGATAAAATCCGTAATGGCATAATCCAAACCAATTCTGATGGTCGCATTATCCAAACCATATAATTGTTGTATCCCTGAGCTAATATCTCCAAACCTATGAGATATGATAAATTTCATCATGCCTTTGGGAAGTACTTCAGTTGAGTGTCCATTGACAATTCTAGTATCCCTAAATACTTTTACACGATCTTCTTGAGCGAAGATATCACTCATGCATAATTGTACTATTATAATTGCTATTAATTTCTTCATAACATTAATTATCTAAAGCCCCATCATCCACCCAACAAGCGATGGCTTGTATCTCTTCATTTGTTAAATCAGGTCTTCCTGCTGGTGGCATAGACCCACTTTCAGTCCTACTTTTTATTCTTGAAGCATTTTCAAAAATATTTTCATCATCAGAAAAATCAGGGAATTGAGATCCGTTGTGACATCCACTTACTGCACAATTACTGGCAATAATGGGTTTAACATCATTGCTAAAACTTATATCTGAAAATATTTTAATCCCAGATATTTCCGTTTCGCAGCCATTTGCATCTCTTGCAAGGATTTTATAATTCCCATTTGATAATCCTGTGAAAACTGGGTCATTTTGGGATTGATTATCGTTCAAAATATATTCGATTGGTTCTACTCCACCTTCTTGGGCAAGCATTATACTGCCTGTATTTTCACCACATTCAGAATCACTTTTCTCAATTACAGAAATCTGAATTCCATTCTCGTTACTAACAGTGGCTTTAATTTCCTCGCTAACACAATTTGAATTGATTTTTCTAGCTTGAATGGTATAGGTTCCGGCCGATAATTCAGTAAATACATTATTCTGAGTGAAATCACGATCGTTCAGTCGATATTCATATTCATTATCTCCATCAACCCTAACCATAATTTCACCAGCACTCTCCCCACAGGGAGTATCTTTTACAGAATCAATAAGCAGTTCAAAAGATTCATTTTCGCATTCATCATCAGGACCAGCAATCCTATCGTATTCGCAACCGAAAAGTAAAAGTAAAAGGAGTATTTTATAAGATTTGTCAAACATAAAAGTCCTAAATTAAACTAAGCCTATCAGGCAATTTCATGATAATATTTAGTGCCAACCTGATATTCCATACCAAATAATCCCTATCAATAAAATAAATTGCTTGATTACATGAGATTAAATTAAGCAATAGAATAACGGATCAAACACCTTTATTGGATTTAATTACTTAAAGTGAAACAATAAAAGTCAATTCTACAAAAATTGTTTTTCATTAAACTAATAAAAATATAACAGAATCAAGATAGGATTTTTAGAAAATTGGTATAAATGACAAATAAAAGACAAAAACTGACCCTATTCGGTCAATAGCATTTATACATTGATTAGAGAAAAGTAATAAAATCTGTTTTAGTTTTTTCTTCGTAAGTGGATTAAAATTCAAGAAATAGAGA
This sequence comes from Marivirga sp., assembly GCF_051117495.1. NCBI lineage: Bacteria > Pseudomonadati > Bacteroidota > Cytophagia > Cytophagales > Marivirgaceae > Marivirga > Marivirga sp. Next base: position 30,905 of record NZ_JBNPEF010000002.1, on the reverse strand, counting down.
TGTTAAAAAAATAAAATTCTTGAATAATGTAAAAACCAGAACAGATTTAAAATAGTAGTAGTTTCATAGATTAATTGGTTTAAAGCGACTCGAACGAGTCGCTTTTTTTAAATAAAGCCTATTATGATAATTACTTCGCAGTTTTACGCCTAGTGGTAATTCCAAACGGTAGATAAAGCGGACAGAAACTGATGAAACTTGTGGCAATAAATACCACTGCAAATATTCCTAAGATAATGGCTAAAGTCCCTGAAATGATTCCAAAGTAATATAACACTCCTACAACTATAGCTAATATAATCCTTACGGTTTTATCAGCTGTTCCCATATTGGCTTTCATAATGATTTAATTTAAGTGAATATTTTCTTTAAATTAAATCATTAATTAAGATCAAGATGTAACTTAAGTTACAAATGGAATCTAGTTACTTACGTTTCCAAAGTTCAGAATTTTGGGAAAAATCTTTTATTGTCGAGTTAACAAATCAACGGCTTTTTTCATAGCCTTCAAACTTTGTTCCTCCTCATAAATGTGGGCAGGTGCTGCTCTTTCCTGGCAATCATAAAGCGGACAAGTTTCACAGGTTTCATTTACTATACGAATGGGAATCACAGGGTCATTATGAAATTTTACCTTGCGTTTCATTTGAGGACTGATCAACAAGCCAATGGAAACACTACTGTTTTGTCCTATATTTTTATTGCTGGGTTTCGCCAGACTGATAATCAAATATTCATTATCAGAATCTACATATTGACTTCGTTGAACTTTGCATTTTACGCCATCATCATCCTTGGATTCTTGATTTCTTAACTCCTTCAATATTTCGATAGAAGCCCATCTCCTGCAGTAATGCTGGTCTAAGGCCGTTCCATGTGGATTATGTAAACCAGACAAGTGCATCTCTTTGGTCAGCTTAAATGTTTTTTCGTCTGAAGTACTAAAACGCAAAAAGAACAGCTCCTTAATACCAAAAACTTTTGGCAACAAATTGGTCATTCTATGCATCAACATTTCCGGTGTGCACTGATAAGTTTCCAATATATCCAATAAAATTTGAGCATTGAATTGAGGCTCAGTCAAAAACTTTTTCAAGTCCTCCACTATAGCCTTTTCTGGTAGTGCCAATGCACAGGCAAAATAGGAGGCTTTATAATTATTCAATACTTCTTCAAAAGAATTAACCGAAATCCAACTAGAAGTAAAAGGTCTTGGACTCAATTTCAAAAATTGATATCCTAATTCTTTTGCCAAGGTGAAACGCTGTTGCGATTCCGTCAATTTAGGATTCATCAACAATTGTGGCGTATCCGAAGGTATTGTCATAGAACGTAATGGTTTCAGTTCTTGTTGATGCTCCAGTCCTTTTGGCAAAATCTGATATTGATATTCCGTTTTAAGTATTGCTTGAAACTGCTCAAAAGTATAGGGAAATGTTGCCTCTTTCAAAAATCTTGTTCTGAAAGAGGCTACTTCCCGTTCTATACTCTCAAAATAATTATCGTGCATTTCTTGAAACGAACGCAACATATTGAGATATAAACTCTCAACTCTTAGTCCGTAATTTCTACTGATTTCAATCAATGTACTTATAAAAGCTCCTAATTTAGCAGGAGCATTACTTAATAAATCCAATAAATGAGCTGGTTCTATCCCAAATAATTCTAAAGGCAGTTCCTTGAATAAATTGGATTGCAATAACTCCCCTAATGGTGCTAATTTTTTACTAAGTTGTAATGAAACTAAATCATCAAAGCTCACTTCAAGTGCTTCAGATAAAATATTGATTTTTTCAATTTTCGGATACTTTTTACCTTTTTCTATTTCATTTAAATAGGATGCAGATAGTCCAGTTTGCTTTGATAATTGCGCAAAGGACAATCCCTTTTCTAAGCGTAGCTGTCTTACTTTTAATCCAAAAATCAGTTTTACATTTTCTTGAGATATAGCCATTTCTTCATATTTTTTGTTAAAACCTTTATTCTCACTTTCAGCGAAAAAACTTTTTTCATTTTTTTTTCGCCACCCATATCCATTCCTCTTCACTTACTTCGCATTCGCTAATATAGCGAATAAAATCTAATAGCGAATATTCGCTTGTAATTTATTTTTCGCTTCTCTACATTTGAAACATCGAACACTTAAAAATCTGATAATCAAATGGAAACTACATCAGCAAAAATTAAGAACACAAAAGAAAAGAAAGACAGCATCAACCTATTGACTGATGAAGCCATCTCTTTTCTTAATAAACTTCACGAAAGGTTCAATGAAAAAAGATTAGAGTTGCTTGGAAGAAGAGAGCAAACTTATGATCAGATCAGGCAAGGTAAAAATCTGGACTTCCCCAAAACCACTGAAGACATAAGAAATGATCCAGATTGGAAGATTGCTTCACTACCAAAAGATCTGCAAGACCGAAAAGTGGAAATTACCGGGCCTGTTGACAGAAAAATGATCATTAATGCCCTGAATTCTGGAGCAAAGGTTTTTATGGCTGACTTTGAAGATGCCACTAGTCCGACTTGGAAAAACATCAAAGAAGGACAGCAAAACTTATATGATGCTATAAGAAGACAAATTGATTTTACTGCAGAAAATGGTAAAAGTTATCAATTAAAAAATAAAACAGCGGTTCTTAAAGTAAGACCGAGAGGCTGGCATTTATCGGAGAAAAACTTCCTAGTAGATGGTGAACCGATTGCGGCCTCCCTCTTTGACTTTGGACTATATTTCTTCCACAATGCGCATGAACTCATCAGAAATGGTAGTGGGCCGTATTTCTATCTCCCAAAATTAGAGCACCGCTTTGAAGCAAGGTTATGGAACGATGTATTCATCTTCGCGCAAAATGAACTAGGCATTCCTGTGGGAACGATCAAATCTACTGTTTTGGTAGAAACCATTACGGCTGCTTTCCAGATGGAGGAGATTATTTATGAATTGAGAGATCACATGGCAGGACTAAATGCGGGAAGATGGGATTACATTTTCAGTTTCATTAAAAAATTCCGTGACAGAGCGGATTACATTTTACCGGACAGAAACCAAGTCACCATGCAAGTGCCTTTCATGAAAGCTTATGCCAATTTATTGGTTAAAACATGTCATAAAAGAGGTGCTCATGCTATTGGTGGTATGTCTGCTTTCATCCCAACAAAAGATGAAGTAGAAAATGAGAAAATATTGGATAAGGTCAGAAATGATAAAACAGAAGAAGCATTGGCAGGATATGATGGAAGTTGGGTAGCTCACCCAGCACTAATCCCTGCAGTTGAAGCTGTTTTTGATCAAATTATAGGCAACAGACCACATCAAAAGCATGTATTAAGAGAAGAATTTAGCACCTCAGCCTCTGCCTTAACCAGCCCCCATGTAATGTATGGGGAGGTAACTGAAAAAGGAGTCCGCATGAATATCAATGTGGCCTTGCTTTACATAGAATCATGGTTACAAGGAACGGGTGCAGCCGCCATTAACAATTTAATGGAAGATGCCGCTACTGCAGAAATAAGCAGGGCCCAACTATGGCAATGGTATCATCATCAAGTTTCCTTTAAAAACGGAAAGATATTTAATCGCGCACTCTACTGCTTACTATTGGAAGAAGAAACTGAAAAAGTGAAAGAAATGCTAGGCAAGGAAAGAGTGGAGACTGGAAAGCTGGCCATCGCAAGGGATTTATTGAAGAACCTTGTAAAAAGCGATGACTTTGAAGACTTCCTTACGCTTAAGGCATATCCATACTTATAAAATCAATTTAAATCATACTATAAATATAAACGACATGAAATGAGCATAAATATTCGAGGGCGATTTTATACCAACCGCCTGATGCCTGCCTGCCGGCAGGCAGGAATATTTATTGCGAATTCTCCCTTAGGGATCCCGATGGGGCATGTGAGAACTAAAAAACAAAAAATATACACATGAATACTCAAGAGAAAATCGATCAGTTAGTAAAGGATTGGACGACCAATCCAAGATGGAAAGATGTAGAACGAACTTATACACCAGAAGAAGTGGTAAAACTTGCCGGAACTGTGAAAATCGATCACAGTTTAGCCAGATTAGGTGCAGAAAGATTATGGGAATTATTAAAAACAGAAAATTTCGTATCAGGATTGGGGGCCTTAACTGGTAATCAAGCAGTACAAGAAGTGCAGGCAGGTTTAAAGGCAATCTATTTAAGTGGATGGCAAGTAGCAGCAGATGCAAACTTAGCCGGTCAGATGTACCCTGATCAGAGTTTATACCCTGCTGACAGCGTGCCAAATGTAGTAAAAAGAATCAATAATGCATTGTTGAGGGCAGATCAAATTCAATCTGTAAGTGGTGAAGGCGATATACATTGGATGGCTCCTATAGTGGCAGATGCCGAAGCAGGATTTGGTGGAAACCTTAATGCTTTTGAACTCATGAAAGGCATGATAGAAGCTGGAGCAGCAGGTGTTCATTTCGAAGATCAATTATCATCCGCCAAGAAATGTGGGCACTTGGGAGGAAAAGTATTAGTTCCTACACAAGAAGCCATCAATAAATTAATTTCGGCAAGATTAGCAACTGATGTGATGGGAGTCCCAACTATAATCATTGCAAGAACTGATGCTGATGCCGCCAATCTCCTTACTTCGGATGTAGATGAAAGAGATCGTCCATTTTTAAATGGTGAAAGATCATCAGAAGGATTCTTTGGCGTTAAAAATGGATTGGAACAAGCTATCAACAGAGGACTAGCTTATGCTCCTTATGCTGATTTGGTTTGGTGCGAAACTTCTCATCCTGATTTGGGAGAAGCAAGAGAATTTGCACAGGCCATTAAAGAAAAATATCCTAATAAAATGTTGGCTTATAATTGCTCTCCTTCATTCAATTGGGCAGCAAAATTAACTGAGAATGAGATGTTGGAATACCGAGAGAAACTAGCCGAAATGGGCTATAAATTCCAGTTCATAACTTTAGCCGGATTTCATGCATTGAATACTGCTATGTTTGAATTGGCTACAGCCTACAAAAACAAAGGAATGGCCGGATATTCTGAATTGCAGCAAAGAGAATTTGCTTTGCAGAAACAAGGGTTCAAAGCAGTTAAACATCAAGCTTTTGTGGGTACTGGTTATTTTGATGCCGTTCAAAATGCAGTCATGCAAGGAAAATCTTCCACTACAGCTTTGAAAGGTTCAACTGAAGAGGCTCAGTTTTAGTGGGCTCAAATGACAGCGCCACCTCCCACTTGCAGGTGTTTTCACCTGCAAGTTTGTATAAAATAAAAATAGTCAATTTAGCAGTTGTTTAGGTGAAAACACCTAAACATGGCGATTTTGCAATTTTGGTTAGTGAAAAAAATTTCCAAAATGGTTGGTGTGCAACCAACCATGGGATTATTTTATTAGCTTAAATGAAACCTGGTAGGTTTTTGATTCAACCCTAGAAAATACCGTTTCCGTAGTTTACACTTAATAGTGTTTCATGTTTCAAAAGGCTTCTGAGAGGAAGTCTTTTGTATTTTTAAAAATTATAATTCACTATAGCATTAATCAAAAACAAGTTTACTTTGTTGAGCACGAAAACAGGATTATCAGGAAAACCTCCTGTTCCATGTTTATAGGTAAGCAATAGCTCAGGTTTAAAACCTTTCCATTTTACATTTTCATAAAATAAATCGAGATTGATGTGCATGTAATTAGGAATAGCATATTTATTTAGAGTCGGCTCAGTCACCGATGGTCTCCATTGATGACCAAGACTGAAAATCGACTTTAGCTTTTGATCAGAAAAATTGAAGTTCTGATGATAATACATCACTACCGCATGATTATTTCCAAATCCTTCACTCCTTTCTCTTTTCTGAAAACTGAATAAAAACTCCCTGCCCCATTCACGGGGAAATAAAAATCGTCCTTGGCCGGTGATGTGATCATATCCCAAACTGATTTTTCCGTTTTTAAGTGCATGAGACAACTGCAGCCCAAAAATCTGTGCAGTTTCATTTTGAACATATCTTAAAGCAGGATCTTGATTACCTCCTTCTCCTACCTTATTTTGTAACAACCACTCTGCTGACAATGCTAAGCCAGCGTTTTTAAAATTGTAAGTGGGCTTTGCATATAAAACATTGAAAATATTATCAACATAATAATCCCACAGCTCGACTTTTAGATTAGGACCAATTTGATAATCAACATTGGTCAATACCACAAAATCAGATTGTGAATTTTCCTTGTATTCACTTCCTTGTCCGTCTATATCTCTCCCGACAGGATAAATTCCTAAGGTCTGACCGATATTTTCAAAACCATTATAACTTCTCGGGGCAATTCTATTGATTGCACCCAATTGAAATTTTAACTTATCTTTATCTTCATATTTATAAAATGCCCCTTCAAACAGGGTTGGAATCATTCTGCCATCTTGCCCATTCATAAAAGGTGAAAAGAAACCCTGTCTCCCCACTTTTATTTGATGATATCCGTTTTTGTATTGCAAATACAATTCTCCGGGATAAGCAATAAACCGTTGAGATAGGTCTTGAACATTAAAATTTCCTGCCACATATCGACTTCCCCTTCCGGTCGTGGGGTCTGAGGCCTGCACATTTCCAATTCCAGTGTTCCAACTACTGTAAACTGCCCCACCAACTTGCCAATGTTTATTGAAATTATAGGTGTATTTTAATTTCAAGCCGGTAGCTATGGCATACCAATCCTGCAAGTCTCCCTCATTGAAGGAGTGCATATAGTAATTTCGCCATTGCCCACTAAGATTTCCCTTTTTATTTTCAGCTTCATCCTCCTGAGCTAAAAGTAGGAAAGTGGATAAAAAAAATATGGAAAATATAAAAGTAAACTTCATCTATTTGGTTTTCTTAATTTGATAGACACTATCATAATAATGAACTATAGGGTGAAAAGGCCCAAATTTATGCTGTTCAGCAGGAAATGGATCATCCCATGGTCCATAAGCAGTTGAAACTGGCTTCAATTTTAAATCAGGGAAATCTTTTTCCGTATTCGGCTTTTGAGGTCTATCAAAACTATTGATATAAGCTGCCACATGAAAAGCTTCTTCATCCGTTAATTTTGGATTTGCTTTTGTAGCAATCAGATGTGGCATATTGGCTTTAATAAATTGGGCAGCCGTTAAAACTCTATGCATTCCAGCACCATGATTGAAGGAATCATCTCCCCAAAGTGGTGGATATTGGTAACCTTTTCGTTCATCAGCTAGTTTTGTTCCTTGCCCATCTTCACCATGACAAACCTGACATTCATTGATGTAAACCTGTTTTCCAAAAACAGTATCAGCTTTTACTTCAGGAATTTTAACACTTACAAATCCTTTATACCAGTCAGCTGTATCTTCAGGAACACCTTCACTCAGCCATTCCATATATCCAACTAAAGCTTGCATTTGCTCTGAATCTTCAGGCAGGGCTTGACCGTTCATACTGCGTTCCATACAACCATTAATACGCTCTTCAATGGTTCCAATTTTATTTTCACGACCTCTAAACTGAGGAAACCGATTGGTTACGCCCACCCAAGAACCAGAGCCTGGCTTGGTTCCCGCTTCCAAATGGCAATTTTGACAGGTTAAATTATTTCCAGCATAAAGCCTTTTATCTTTATTGATTACTTGAGGCCCCATCCACTTTGGGGATTCAGTTGCCAATAAATAGCCAAATTTAACTTGCTTTCCTTTTTTACCCTCCGGTAAATCTTTTTCAATATTAGGCAAGCTCCATTCTTGAGGCTCATTGGAAAAAGAGGCTCCATACCATTTAGAAACATCATCCATAAATACTACACCCAAAAAAAGCAGGAAAACAATAGCCACTATGCTGATCAGTACAGCAGTGGTTAGCCTCATTAATTTTAAAAATTCCATCGTTGTAAATTAAATAAAATATGGGTGATCAAGGTATCTGAATTAATGCGGTAATTTATGTCTTATTTTACCGTAAACATAAGTTCCCAAAACAGCTGAAGCAATTACCACCAAGATTACCCCAACACCATTTCCTAGCAAGATAAACATGGGTCCAGGGCAAGCTCCTGTTAGGGCCCAGCCCAAACCAAAGATGGAACCTCCAATTAAATATCTAGCCCAGCTAAATTGCTTAGGTGCTATGATTATTCTATCTCCGTCAATTGATTTTAATTTGTTTCTTTTAATAATTTGTATAACGATGATTCCCAGCACTACGGCTGATCCAATTACACCATACATATGAAATGATTGGAATTTGAACATCTCGTAAATCCTGAACCATGATATCACTTCCGCTTTAGCAAGGGTAATTCCAAATATGGTTCCTATAAATAAATATCTAAAAAATTTCATTCTATTCAGTTTGTATCTTTTGAATTTGATTAAAGGACAAGTAAATAAGGTAGTACAAAATAGGTCATGATTAGCCCACCAATGAAGAAACCGACAACCGCCAAAAGGGAGGCAGGCTGAAGATCACTTAAACCGGAAATAGCATGCCCAGAAGTACATCCACCTGCGTAGCGAGTACCAAAGCCGACCAAAAAGCCACCTATTACTATGAATATTATTCCTTTAACAGTCAATAATGATTCCCAATTGAATATTTCTTGAGGGACTACAGTCTGCCCTGGATTTTCAATTCCATATGATTGAAGCTCGGCTATAGTGGCTTCCGAGATGTGTGCTGCCTGATCATTACCCAAATACAAATAGGATATTAACCCACCTAAAACCAATCCTGCTGCGAATACCAAATTCCACATTTGATCCCTCCAATTGAAATCGAAAAAATCACATGATTTTCCAGCGCCCAAAATAGAACACATGGTTCTCAGGTTGGCAGAAAGACCAAAAGACTTCCCGAAAAACAACATTGAAAACATCACTAATGCAATCAAGGGACCAGCTACATACCATGGCCAAGGTTGACTTATCCAATCTAATAATTGATTCATAAATTATTCTAATTAATTTTATTTTAAGTTTAACAATCCTTCACTTATTAGGATAACAATGCATAACCATCATTTTCCCAAATTGATAAAACAAAATTAATGTAGTAACATTCATTGAGGCGTAACAAAAGTTACGAATTAGATGACATTTGTCATGTGGACTGCATTTTGATCACAAGTTTATCATCTAAAAGTATATATTTATAAATTACGTTTAAACCTTTTATAGACAATCCAATGGGAAATATAGTAATGGAAGAAATTTTCAAGGCCATTAATTTTAGCGAGCAGAAGTTTGAAAATACTGAATACGAGCATTGTACTTTTGTCAATTGCAACTTTCAAAACTGCGATTTATCAAACTTTAAATTTATTGACTGTGATTTTGAAGATTGTAATTTAAGTTCAGTACAACTTAAAAACACATCCTTGCAAACCGTTAATTTTAAAGGCTGTAAAATATTGGGAGTCCATTTTGATGAATGCAATAGCTTTGGATTATCCTTAGGTTTTGATAACTGTCAACTCAATCATTCTGTATTTTTTCAACTTCAATTAATGAAAACAAAATTTATTAACTCAAAGCTTATAGAGGTTGACTTGGGGGAAAGTGACTTGAGGGGAGCTAGTTTTCAACAATCAGATTTAGCAGGCGCAGTTTTTGAAAAATGTGATTTGCAGAAAGCAGATTTCAGAAATGCCATGAACTACAGCATAAATCCTGAAATAAATAAATTAAAGAATGCTCTATTTTCAATTGATGCAGTCGGAGGACTTTTGGATCAATATCAAATTAAAATAGAGTACTAACTTGAGATCTATTATTATAATTACCATTACCGCAATGCAGGACAAGCTATAATAAGATTTCGGATAATTTACTTTTTTTTGACATATGAAAAGAAAATTTCCGAAATGACGCTTTGAAGAAATTTTGTAGAGATTTAAAATCTAACTCAGATTACCAGTAAAAAGTATTCTTTTTATAGGGAATATATTAAGGTTTTTTCTTAGGAACCAGTTTCTTAATCGTTAATCCTTGAACTAAAATGGAAAATACCACCACTGAATAAGTAGCAGACAAAATTAAATTTTTAGCTTCGAAATCATCTGGGATTGAAAGCGCCAGAGCAACAGAGATTCCTCCTCTGAGACCACCCCAAGTAAGAATTGCCAAGGTATTCTTTTCAAATGTTCTTAAGCGTTCCATTATTTTGACTGGAATTCCGACCCCGATTAAACGAGCAAATAATACTACTACTATCGCACAAAGTCCAATTAGAAAATAATCTGGATGGTATTCCTTTGAAATTACAATGATTTCCAGCCCTATTAAAATAAAGAGAATGGCATTTAACGCCTCATCTACCAAATGCCAAAATTTATAGACATAATCACCCGTTGCGCTACTTTTGTCAGAGGCTTTCCCTTCCTTGCTTAAAAACAGGCCAAGTACTACCACAGCCAAAGGACCGGATATATGAAAAAACTCTGCTGCTTTATAAGAAACCATCACTAAAGACAGAGTTACCAATACCTCTAACTCTACATGTTCATTATCAATTATCTCTAATAATTTAAGTCCGAAAAAACCAAATAGTGCTCCTAATAACAATCCTCCCCCTACTTCCATCCCAAATAAACCAAGCGTACCTCCTATACTAAAATTACCAACTCCTGTTTGTGCCAGTCCAAGTATTGTCAAAAATGCCACTACGCCAATTCCATCATTAAACAAAGATTCACCCGCAATCTTAATTTCCAATTTTTTTGAAACTTTGGCATCGGATAGCAAGGCCAATACTGCGATTGGGTCAGTAGGGGAAATCAAAGCACCAAATAAAAGGCAATAAATCAGGTCAACTTCATAGCCAAAAAACCCGAAGATATAGAACATCAGAAAACCAACTACAAAAGTGGAAATCAAAACGCCAACAGTAGCAAAAATCAAAATTGGCCAACGCTCCTCTTTGAGTTTTTTTACATTAATTGATAATGCCCCGGCAAACAATAGAAAACTAAGCATTACATCAAGCAAGACTTCTTTGAAATCAAACTCTGAAACAATAGAAATGGCTAAGTCTGTAATTTCCGGAAAGACATATCCAGATAGAAGAATTAAGACTGATAGTACTAAAGCAATGATCATTAACCCAATAGTGGAGGGTAGTTTTAGATAATTAACATTTATAAAGGTAAAAACTGCTGCCAAAAATATTAGTAAGGTAATTAAATCTAATACACCCATTGTGATAATAATTTTAAGTTTGCCTAAGGTTCAAATGGAAAAATAATAATTAAAAAGAATAGCGCCATAAAAAAAGCCTTGTATTTATTCAAAAACACAAGGCTTTATAAACATATCAATGAATGCTTTAAGGTTTATATCCTAAATTAAATATTTTTGATTAACGACCAAATGCCTCTACACTATAGTCAAGTTTGGTACCATACATTGGGAAAGTAATCTTTAACAAACCATAAAAACCTCTTTTCTGAAGTCCTGGTCTCATACCAATTTCAGCACCGTACCCCCATCCTAGCGTTCTGTTGAAGTGCCCGTCAATCCCTATTCTACCACCAAACATAAAAGTATTGATAGTGGAAGCATCATATTCGAAAAATTGGTTTGCTCCTGTAGGTTGATGAAAGAAATTTTCAACTGTTACCATAGGAAAAATAAACAGGTCAAGAAAAGTAGAAAATACATGATCATCTACTAATTCTTCATAGGTTTTATCCGGTTTGGCAGCAAAATTTTTAATCCAGGTAAATCCTCCACCTACTGAAACCCCTGCACCTAATACATTACCGAAAACAGCATCTTCTGATTCCCCGCTTATTGAATTTGGAGATTCTTCGGTTTCCCCAACAGGATTAACTACCACTCCCTGAGATGCAATTGCCCGACTCAATTCTGAAGTTGTTTCGTAATACACACCCCCTAAGCGAGCAAATAAGATCTCTCTTCGTTTGTTGGGAATATCTGCTTTTTGCGGAACCTTTGCTGCCCATTCTGCTCCTTGATAATTCTTAGAATATAAAGGTATTCTACTTTCAGATTCTTGTTCTTTATCCCAGATGTGGTATGACGCACTTGCTTCCGTGAAAAAGTAAGTTCTAGCTCTGGATTGTGGATCAAAGCCATTTTTTTGGGCTGCATTTCTAGCAAAATCACTCCCTATAAAATAAGGGATTCTGGCATGAGCCTTAAAATGCATTTTATCTTTTAAATAATAGGTAGCGTCCACACCAAATCCAGAAGTGATATTGGTCACATGTATGTCCCCATAGGCGGGGGTTATCCCAATGAATAATTTATTGATATCATAGGGATCATTATACATTTCCTCGAAGGTCACCGTTTTATTTTCAGATCTTCTTCTAAACTGAGCATCCGCAGTAAACACGAAGCTATAGGAAACCAATATGATGAGAATGAGTCTTACTATCTTCACTATAATTCTATTTTTTACAGCTGTAAATATAATAATTAATTAGGACTACAATAAATGTAGTTCCTAAATCAACAAAATCCATGGTAAATTAAGGAAAAATAGCAAATAATTTTTCGGATTACACCTATGAAATAAGGTTTTTCAAAACTTTCTCGTGTGATTTCACAATATGATCTAAATCTTCTGCCGATAATGAAGTGGACAAGAACCATGATTCAAATTGTGCAGGAGGTAAATACACCCCTTCATTCAACATGCCCTGAAAATATTTTCCGAACATTTCCGTATCACAACTTTTGGCTCCATCAAAATCCTCAACCGCTTGATCCGTAAAAAATATACTGATCATAGAACCTAACTGGTTGATGGTATAATTTTTACCTAAAGCAGTATTTACTTTGGCTATTTCCTTTGCTAAATATTGTCCTGAAGCACCAATTTGTTCATACACTTCATCATGATCATTCAGATAATGAAGCATCATTAATCCTGCTGACATAGCAATGGGATTACCTGAAAGCGTTCCTGCCTGATAAACCGGTCCTTGGGGAGAGACAAAATCCATGATTTCTTTTTTTCCTCCATAAGCTCCTACCGGCATTCCTCCACCGATGATTTTCCCAAGAGTAGTAATATCTGGTTTTACTCCAAAAATTCCTTGAGCCCCTGCCTTTGACAATCTAAAACCGGTCATCACCTCATCAAAAATTAAAACAATGCCTTCTTGATCACAGATTTCTCTTAAGCCTTGTAGATAACCTTCTTTGGGAATTACACAGCCCATATTTCCAGCTACAGGTTCCACTATCAAGGCGGCAATTTGTCCTTTATTTTGATCGACTATATTTCTTACCGCCTCCAAATTATTAAAAGGTGCCGTTAATGTATCTTTTGCCGTTCCCTTGGTAACTCCGGGAGAATTGGGGGTTCCCATCGTGGCTGCACCGCTTCCCGCGGCAATCAGAAAACTGTCACCATGGCCATGATAGCAGCCCTCAAATTTCAATACCTTATCCCTGCCGGTATATCCTCTGGCTAATCTTACAGCAGACATGGTAGCCTCAGTACCGGAATTTACCATTCTCACTTTTTCAATAGATGGTACCATATGGGTAATTAATTCTGCAATCTCAATTTCCTTGGACGTTGGTGCTCCAAATGAAAGCGAACTTTTTAAAGCATTGGCTACTGCGGCTTCGATTGCTTCATTTCCGTGACCTAAAATCATGGGGCCCCATGAATTGATAAGGTCGATGTATCGATTATCATCCTCATCATACATATAGGCACCTTTAGCACTTTTTACAAAAATAGGATCTCCTCCTACTGCCTTAAAGGCACGGACCGGGGAATTCACCCCGCCCGGAATAAAATTTTGCGCTTTTTTAAATAATTCTTTGCTATTGGACTTGTCCAGCATAAATAATTTGATTTTCGATTTTATTAAATTAGTCTGTAAAAACTGATGGCTTTTCTTCTACTTGTTCGAAGTTTAGCATCTTCAACTCCAAATCCTGCATTTTCATAATAGGGACTACCTGATTGTCATTGGCATTCGTATAATCAAAGCCAAAATAGAGGTGACCCTCTTGGAAACCTTCATTATATAAGCCATATTGGAAATAATTGCCAAATTCTATTAACTGCTTACCAAAAAACCACATCGTTTCATATCCATCATAACTGTATTGTGAAGGCAATTTGTTATAACTTTTTCTGTAATTTTCTTTAAACTCCGCAACTGCGGATGAACTGAAATCAAAGTAATTTTGACCTATCATCACCACTCCCATTCTTTGTAGCTGGTCAAAGGATATTTGGTTGAAATCCAGCCATTCATCATATCCAATAATAGGGATACTATCTCTTCTTGTATCTAAGGCGCTCAGCACATTGGAAACTAATAAATTATCTGAAGAGGCCACCATAATATGTCCAATGGTATCCCTTGACATTACCAATGAGTCATCTTCAGTTACTTTTACTTTAACTGTATTACTAATATATACCTTTCCGTAGGTATCAACCGTATCCTTATCGTAAACTTCGGTCAGAGACCTTAAAATTTCGGTGCTCGCTACCGCTGACCTGGAGGCCGCCATCCACGTAATATTAAAAGAATCTGCTTCCAATGTTCTTCTGTAAGTATAGGCAAAAACTGAATCTTGCGCTTTACTTCCATAAAATATGGTAGCATTTTTATTTTCCATATTTTCAATTGCATATTTAGCGGCCACTTTTGCACGTGTTTCTGCAGTTGATTTCATTAAAAAAGAATATGGGTTTGTGGCAATGGTCTCCGAATTTGTTGACAATGGGTTGACCATATTTATTTTATGGCGATAAGAATATTCCCGAACCATGTTAGCAGGGATGGGATACAATGGCCCAATTATCAAATCCATTTCCAATAACTCTCCACTTTCAATAATTTCAGCGGTTTTGAGGCTATCTCTATCAGTATCATATGAGAATAGTTGTATCTTTTCACCATCAGCGTTTAATTCATCCACCGCAATTTTAATCCCCTGATATAAATCAAGCACAAATTGATTTCCCTTATTTCCTTTGGAAGTGGACAAATTTTCTGCCATAAATGGTAAGAGGACAGCCACTCTATATTGATCCTTCTTTTCCGTAACACTTTTATCCACAAAATCGAAACTAGCACGATTTAAATCAAAAGAATCAATCAAAAACTCCATTAATTCAACTTGGCGATCTACCATGGGTTGCTGATTGATTTTCATTGCTAAATACTTGGCCAATACTTCATCATAAGGATTTAATTCCATAGCTTTCTGCAATAATGGAATGCTATCGTAAGCAACCAATGTGGCCTTTTTGATTTCATTCGCAATATTTTTCAAATCATCTTTTTCAGTGCTATTCAAGATATTGAGCCCTTTCATCAAGTTTCCTTCCTGCAATAGCATTTTGCCATACCAAAGATTTACCTCATCAATTTTTTCCCATTCAGGATGGGTAGTCCTGATTTTAGCCAAAACCTCCATAGCCCTTTCCTTATTGCCAGTTTCATAAGCAGCAATACTGTAAAAGTATGAAGCATACAGATAGAATGGGTTGTTTTCGTTCAAATCAAGTAAATTCTTGAAATGATTTTGAGCCCGTTGGTAATCACCTGATTTAAAATAATTCTTTCCTGACAAGTATTCTGACTGATAGTTAACTTGTGCATTAACTTGAAATACACTTATTATTAATATCAATCCGAAAATGACTAATGATTTTGATCGCATGCTATTTTTATTAAAATATTAATTAATCCTGCTTTGTCATATTAACTTTTTTCGAAACCTGTTTGGGTTCTTTTCACTCATTTCTCCCCACTTCGGTATTTTCACCGAAGTCTTTGCATTGATCGGCTCAGTGAGTCGCTCAGAAATTTGCAGGTAAAAACACCTGCAATATGTTAAGGATTCTTTTCCTTTACTACTGAATCTGGTCATTGAGCCACCGACTAGGGTCTTTTACCATGGTTCGTGGCACACCAAACATTCAGTTTTTAACCTGACCAGCTTCCTTCTTACTCCCATTCAATAGTGGCCGGTGGCTTAGAGCTGATATCATATACAACCCTATTGACCCCTTTCACTTTATTGATTATTTCGTTTGATACATCACTCAAGAAATCATAAGGCAAATGTACCCAATCTGCCGTCATTCCATCCACACTGGCAACAGCTCTTAGCGCTACTACCCTTTCATAGGTTCTCTCGTCCCCCATTACGCCAACCGATTGTATTGGCAATAATATGGAACCTGCTTGCCAAACTTGATCATAAAGCCCTCTTTCCTTCATCATTCCTATGAAGATTGAATCTACTTCTTGAATGATATTCACCTTCTCAGGCGTTACATCCCCTAAAATCCTGATGGCCAAACCAGGGCCGGGAAATGGATGTCTTCCTAAAATTTTAAGGTCAATATCCAAAGCTTTCCCTACTGAACGTACACCATCTTTAAAAAGTGTTTTTAAAGGCTCTACTACTTTGAGATTCATTTTCTCCGGCAATCCCCCAACATTATGGTGAGATTTAATGGTGGCAGATGGACCTTTAACTGAAACCGATTCTATAATATCCGGATAAATCGTTCCTTGTGCTAACCATTTCACATCTTTTATAGCTTTGGCTTCCTGATCAAAAACCTCAATAAAAGTTTTTCCAATTGCCTTTCTTTTGCCTTCCGGATCTGAAATACCTGCTAAAGCTTTGTAGAATTGCTCTTTGGCATCAACTCCTTTTACGTTCAAGCCCATGTGCTTATAGGAATCCAATACCTCCTCAAATTCATTTTTCCTCAATAAACCATTATCTACAAAAATACAATAGAGGTTTTTACCAATGGCATGATGAATCAACATGGCGGCAACTGATGAATCAACACCTCCAGAAAGACCAAGCACCACTTTATCGTTGCCTAATTGTTCTTTTAATTCTGCAATGGTGATATCAGCAAAAATCTCAGAAGTCCAATCTTGGGCACAACCGCAGATTTTTACCAAGAAATTTTCCAATAATTGTTTACCCTCTATGGTATGCGTTACCTCCGGATGAAATTGAATTCCGTAGGTAGGCTCATTTTCCAATTCAAAAGCGGCCACTTCCACTGAAGGCGTACTGGCAATAATTTTAAAACCTTCCGGCAAAGTTTTGATGGTGTCTCCGTGGGACATCCAAACTTGTGAACCTTTGGTCATATTTTTGAGCAAATCATTATCTTCATCAAAGCTGGTGAGTTTGGCTCTGCCGTACTCCCTGATTTCGGACGGAAGTACTTCCCCACCGTTATTCTGTGCTAAATATTGTGCGCCATAACAAACTCCCAATAAGGGAATTTTACCTCTATATTTGGTTAAATCAATTTTAGGGGAATCCTCATCCCTAACGGAACAAGGGCTTCCGGAAAGGATCACACCTTTCACATCAGGGGTTAATTCAGGTGCATCATAAAAGGGGTGAATTTCACAATAAACATTGAGTTCGCGAACTCTTCTGGCAATGAGTTGGGTATATTGAGACCCAAAATCAAGAATAATAATTTGCTCTGTCATGGTGCAAAAATAATAGGATGAATCAGTTAAGCATAGAAAAAAGTAAGATTGCTTTTAAATTATTCATTTTCAATGTTTTACAAAGGTGATTTATGATGGAAATTAGATAATTTGATTGGTTTTACATCCATTATTAAAAAAATCTGTTTCAGACTAGCCAAAATCGATATATCAAAATTAGTATTTATATCCTTTTGTCTAGAGATATTTCGCCCTTTCAGGGCTTGGTTGAATTATGATTTTGTTAGCGTAGGGCTTCACCCTACGTTGAGGTATGTCAGCCCTTCGAGCCTCAAATTAAATTCATGTATCAGCCATTAAATGTAGAGTTAAATTATGCGTTTTGGTCTTAGAATTCAATGTTGAATTCTCCAAAGTCAGCCCTGAAAGGACATAATATTCTAACACTACATGAAGTCCTGTGAAAAAAGAAAATATATTACTAAGCCCTGAAATGAATAAAATTTAGCCAAGTAGCATGATGATCATACCACTATTTTACGCCCCTACAGTGCTTGATTGACTTAATACTTTACTAACTAACATAGGGCTTCACCCTATGTTGAGGTATGTCGGCCCTTCGGGCCTTAAAAACCATGCATATTTTAGCTATCAAGTACAGGTCATAAATGTGAGTTTTTTTGGGGTTTCAATGTTGAATTCTTCAATTTCAGCCCTGAAAGGGCATAATTTTCTAACACAGGGTGAAGCCCTGTGTCCATAGTGAATACCAGCTACCCAAGCCCTGAAGGGGCGTAATATTTAGTCCCACACATAGCGCTCATCATATTCAACATCATACTTTTTTAGAAATCCCCTATATTCTTCTTTGAATGTCATATTATAGTGATGTTCATGCTGTTTTACAATATACTCAATTACAGCTTCCACCTGAGAAGGATTTACGGAAAAAGCACCGTATCCATCCTGCCAATAGAAATTGCTATATTCTTTGCCTTTTGTTTTTATCCATTTAGAGGAATGAGACTTAAGTTCTTCCATAAGTTTTGTTAATGGAATTTTTTTAGATAGTTTACATATAACATGAATATGGTCTATATATCCACCAACTTTAATAGCCTGACAATCCAATCGATTACAAACCCCTCCCAAATAGGCATGTAATTCTGCTTCTATAGGTTTTTTGATTAAAGGTTCTCTATTTTTTGTACTGAATATTATGTGTAGGTAATTTTGTACAAGTGACTGTCCCATGATTAATTTATTTCGCCATTTCAGGGCTTGGTTGAAAAGCAACTTTAGCTTTAAAGTTATAGTTTTTGAAAATATTTGCCAACTTTTAACTTTTCATCAATTGTATTTCGCCCTTTCAGGGCTTAGTTGAATTATGAATTTATTAGCGTAGGGCTTCACCCTACGTTGAGATATGTCAGCCCTTCGAGCCTCAAATTAAATTCATGTATCAGCCATTAAATGTAGAGTTAAATTATGCGTTTTGGTCTTAGAATTCAATGTTGAATTCTCCAATGTCAGCCCTGAAAGGACATAATATTCTAACACTACATGAAGTCCTGTGAAAAAAGAAAATATATTACTAAGCCCTGAAATGAATAAAATTTAGCCAAGTAGCATGAGGATCACTCCACTTTATTACGCCCCTACAGGGCTTGATTGATTTAATACTTTACTAGCTAACATAGGGCTTCATCCTATGTTGAGGTATGTTAGCCCTTCGGGCCTTAAAAACCATGCATATTTTAGCTATCAAGTGCAGGTCAAAAATGTGTGTTTTTATATAAGGTTTAAATGTTGAATTCTTCAATTTCAGCCCTGAAAGGGCATAATAGTCTAACACAGGGTGAAGCCCTGTGAAAACAAGAATGGATCTCCAGAGCCCTGAAGGGGCGTAATATCTTATCATGTTTAGGTGTTTTCACCTAAACAACTGCTATGTGGGCTTATTTCATCTGATAGATTTATTCAAGTGAAAACACCTGACAAGGGGGTTCTCAAACTTATAGATTTAGTTTTATTATCCTCAACTAAAAACTCTAAATCCCCAAATGAGCATATCATCCACTTGCTCACTATTTTCCATCCATTCCTCTATGGTTTCTCTTAATATAATGCCTTGCGTTTCCATTTTTTTCATGTGAATGGAAGAAAGCAATTCTCTCAAATTCCTGATCATGAATTTCTTGTCTCTTTCGCCTCCAAACTGATCCACATATCCATCAGAAAACAAATAAAAGCAAGTATCGCCCACTAAATTGATTTCATGCTTATCGAAATCTTTAATATTTCGCTTTTCATCCAAGCCCACAGTGGTTTTATTACCTCTTATTTGATGAAGCTGTTTATTTTGTATATAAACTAAAGAGTGATTGGCTCCCGAGAAATAAACTTTATTTTTCTTTTTATCCCATACACATATTGAAATATCCATTCCATCCCTATTATCACTTTGTTCTTGTCTCAAAATGTGAATAACACTTAATTTCAATTGTTTCAGGATTTCATCAGGTTGCGTGATACCTTTAAAATTTACTATGTGGTTGAGCATATCATGGCCAATAAAACTCATAAAAGCACCCGGTATTCCATGTCCGGTGCAATCTGCCACAGCCACTATCACTTTATCTCCCGTTTCACTAAACCAATAAAAATCACCGCTTACGATATCTTTAGGATTATAATAAATGAAATAATCTTCTAAATGCTTACTTATCCGATGAGAAAAAGGCAGCAATGCAGTTTGAATGCGCTTAGCATAATTAATGCTGTCCGTAATATTTTTATTCTTTTCTTCTATCAACTCATTTTTCCGCACTACATCCGAATTAATGGTCTTTAATCTTTCCGCTTGCGTTTCTATCTCCTCTCTTTGTTGACGAATTTCCTCATTTTGAATTTGTAATTGATTATTGGCTTTTTGCTTTTGGTTTTTGGCACGAAAAGTCACAATAGCAAATACGACCAATATCACCAAAATACTGATAATGGCTATATTTAAAATGCGTTGTTGGGTAATTTGCTTTTGTTTGAGCTCTTGATCTATTCTCAATATTTCATTCTCTTGCTCTTTTTGTTCAGATTCGTAGATGATCCTCAAGTTCGCAATCTGCTTTTGCTTTTCTTCATCCATCAATTGATTTTCATGAATGTAAGCGGAGTCTTTAAATTGGTAAGCCAATTGATAAGCACCTTTCTGATAGAATATTTTCGATAGATTTTCATAGGACTTAATCTTCCATTTTAAGGAATTGATTTGTTTGGCAATTTCCAGGGCGGTTTGTGCATTCTCCTCTGCTGAGCTCAACCTATTGGTACTTAAATAAATTTCCACTAAAAAATTCAAGTATTCAACCGCTCCCAAATAGTCCTGATCTTCAATTAAATAATCCAAAGCTTGTTGAGTCAAATCAATGGCCTCCTCTTGCTTTCCTTGCTGAAAATTCACTTTTCCTTGAACCCCTAAAGCATAAGCCATTCCGTTAATGTCATCCAATTGATTGAAAATTTCATAGGCTTCTTTTTCTAATTTAAGCGCTTTTTCATTTTCACCCGTTGCCTGATAGACTTCTCCTATATTTAGTTTATAAACCCCTGTGCTCATGGCATATTCTGAGGAATCAATTAAAGCTAGGGCTTTGGAATAGTATTTTTTGGCATTGCTGTAATCCTCCTGATTAAAGTATAAAATCCCTAAGCTATTGGAAGAGTTGGCCACACCTTTTGAATTGCCCAAAAGTTCATAATTCCTGAGCGACTCCAATAGATTGGAAATAGCTTTTTCATAGTCGCCTAAAACAGTATAAATAGCTCCTAAAACATGGAGAGAGGCGGCTTTTCCAGTATAATTTTGGTTTCGCTCTGCTATTTTTAAGGCATCATTGGCATATTTCAGAGCAACTTCAGGCTGAACTGATCGGTAACCAATGGCCAAATCTAGGTAAATACTGGTCTTAATACTGTCATTTGAGTGCTCAGCGACATTCAATAAGCTATCCACTTCCGAATTTTGTGCAGATAGCGGTGCACACACAAGCATCAAAAATGTAAGTATTAAAATATTTTTCATTTTGCCTTCAATATCAATGAGCTGTATGTATTTTACATCCTTCCATAATTTCTCATTATATTTCGATTTGATTACAAACAACCGAAACCGAACGGAAAATAATCTATAATTAACTGAATACAAAAATATAATTTTATCTATTTCAATATTCATGGAACAATCCTTAAAAAACTTAATATTATCATTTTTTGCCGTGATTACGCTTAGCATAATTACAGCTGAATTTGCATTTTCTCAGGATAATATTGACAAGAAAACAGTTGAACTAGATACCGCACTTTACGAAACGGATAAAAATTCCCTGTTTCCATTGCCTGTG
Organism: Marivirga sp.; assembly: GCF_051117495.1. Classification (NCBI taxonomy): domain Bacteria; kingdom Pseudomonadati; phylum Bacteroidota; class Cytophagia; order Cytophagales; family Marivirgaceae; genus Marivirga; species Marivirga sp. The sequence continues at coordinate 9,060 of NZ_JBNPEF010000002.1, read as the reverse complement.
GTTTATTACACCCCTGAAGCAGGACTTTTTTATGGTGCCAGTATTTTATATAATTTCTTTACCAACAGAAAAAAACCAATTAATGCCAGTCAAATACAATTGGCTGCGGGCTACACCACCAAACAGCAAACCTTGATATTCTTACCTTTTCAGATTTTCTGGGACCAAAATAAATGGAGAAGTATAGGGGAATTAGGCTATTATAATTATGCCTACCCATTTTATGGAATCGGAAATAATGGTCAACAGGATGTTTATTCAACTTACAGAGCCAGTTTTCCAAGAGTACGTGCTTTTCTTTTAAAAGAAACTGCTCCCAATTTATTTGTAGGCGGACGCTACTGGTTTGAGAATTATGATATCATTGAGTGGGATAATACAGGAGATTTTCAGCAAGAAGATTTTTCAGGAGGAACCTATAACCGAACCAGTGGTTTGGGCCCTGCCATGATATACGACACCAGAGATGGTGTTTACTATCCAAGAAATGGCCATTATTTGGAAAGTTTTATTGAATTCAATCACCAATACACTGGCAGTACACACAATTATACCGCTATTTCCTTTGACTATGCCTATTATTATTCCCCTGCCGATAAAACCGTTTTGGCTGCCAATGCCTTTTCATGGTCGAATCTTGGAGATGTTCCTTTCAACAGATTGGCACAATTGGGAGGCAATAAAAAAATGAGGGGCTATTTTCAAGGTTATTTCCAAGATAATAATTTATTGCTGGGTCAATTGGAAGTAAGGCAAGAGCTTTTCTGGAGAATTGGCTTAACGGCTTTTGGCTCAGCAGGGCAAACCGCCAACACTTGGGGAGATTATGGCATGAACCGATGGAATTATGCGGCAGGAGGAGGCTTGCGCTTCACCTTTGACACCAAAAAACACATCAACGTAAGATTGGATTATGCTGTGGGGAAGGATAGCAATGGTTTCTATATTGCTTTTAATGAGGCTTTTTAGAGGATTGTTTTTAGAACGCCAGCATAAAACCTGTTTGCAAGCTGTAAGCTTTGAACTACTAAACTAAGCAGTTTATGCGCTCCCGTAAAAACCAGTCAGTTATATTACATCTACTGTCCTGAAATGATGATGGCTGACCAAATTGAAAGCATAAATTGCGGGACAAATGCAGAAAAACTAACTATGGAATAAGTAAGCAAATGGGTTTTATGTTTTGTTAGTTGCTTTATTTTTTTTGATCTGGATTATTAGGGTTATTTTGAATAATATTCATTTGCTTGCCCCAAGTTACACCTTTTGTGTTCTCGTAAAGCTTCACAAACGGTGTCAGTCCAAAAAATCCATTGAGCATTATATATGCTTCCCATATTAACTCTTGCAGCCCATCTTTTGCAATTTCAATATTTAAGTCAAAGTCCTTTATTTTCTTGAATAAAAGAGGTCTTGAATGCAGTAAATGAGTATCATAATCAGAAAAGAAATTTACCGTTTCTTCAACATCTTCCTCTGTTTTTTCTCCATTAAACATGTATTCAACTAACCATGTTGTTACTAACTCTTTTGATAACTTTTCTGAATCATCACAAATTTCAAGTAAATCAAGAGTATATTTTTCAATTAAAGGAATATATGCAGGTAATGCCTCTGGTCCTTCGTCTTTTATTATGTCTCTTACTCTTTCAAATCCTCTTTTTATTGATCTAGCTGGGGTCCCGTTTAATTGAGGGTCAATAGGACCCATAGTTGCACTAGGATGCAAGGTGATTGAGTTACCAGATAATGATAACATTGTAGCGGCAGAATAAGCAGAATGAGGTATAATAAAGTGAACTTTTTTAAAGTTATTCCTTAGTATATTCACTATTCTCTCAGTTGCATCAGGTTGTCCTCCTGGACTGTGAAGTAATACATCAACTTCATCTTCGGCACTGTAGGAACTAACTAAATCAGTAAATCCGTCAATATCAGATAAGTCTATTGAATTAGGAGTCCCCGGAGGTGTGCCAACAAATTTTGTTGCATAAACTAAAAGCGGTCGACCTCTTAATCCTTCAATTTCTTTATAACACTGAATTCTTAGATTCAATAGTAAATCTCCATTCAGGTTATGCTGATATTGACCGATAAAGTTATTCCAATCTTGGGTAGTTTTAAATTTCTGACGTTGATGAGGTTGATTTGGCGTTGATGCTTCCATTAGAACTTGATTGCGATGAATAGTTGATATTTTTCTTTTTACCCATCGCGATATATGTTCTCTCTATCAACCCATTCACTTGCTTATAAGAATTCAAAGCATTCAGTGATTTTTCCTCAATACTATTAGTATTTGTAGAGCTTGAAGGAAGTAATTCTGATATAATATTTCGATTTTCCATAATAAGGATTGCAAAGATACAAATTATAACGATGAATATTAAATATAGTTAAATATATAAATAGTTTACTTATTTTAAAATAATTTGAACGAATCATATAGCAACGTTAGGCTATCAATCGTTTTGATTGGGAATCTTAGCAATTTGATGACCTTTCATAATGATTTAATAGCTTATGTTGTATTTAGTATGTTTTAAATTAGTCCTAAAGTTATGCATTATAGGCTAATTGAAAAATACGATGTTCCTTTCTTAAAACCTTCTACATCATTTACAACTACTCAAACATTCCTCAAAACAGAAAACCGACAATAGGTGGGTTTGCAGGTTTTGATTGTATATCTGAACTGCTAATATAGGTGAAATTTTAGGGTATTCGGCATAGAAATTATATTATTCATCGAAAATCTTGTTAATAATTAATGAAAAGGGGTGTGATATCCACCATTTAGGACTTGCTAGTTAACCATAAACCAAATAATATTCCGTGCTGAGTAAAATTAGTCCTTCCTTAAAATTAGGACAGTCTTTAAAAGCATGCGTTTTGCTTTGCAATGCGCGCTAGTAGGAAACGCTATTTTTCATTTAATGCTTCTTTTACCATTGACTTAATTTCAGAATTACCGCTTTGCTTTGCTAATTTTAAGGTTGATTTGCCATTGGGATCATCATAATTTAAAGGAGCTCCGTTCTCTATTGCCAGCTTAACCATTTGAGGATCACCCGATTTAATTGCCTCGTGAATTACGGTTTCACCATCCCGACCTACTACATTTACATTAGCACCATTTTTGAAGTAAAATTCAGCAATTTCATATTTCTTTGCATGCAATGCTGCTAAAAGCGGAGTTCCGCCATCATCTGGTGTTGCCTCCAGGTCAGCTCCGCGATCCAACAAAAGTTTAACCAACTTTAAGCATCCACCTTGTGAGGCGAACCTAATAGGCGTTTGATTTCTTGAGGCTTTTGATTTCCAATTAACATCTACCCCGTTATCTAATAGTATTTCAACACTTTCATAAGAATTCGATATAGCTCCGACCATTATAGGGTTTAATCCATTCTTTGCTTCAAAATTTAAATTTGCGTCATATTGAATAAGGAGATTTAATGCAGTAGTATCGTTTTTAAAAACCGCAAGCCATACTGGAGTAAGACCTTTTGAATTATACTGCTCTATAGGAGTCCCCTTTTGTAAAATTTCTTCCAGGCTTGTATAATTCTTATTTTCTAATGCTTTAAATATATCTTGAGCAATGAGAGAATTTGATAGAATTGCTAAGATTAAAATGATGGTTATTTTTTTCATAAGAATATTTTTTTATGATTTATGATTTTATAAGCATCCCTAATTTGATTAAAATTAAAAAATTTAATTTAAACTAAAGGTAAATTAATTGATTTCTTTTACAAAGGTAGTTGGTGTTTACAACTTAAAACACGCATTTTGATTTGCAACGCTAGATGGTTAACCTCACCTATTTCCATTTCAATTCCCCTGGGTGATACTTGACTTACAGGTTTTCTTGAATCTCTTCCATGGTAAAAAATACGGGTTTCAATTTTCCTTGCGCATATAGCGCTGATTGGTCATTGTAATGAGCTGATTCAGGATGGTCACTCGCTCCGTAAGGCGTGATGGATTTAGCCTTGACTTCCTCTCCAAATTCAACCACTGAAACATAAGAATCCCCTGTTTGTGCCCGGATATTCAAGCCTTTAAGACCGATATCCGGTAAGTGACCTTCAAATAGTCCAGAAGAGGCGAACATAATTCCTGTTATTGAAATGCCTCCATCTATAGGATAGCTGGTTTTCTCAGCATCCACTTCATATTGCTTTGATTTTAGGCTTCGCTGATGTCTATAAATATCTCCCCAAGCGACCTTCCAAGTCCCCTTTTCTGCAGTTAGCTTTTCAATGGTTTGTTCCAGTGCCACTACATAAGGGTTTTCAGTCTTAATTCTTTGTAAATAGAAACTCTTAAATTTCCAGATATAATAAATGGATGTGGCTACGGAAGTGCTACTGCTGAAGCGATCCCAATTAATAAGCATATTAAGCGGTTCACGGACTTTCTCGATGCGCTCGGGATCTAATTTCTCTATCTTCTTCACTTCTCTTTTTATTGCTTCAATGTCTTCTATCGCAATTTCTACATATCGGTCAAAAATAGCGTCTTGCAGGGAGTTTATGGTGGCATTATCTAATGTATCCAAAATGTTTTTAGCCCTTCTGCCTCTATTGCTATTTCGCTGATAGTAGGTCATGTAATCAGGGAAATCCGCTGGTTCTGGATTTTCTTGAGTGGTAGTTTCAAAGGGCCTATTATTACAATTTTGCACATACTGATCTACAGGATTAAGTACTTGCGGTAATTCCTCTAGCTTATGAAAACCTTGCCATTGGGCTTCTTTGAGACTCCCATCCACAGCTAGGTGCCAATTGAATGAAGTATCTCGTTTTGGAATGATGCCATTGTAGAGGTACATAATATTGCCTTGATCATCGGCATAAGTAATATTGTGGACGTAAAGCGCATTCAATCTTAGTGCATCCTTGAAAGACTCCAAGTTCTCGGATAAAGCCATCCTGTAGAGTTGTTCCAACATTCCTCCTTTTTGTAAAGAGGCTAATTTTATGCTGATGGGTTTACCATTTTCCGACTCCGATAGAATTGGGCCATGAATGGTTTTTCGGAAACTTACTTTTTGATCAAAAATACCCGAATCAGTCTTTATTTTAATAGTATCCTGATAGGTTTCTACCTTTAAATATTGCTCACCAAATTTATACATTGAAGAATCTTTAGGATGGTTAAATTGAATTTCATAAGCATCCGCCCCATCCGGATTATTAGTAGTCCAAGTCCAACCTAAATTTTCATTATGCCCTAAAACAGGGAAAATGCCAGACCCTTTCCTTACTACTCCATAAAAATTCAATCCTTCCCCACTTGTTAGCTGAAATTCATAAGGATCTTCATAAGCCATATGCGGATTGGCTACCAAAATGGCTTTATTAAATTTGGATTTACCGGGGCCTACCGCCATAGCATTTGACCCGATGCCCTTGATGTCATCCTCCAAATATTCTACTATCATATCATCATTCAAGCGTACCTGTCCAAGTCCTCCAAAGGCATTACCCTTATGCTCAGCCAGAAAAAACCAAGGCTCAAAACTGGTGATTAATTGAGGCTTTACTTCAGGATTTTGATTGAGGTAATAATTTAATCCGGTCGCATAGCCATCAAAAAGTTTTTTGAACTTTGGTTCAAGTGATTGGTATTCCTCCTTTGAAAGCCTTTCAATTTCAAATGCTTTTACACGTATATCATTGGGTTTTCCACTTTCCCCTTCCACTTCTGCCAGCCTACCAATAGATTGGATAATCTTTTGTTCAATTCTATTGAAATGATCCTCCGCTTGTGCATAGGCAAGACCGAACATCATACTTTCATCAGTCTTTCCATTTATATGTGGGATTCCATAGAAGTCTCGATAGATTGTTACTTCTTTGGCTAGTTCTTCTGCTGTGGAAGATGTGGAATTTTTATCACTACAGGCAAAGCTTACAAAAAATAGGAAAGCAATTGGCGTTACGTTATAAAAATTAAAATAGAATGGAAACCTGTCAGGTTTGCATTTGATATTAATGATGAGGCACGCTTCTATTTTAGTTCTATAATTTCTATAAACCTGACAGGTTTGGGCTAATTTCTTAAAAGGACAAAGCAAGATTAGTAAATATTTAATTTTCATAGTTGATAATTTTTTCTGGGGCTAAACTATCGAAAAAGCTTACTTCATCATAGACTGATTAAGCCGATATTCCCCTGTTAAGTAAATTATTAGAAAATGAAAATTATATAAATTAATTTAAACTAAAGGTAAAAAAGGGTTTTCTTTTAGGGAGGCAATGTATCAAGAAGGATAATTACGTGTTTCGCTTCTCAACGCTTGCTAGACTAGCCCATTAAGAATGGGTTAGGCATTGCAAACTGCACTATACGGGAAGTAAATTTTTTAGTCTAAAAATGTTCAATTTTCATTATACTATTAGGGTGTGAATATTTAACCATTCCACTTTCAAATATTTTATTAGCTAATTCTAAAGCTTCAAATCCTGTTTTTACATCTTTTACTTTAAAATGCTGTGTAGAATATTTTGCTTCAATTAGCTCCAAGTTTAAATTTTCCGCATATTCTATAAAGTCTGATTCTGTGATCAGATTCTCATTATTCTTGGTCAGGACTTCACTTATTAAAATATAGTAAGAGTCTGGATCATTTTCAGAGAGATAAAATACTGGAGTAGCTGAAAAGATCTCGTCATCCTCGTTTAATATCTTTAGGTAATCATTGACAACGGTGCACTCTGCCACGGATTCATTAATTCTCACACAAATTTTATTATAATTATTTGCTTCAATATTCACATCTATGAAAGAATATTTGCTCAAAATTAGCTCTGCTAAATCATCGGTTACACTATCCTGTTCAAATTCAATAAATATCTCAGATGAAGATTGTTTGAGATATATCTTTGAGTCTGCTGTCGCAGAATATATAAAATTATTGTCACAAAGCTGTGAATCCATCAACTCCTCATTTTTCTCACAACTAAAAAATAAAACAAGCCCAATTATTGTAAGTAATGATAATTTATGTAGTGGTTCCATGAGTTCATTTTATCAATAAGACACCAAGTAAAGCCGGATGGTGGTAAAGTATATAAAATTTAATTTAAACTAAAGGTAAACGGTCTCATTATTTTTGTAATATCACTTCAAATAGAAATATCCCAAAACCAAAAAACCCCCAACCAAAAACTGATTGAGGGAGTTTCAAACCATAAACTATTAAACTATACTACTAATCTTACATTACTACTAATCTTATTACTGCAATTCTGTAAAATTACCCAAATCCAAAGTCCAGTCGTAATCCTTATAATTCACATCGGGATCAACATCCTCTGGAATGCAGTCGTATTTTTTTAAAAATCCTATTACACCTCCTCCATCAGAGAAATCACCTTTAAACCAACTGAAAAGTGTGGTGACATATACCTCATCTTCACTTTTATCATAATCAGTAGTTCTTTTTAAAAACTGTCGGGTAATTTGATCTAGCTCTTTGTCTAATTCATAGGCACTATAAACTGCCACATAAGGACAGGAAGTAGCTCCGCAATTTAAGGCAAAATGGATTCTTCCATCTGTTTCGCTTACCCTAAATTGCTTTTCCAATTTACTGGCAAAGGGATCTTTCATAAAGCCCATTGATAATTTCACTTTGGAACCACGGATAATCCCATGCTCTATAAAATCCAAGCTTAATAATTCGCCCCCCACATTGATTTGATCTGCCTTAAAGAAAGCGCCTCTATCATGAAAAAGCTCAGGATTTTCCGTTAAAAGAATTTGAACAAAGGCATTATAGGTATTAATCCAGAATGCCTTGGTTTTATTATCAGTATCCAGAGATTTGGCTAATTTATCTAACGGCAAAGCCTTATATTCATTCACATATTGCTGATAATCAGCATTATTTTTTACCGATGTTATTAAATTCATACTTAATCGGACAAATTCATTGGGCTCATTTTTGATTTTATTTTGTCCAAAGCTATGGAAGCCGACAAAAATGAAATAAAAACTAAATAGTGTAAGGCTAAATCTTTTCATTATAGTTATTTCGTAAGTTAATTGATTCTAATTACGCATTAATTCAAATTACAGATGCCCCAAACCCAGAATAATAAAATATCTGTCATTATTCCGACACTTAATGAAGCGGAAAATATTGGTGATTTAATCCAATTTCTTCAGCAGAATAGTCATAATAATGTAGCAGAAATCATTGTGAGTGATGCCAATAGTCAAGATGACACCGTTAAAATTGCTAAAAGATTGGGGGTTCAGGTAATTTATACAAAACAAGCATCTAGGGCTCATCAAATGAATGAGGGAGCAAAAATTGCAACAGGTGAAATTTTATATTTTGTCCATGCAGATGCCAAACCTCCCATGACATTTGTAAAAGATATTTTAAATTTTATTGAAAAAGGATATGACTTTGGCTGTTATAGATTCAAATTCGATTCAAAACACCCGTTTTTGGCAGTCAATTCTTTTTTCACCCGCTTTAAGGTGCTATGGTGTAGAGGTGGTGATCAGACTTTATTTATTAAAAAAGATGTATTTGAAGATAACAATGGCTTCAATGAGGAATATGTAGTAATGGAGGATTTTGAGCTGATCAAAAGGCTATGGAAAAAATATAAGTTTGGAATTATCCCGAAATCTGTTTTGGTCTCAGCTCGGAAATATGAGGACAACAGTTATTGGCAGGTAAACATTGCCAATTTGAAGATCTACAAAATGTTCATGAAGGGTTATCATCCTCAAATTTTGAAAGAAAAGTATCATCAGTTGATAAAACATCCGAAAGAAATTAAATAGTCAACCCCTGTTTAAATAGTTTATTTAAGATATTAACATTAAGTTCGTTTCCCCTTTCAACACTATTAAATTAAGGTGATTGCCTTAACGACTTTTTCGCTAAAGCGAAAAACCTATTGTTCTCTTTTGTTACTCGTATGTTTGATTCAGTTTACCAGCAACGAAATAATAGATAAATTTGGCAAAAAACAAGGAAAGGGTAGGAATAGCATTTTGTGTGAGATAACAGTTTTGTATATCGGA
>NZ_JBNPEF010000029.1:0-103670 GCF_051117495.1 Marivirga sp. | reverse complement strand
CCCGCTCTAGATAGACTCCGGTGCAAAGAATCGACTGAAGCCTTCTTTTGGTCAGTTCAAAGTTAATAAATGGATTAAAAGTATAAAACTAATTAGGAATTTAACATAGTATCTTTTGTGGTTAAAAGTAACCTTTCCTTATTTTATTAACAGTTGTAAATTGCTACCACAAAAGAAGCAAGAGAACACAAAAGAAAAATAACCAAGGTTATTTTTTTAGAATTGCAGTGAAACATGAGACTTCATAGCTTAACATAGCATTGTGGCTGTCCCCATGGTTGGTGGCACACCAACCATTTCTCCTATCCAAACATGTGTAATTATTAGAAGTATATTACTCCTAGTCAATCCACTCAAAACCAGTATAAGATTGCAATACCTTAGGTACTCTAATACCTTTTTCGGTTTGGTTATTTTCCAAAATTGCAGCTAAGATTCGTGGAAATGCTAATGCACTGCCATTTAAAGTATGCAATAAATGCTTTTTCTTATCGGAATCTTTATAGCGCAATTTCAACCTGTTGGATTGATAAGTTTCAAAATTTGAAACAGAGCTCACTTCCAACCATTTTTCCTGTGCTGCAGACCAAACTTCCATATCATAAGTCAAAGCTGCCGTAAATCCCAAATCACCACCGCACAATCTTAAAACGCGGTAAGGCAATTCCAATTTAGCCAATAAGCTTTGGATATAATTGCTCATTTCTTCCAAAGCTTGATACGATTTGTCAGGATGCTGGACTTGCACGATTTCTACTTTATCAAATTGATGTAATCGGTTCAATCCTCTCACATGCGCCCCCCAAGATCCTGCTTCCTTTCTAAAACAAGGTGTATAGGCAGTTAATTTGATAGGCAAATCTTCTTCATTGATGATTTCATCTCTTAAAAGATTGGTAATCGGTACTTCTGCTGTAGGGATTAAATATAAATCCGTATCCTCTATATGATACATCTGACCTTCTTTATCGGGTAATTGCCCAGTACCAATCCCAGAGGCTTCATTTACTACAATAGGTGGCTGTATTTCCTTAAACCCTTGTTTTTCGGCTTCATCTAAAAAGAAATTCAATAATGCCCGTTGCATTCTTGCCCCTTTCCCTTTGTAAACTGGGAATCCCGCACCTGTAATCTTAATTCCTAAATCGAAATCTATGATGTCATAATCTTTAATTAAATCCCAGTGGGCTTTTTTTCCTGCATATAATTCGGGTTTCTTGCCATGTTCGGATAAAATTTCGTTATCATCTTCAACTTTTCCTTTTTTTACATCTTCATGGGGAATATTAGGTATTTGATATAGGCTTTCCGTTAACTCTTTATCAATTTCTTGAGATTCTTCTTGCAAAATTTTACTTTTTTGCTTCAGTTCTGCAGTTTTGATTTTCACTTCTTCTGCCTCGTCTTTCTTTCCTTCTTTCATCAAAACACCAATGCTTTTGGAGATTTTATTGGATTCTGCAAGCACAGCATCCAATTCAGTCTGAAGCGCTTTTCTTTTATCGTCCAATGCAATTACACCATCAATCAGTGCTTCAGCATTTTCTATGTTTCTTTTCAGTAAGCCTTTAACAGCTTGAGCTTTACCTTCACGTAAATTTGCAACTTGTAACATTCTCCAAAATTTTTAGCAAAATAAGCTATTTTTAATGGTTTTATAAACAGAAAACTGCCTTTAATGCCAATTTCTGTTTTATATTTCTTAAAATGCTTGACAATTAAAAATGCTTAGTATATCATTGTACTATCTTAAAGAGAAGGCGATACATATTTCATGTTTTTCGCCCAAAAAATCCAAAAACATAATATCTAATTTATCATACCGAAATATCAGGGTCTCAAATCCTGAAAAAGTAAAAATCCCTTTATGTATAACATTGAAGAATTAAACTTAAAGCTACTTTCTGAACTTAAAGAGATAGCAGAGAAACTGGGAGTAGCCCAGTACAAGAAATTGCCGAAGAAAGAATTGATTTACAAAATTTTGGATCAACAAGCACTTTTACCTGAAAGTGATTTACCTAAAAAGGAAGAAGAAAAAACAACTCCTAAATCATCAACGGCACCTAAAAAAGAAGCTGCTCCTAAGGCGAAGCCCGCTAAGAAGGAGGCTAAAGTGGAGGATAAGCCTCAACAAAAAACCGAGGAGGCACCCGCAAAACAAGAAGCAGGTGGTGAGGATAAAAGAGAGCAAAAACCTCGTCCTGCCCCTAAAGACAAACGTCCAAGACCTGAAAGAGCAGAGCGATCCAATGACAAAGATGACAGAGGAAACAGGCCTGAAAGAGGCGAGAGAAAGGAAAGAAATGATAACCGCTCTAAAAAAGCCGACATCAAAGATTTTGATGGTATTATAGAAAATGAAGGAGTATTGGAAATGATGCAAGATGGATACGGCTTCTTGCGTTCTTCCGATTACAATTATTTAGCAAGTCCTGATGATATTTACGTTTCTCCATCTCAAATCAAATTATTTGGTTTAAAAACAGGAGATACAGTAAAAGGTCAAATCAGACCGCCAAAAGAAGGCGAAAAATATTTTGCTTTATTAAGAGTTTCTTCCGTGAACGGCAAAACTACTGAGGAAATCAGGGATAGGGTTCCATTTGAATACCTAACACCACTATTCCCAGAAGAGAAATTTAACTTAAGTACCAAGCCAAACAAATATTCTACCCGTATTCTGGATCTTTTCGCACCTATTGGTAAAGGTCAAAGGGGTATGATTGTAGCTCAGCCTAAAACAGGTAAAACGGAGCTATTGAAAGAAGTGGCAAATGCCATGGCTGAAAATCATCCCGAAGCTTATTTATTAATATTGTTAATAGATGAACGTCCTGAAGAGGTTACGGACATGGCCCGTTCTGTAAAGGCAGAAGTAATTAGTTCTACATTTGATGAACAAGCCGATCGTCATGTAAAAGTGGCTAGCATGGTTTTAGAAAAAGCCAAGAGAATGGTAGAATGTGGCCATGATGTTGTAATCCTTTTGGATTCTATCACAAGACTAGCTCGTGCCTACAATACGGTTATTCCGTCATCAGGAAAAATCTTATCAGGTGGTGTGGATGCAAATGCATTACACAAACCTAAGAGGTTCTTTGGAGCGGCACGTAATTTAGAAAATGGGGGTTCATTAACCATTTTAGCTACCGCTTTAATTGAAACTGGTTCTAAAATGGACGAAGTTATTTTCGAGGAATTTAAAGGTACAGGTAATATGGAATTAGTGTTGGATAGAAAATTAGCCAATAAGCGAATTTTCCCTGCAATCGATGTCCCTGCATCTGGAACTCGAAGAGAAGACCTACTAATGAGTAAAGAAGAATTGCAAAGAGTTTGGATATTACGTAAATTCATGGCAGACATGAACTCAGGAGAAGCAATGGAACTTTTATTGACTAAAATGAAAGGTACCGTTGACAATAATGAGTTTTTGATTTCCATGAATGGATAAGTTAGCAAAGAAAATAATCAATTTACCTAAGCGGCTTCTTGTTGAGGAGCCGCTTAATTTATATTCCGGAATTCGTGGCATGTTTGGGGAAAGTTCCAAAACTGCAGGTCTCCCACCCGGGAGCGCTATTTATACGGGTTTCAGGAAAGACACTCCTTTTAATGTTGACCTTTTTGTTTACAGTGAAAATCACCTTGAAGAAAAATTAAATATTTCTTTGGAAGAGGTGATTGATTTACCCGATGATGGAAATTTTCATTGGGTTAATATTGAAGGAATCCATCATACGGATAAGGTAAAAGCAATATGCGATGCCTATGAAATACATCCATTAACAATGGAAGATATTTTATCCGTGGGGCAACGACCCCAGATTGATGATACTGAAAAATATCTCTTCGTAGCCTTGAAAATGTTGCAATTCGATGAGAAGAAAAAGAAAACTACAGACGAACAGATCAGCTTTGTATTGACCAAAAACTTACTCATTACTTTTCAGGAAAGAAAAGGAGATACATTTGAAGCAGTAAGAAATAGGTTAAGGGCAGGAAAAGGTAGAATACGTAGGGAAGGGTCAGATTATTTACTTTATGCTTTAATTGATACAATAGTTGATCATTATTTCATAGTATTAGAGAAATTCGGTGACATATTAGAAGAGATTGAAGAACGAATTATGTTTCAGGGTCAAAAAAGAGATTTTGATTTGCTTTATACTTTAAAGCGTGAATTAATACATATTCGTAGATCAGTTTGGCCTCTAAGAGAAGTGATTAGCAAATTGGAACGTGATGAAATTAAATTAATTCGCAAACATACTCGTATTTATATTCGAGATGTTTATGACCACACCATTCAAGCCATTGATTCAGTAGAAACCTATAGAGATTTTATTTCCAGTTTGGGGGATTTATATCAATCTGTAATTAGTAATAAACTGAATCAGGTAATGAAGACCTTGACGATCTTCTCCGTGATTTTTATTCCTTTAACCTTTATTGCGGGCGTTTATGGAATCAATTTTGAAAATGTACCTGAGTTCGGTTGGGAATATGGTTATGTCTATTTTTGGTCTTTAATAATTGGAATGGCTGTTGTAACCTTAGCTATTTTCAAGTATAAAAAATGGATGTAAAATACATTTTTAGTGCTTTAATGATTTAGAATCTTATGGAAAAAGGAGTCTTATATTTAATTCCAACCGTTATTGCACCGAATTCCGAGTCAAAATCTTTGCCTCCTGACCTAATAAATTTGTGTAATAGTTTAGATTATTATTTGGTGGAAAATATTCGCACCGCCAGAAGATGCCTTAGTACAATGAATATTTCAAAGCCAATTCCTGAAATCACTTTTCATGAATTGAGCAAAAAAACAGGAGATGATCAAATTGAGAGTTTAATGAGCCCAATTTTCAAAGGGAAATCAATAGGGGTCATGTCTGAGGCAGGTTGTCCAGGGATTGCAGACCCTGGTGCGAGGGCGGTTGCTTATGCACATGGAAATAATATAAGAGTAGAGCCTTGGGTAGGGCCGTCATCCATATTTTTGGCATTAATGGCGTCTGGTTTTAGTGGACAGTCTTTTGCATTTTCTGGTTATTTACCTATCGATAAAAAGGAAAAGAATATAGCCATAAGAAATTTAGAGCAAGCGGTTTTTAAAACATCCCAGACTCAAATTTTTATGGAAACGCCCTATCGCAACAATCAGTTAGTGGAAGATATTTTAAGAATTTGTGACCCTCATTTGAAAATGTGTATTGCAAAAGACATTAATGGAGAGGGAGAGATGATTAAAACGGATACAATTCAGAACTGGAAAAAGAGTAAACCAGAATTACATAAAGTGCCTTGCATTTTTTTATTTGGAAACAATTGACATTTGTCTGACATAAATCAGTAATTAATTAAAATAATTATAAATAGTCTATTAAATTTGCCACTTCAAAAATTAAAACATTATGCCTTATTTATTTACCTCAGAATCGGTTTCGGAAGGACATCCCGATAAAGTGGCCGATCAAATATCAGACGCGCTTTTAGACAATTTTATGGCATTTGATCCGCAGTCAAAAGTAGCTTGTGAAACTTTGGTTACTACCGGGTTAACGGTTTTAAGTGGTGAAGTTCGCAGTAATTCCTATGTAGATGTTCAACAAGTGGCCCGTGATGTTATTAATAGGATCGGTTACACCAAAGGTGAATATATGTTCGATGGCAATTCATGTGGTGTGATTTCTACCATTCATGAGCAGTCTCAAGATATTAACCAAGGCGTTGATAGAGGTAATCCTGAAGAACAAGGAGCCGGTGACCAAGGTATGATGTTTGGATATGCCACTAAGGAAACCGAGAATTATATGCCACTAGCTTTAGACCTTTCTCATAAGATTTTAATGGAGTTGGCTAAATTAAGACGGGAAAACGATGATATTCAATACTTAAGGCCTGATTCTAAATCTCAAGTAACAATAGAATATTCTGATGATAATGTTCCGCAGCGTATAGATGCAATAGTAGTTTCTACTCAACATGATAATTTTGATAATAGTGATGATGTAATGTTGTCAAAAATCAAAAGCGACATCATCAATATTTTGATTCCAAGGGTTAAGGCTCAATTGAAGCCTGAATTGCAGAAATTATTCAGTGATAATATTAAATATCATATTAATCCTACAGGAAAGTTTGTAATTGGCGGACCTCATGGGGATGCTGGCTTAACCGGCAGAAAAATCATTGTAGATACTTACGGTGGAAAAGGGGCACACGGAGGAGGAGCTTTCTCGGGAAAAGATCCATCAAAAGTGGATAGATCTGCAGCTTATGCCACTCGTCATATAGCTAAGAATCTAGTTGCTGCTGGGGTGGCGGATGAAATTCTTGTTCAAGTATCATATGCAATTGGTGTGGTAGAACCTATGGGAATTTATGTTAGTACTTACGGAAGTGCCAATGTAGAAATGACCGATGGAGAAATTGCAAAAAAAGTTTCTGAAATTTTTGATATGCGACCTTATGCAATCGAAACTAGATTGAAATTAAGGAATCCAATGTATAGCGAATCTGCTGCTTATGGTCACATGGGAAGGGACCCTCAAATCATTAAGAAGAATTTTGTTGCCAGTAATGGGGAAACATACTCAAAGGATGTTGAACTTTTCACTTGGGAAAAATTGGATTATGTAGATAAAGTAAAAGAAGCTTTTGGTCTATAAAATTAAATCCTTCAATTTATTTTTCAATAAGCATATACTATCCTGTGTATGCTTTTTTTGTGATCAATTTTAACTGATTGAGTTATTGATTGCCAACTTCATTAATTATTATATTAGATTAGTTGTTGAATTAGAATTTTAAAATAATGAAAAAAGCGCTCTATATTATCATTCCATTATTAATCATATCTGTAGTTATTTATGCAGTTCTGGGTGGATTTAAAGAAGTGGAAAAATCCATAGAAAATGATTTTCTTATTCATATTGCTGGAACAGAATATAAAGGTAAAGTAGGTAGCGATAGTTTACAAGCACTTTTCATGCAGTCTAAAGATTTGGTAGAATCTGAAGCCAATGCCACATCAATTACAATTGCTTATTTTGGAGAAGCAGATACTAAAACGGGAGCAGTCCATAATTTTATTGGAGTGGAAGTAGGGGGTGAGCCTAATTTCGAAATGCCTGAGGGTTGGGAAATTAAAACCTTTAAAAGATCTACCTCTGTAAAGGGATATATTGAAGCTAATGTTTTGGCCATGCCAACACCAGACGACATGTTGCAAGATTTGAAGTTATTTGCAAAAGAGCAAAATATAGCTGTTGACTCAGTTTTTATTGAGTTCTATCTTGGGCCTAATCAATTATGTGTACAATTGTTGGGTGCAAAATAAAACTTTTCCAAAGTTTAGGACTTTGGAAAAGTTAGTATGAATTCTATTCATAAGTAATAGTATAACCTCTGATCCCATGTTCATGGCTATCTAAGCCTTGTTCCTCGTGCTCTCTAGAAACACGTAATCCTATAGTTTTCTTGAGAATATAGAACAAAATAATAGCGCAACCAAAAGAGGCTGCACCGCAGACGCCAACTCCTATTAGCTGGTTTAAAAATTGGTCCCAACCTGCTTTAGCCCCAAAAATACCAACAGCCAAGGTGCCGAATATACCGCAAGTTAAATGAACGGAAACTGCACCTACAGCATCATCCAATTTTAATTTATCAAGACCTATTGCAGAAAGGACTACCAGCATCCCGGCTATAAAACCTATCAAAAGGGATAATCCCGGGGTCATTAAATCAGCACCAGCAGTAATTCCTACCAAACCAGCAAGTGTACCGTTCAGAACCATTCCTAAATCTAATCTTTTGAAGGTAAAGTATCCCATTACAAAGCCCCCTAAAGCACCTGCGGCCGCGGCCAGAGATGTATTCATGATAACTAATGAAGTAGCTTTTGGCTCTGCAGAAAGCACGGAGCCACCATTAAAACCAAACCAGCCGAACCATAAGAGGAATACTCCGATTGTGGCTAAGGGAACACTTGATCCTTCTTTATCTATTACTTTTCCATTTACATATTTACCAATTCTAGGCCCTAAAACTATTATGCCAGCCAAAGCGCCCCATCCTCCTACAGAGTGGACTAATGTAGAACCGGCAAAATCATAAAAGCCCATTGCATCCAATGCACCGCCTCCCCATTTCCAACTTCCTATAGCAGGATATACTAAGCCAACAAATATGATGGTAAAAATGAAATATGCCGAAATTTTAATCCTTTCGGCTACTGCTCCTGAAACTATGGTGGCGGCAGTAGCCGCAAACATAGCCTGGAATAGGAAATCAGTCCAATAGGTGTAATTCTGATTGTAATCCAATCCAGCAAAATCATCTAAGAAAAAACCATTGAAATCAAACCACCCTGGGCCATCTGCAAATTCAGGATACATAAGGTTAAATCCAATAATGGTATAGGAGACTAAACCTATTGCTGGAGTTAATGTGTTTTTAAAAAGAATATTTACCGTATTCTTTGATTGGGTGAAACCTGCCTCCACACAAGCAAATCCTAAATGCATGATGAAAACCAATGCAATACAGAGCATCATCCATAGATTATTGACAGTTAATATCTCTAGGTTTATTTCAGATGTTGATAATGCTGAATTTTCAATGTTAGTGGCTAATAAGGGCAAAATATTAGCCTTAAATGATGATAAAACTGATAAATCCATAAAATTCGGTTTAGTTTAAAACCAAATTTATGAAAATATACAGATATGAAAATAAAAGTAGATCAAATTTTACCCTATTTTTCAATAATTTTTGGAATATTGCTATTTATGGGTTGTAAAGTAAGCTAAAAATTAAGGAAAAGGTGTAATGAAAATTTTTTACTGTTAAATTCTAATGCTTGTTCGCCAATTGTCCGCATGCCGCATCAATATCTTTACCTCTGCTTCTTCTTACATTTACGATTACCCCTCTATCTTCAAGGAAAGCTGCAAATTTATCAAGCTTATCTTCATCAGTGTTGACGAAATCAGCTTGGTCGATCGGATTATATTCAATTAGATTGACCTTTGCAGGAACATATTTGGTGAATTGCCATAATTCTTTGGCATCTTCAAGGCTATCATTAAAATTATTGAATACGCAATATTCAAAGGTTACTCTATTTTTGGTTTTATTGTAATAATATTCCAGAGCTTCTCTTAAAACGGGAAGATTATTACTGTCATTAATGGACATGATGGTACTTCGCTTTTCATCATTGGCTGCATGTAGGGAAAGCGCAAGATTGAATTTAGCGTCATCATCAGCCAATTTTTTAATCATTTTGGAAATACCAGCAGTCGAAACCGTGATTCTTTTGGGGGACATATGCAATCCTTTTTCAGAAGTGATATGTTCAATGGACTCCATCATGTTTTTATAATTCAATAGTGGTTCGCCCATGCCCATATATACTATATTGGAAAGCGGCATGTCGTAATGAGTCTCTGCTAATTCTTTAATCATCACCACTTGGTCATAAATTTCAGCAGCTTCCAAATTTCTCATTCTCTTGAGGTAACCTGTGGCACAAAATTTACAACTTAGTGAGCAACCTACTTGAGAGGAGACACAAGCTGTCATTCTGTTTTCAGTAGGAATTAAAACGCCTTCTACTTCATTTCCATCATGCAATCGGAAAGCCACCTTGATGGTCCTATCTGAGCTTAATTGTTTGGAGGCAATAGTAATTCTATTGATGCAATAATTTTCATTCAGCCATTCTCTTAAATTTTTGGAGAGAT
Source organism: Marivirga sp. (assembly GCF_051117495.1). Classification (NCBI taxonomy): domain Bacteria; kingdom Pseudomonadati; phylum Bacteroidota; class Cytophagia; order Cytophagales; family Marivirgaceae; genus Marivirga; species Marivirga sp. The sequence goes on along the minus strand of NZ_JBNPEF010000029.1, from coordinate 93,912 downwards.
TGGTCATCTCTTCAAAAGAGGCAGCGGATTTCATCCAAAGCCATTCATAAATTTGTTTGGCCCTAAAAGCTTTTTCACCCGAAGCGGTTAAATCGTCCGCTATAGCCTCAATAGACATTTTTCGTATGTCTTTTTTGGCCAGGTTTACCTCAATGACTTCCTTCTCTATATGAACTGCTTTTTCTTGCATAGCACAAAATTACAATAATCAGCAGACATAAGCCTAATGATGTGATATTAGTTCAGATATTATAGGGAAATTGTGGATTTAGGCAAATAAGTCTATTTCTTTGGCAATACCTCTTTCATCCAATATGCTGATTTTTTTTCCGTTCAAATCAATTAATCCATCTTTTTTGAAATCAGATAGGAGACGAATAAGCGTTTCTGTAGCAGTACCTACAATTTTAGCTAAATCTTCACGAGTAAGTGCTATGTCTAATTCGGTTTTCTGGTCACCATCAATCCCGTATGAGCTTTTTAGCATTAGCAATGTGGTAGCCAGTCGCTGTCTTACGGTTTTATTGGCCATATCCGCCATTTTCTGTTCCATAACTCCTAAATCGTGACAAACGGCTTGCATTAGTTTGTTTTGAAAGTTTTGATCTTTAGAAATAAGATCGGTAAAACTACTTTTGGGAATGAAACAAACTTTGGCGTTTTCTAAAATTGTTGCTGACGAATTGTAATTTTCACCAGATAATAAGGCTCTATAACCTAAAAAATCACCTTCTTGGGCTAAACGAACAATTTGCTCTCTTCCGGAATCGTCTGTTTTAAAGATCTTTACTTTCCCTTCACTAATGCAAAACAAGCCCATTGGTTGAGTACCCTCAAGGAATAAAACTTGTCCTTTATTATGGGCTAAAGTACTTTTATGTTCACTTAATACACATAAAGCATCATTGGGAATCCCATTAAACATGGATTTACGCCTACTTAGGCATAATTCGCAAGGAATGTTTTTTACTTTCTTTGACATATATAATAGGCTTATCGTAAGCTCAAAAAATTGGTTGCGGTCTGATTACATAAATATACAATAATTTTAAATCATTTAAAATGAAGCATAAAATTAGTAAATTTTAATTCTCTTAAAATTCATTAAATTGCGTAAATCAAAATTTTTTAAGCTATGAAAAAAGGACTTTTACAAGGAATTATTTTAATTGCGATTGGAGCATTTATTATTTATTGGGCCATAGACCATAGTCCAAATGCATCTTTAGGTGAGAAAGTAGGGGATTTGTTGGAAGAAGATTCCTACAGAATGAGTGAAGCTTGGTATTATACTTCACTGGTAGCGGGCAGTATCATCGCTCTTTTAGGATTGAGAAATTTACTTACTAAGTAATTCAATCAATATTCAAACAGCTTTATATTAATAAAAGTGGCTAAAGAAATATAGCCACTTTTATTAATGTTATTTTATTCAGTGAAATTTGCACCTATGTCACCTTGCGCAACAATAGTTCCTAAATCATCAGCACTTAAGTGAACATTTACATAACCATTTACCTCTAGTACTTCGCTGTAGGTGAAAGTATTTCCATCACCATCATCTCTAGTGTCTGTCATGCTTATGCCTGTTGTTCCATTAACTGAATTAAAGGTATAGATAATTCCTCCACCCTCTGAAGCTGAATTTTCGTGGATATGTGCAGGATGTTCACCTCCATCTGGAGTTCCATCCAATGAAATAGTGGCCAAAGCGAATCCGTTAACTCTTTCTTCAAAAGTAATGGATCCTGAGATGCCTTCTACCGCTCTTTCTGCTAATGGATAAGTGATAGATTCACCAGTTAATTCATTTACACCTATGTCACCTTGCGCAACAATAGTTCCTAAATCATCAGCACTTAAGTGAACATTTACATAACCATCTACCTCTAGTACTTCACTGTAGGTGAAAGTATTTCCGTCCCCATCATCTCTGGTATCTGTCATGCTAATCCCTGTTGATCCGTTTATGGGATTAAAACTGTAAATAATTCCACCTCCGATAGCGGCTGAATTTTCGTGGATATGTGCAGGATGTTCGCCTCCTTCAGGAGTTCCGTCTAATGAAATAGTGGCCAAAGCGAATCCGTTAATTCTTTCTTCAAAAGTAATGGTTCCTGAGATGCCTTCTACAGCTCTTTCACCTAAATCATAGGTTTTGGATTCACCAGTTAACTCATTTACACCTATGTCACCTTGCGCAACAATAGTTCCTAAATCATCAGCACTTAAGTGAACATTTACATAACCATCTACCTCTAGTATTTCACTATAGGTGAAAGTATTTCCGTCCCCATCATCTCTGGTGTCTGTCATGCTAATCCCTGTTGATCCGTTTATAAGATTAAAACTGTAAATAATTCCACCTCCGATAGCGGCTGAATTTTCGTGGATATGTGCAGGATGTTCGCCTTCTTCAGGAGTTCCGTCCAATGAAATAGTGGCCAAAGCGAATCCATTAATTCTTTCTTCAAAAGTAATAGTTCCTAAGATGCCTTCTACTGCTCTTTCGCCTAAATTATAGGTTTTGGATTCACCTGTCAGTTCATTGGATCCAATATCACCTTGGGCTACAACAGTTTCTAATTCATCAGCGCTTAAATGAATATTAATATAACCATCAAAATCCAACAGTTCCGTAAAAGTTATTGGAGCTCCATCATCATCAACCTCTATTAATGTTTCACTTAATCCTGTGTCACCATCTACAGGCTCTAAAGAAATCGCAATACCACCACCAATAGCTGCAGAATTAAAATGAATATGGGCTGGATGTTCACCACCAGCAGGTGTACCAGATAATTCAAGTGTCAACAGTGTAGATCCTTCCTCAGTCTCTTCAAGTGTTGCAGTACCACTTACTCCTGATTCATTAAGCGCATTTAAATTATATACTTTAGACTCTCCTGACAACTCAACGGTATCATCCATTTCATCAGGTTGCATATCATCTTCTTCATTATCACATGCAATAAATGTAGCTGATAAGAACAGCAACATCAGTGATAAAAGTTTAGGAATTTTTAATAGGTTTCTCATAGTAAATTCTTTTTTGTTTAACTTTTTAAAATTATATGTTCAACATAATATGGTTCGAATTGTTTTGACTAGTCGCATTTGAACCTACATGAGAAATCTACGAACTGAATGAAATAATGGATTGGTTAAGATTTTTAAAGGACAAAAAATTTTGTTACGGTAAAATAGTCGTGTTTATATGAAGAGCTTACCAAAAAAAACCTGTCGTGAGAAAATTTAATTCAGACAGGTTTTTAAAAGGAAAAAATTAATTAAAGGTTAAACCATATTGCCATAAGCTTTTATTATTCCTGCTTTCAATTCCGGATGTTTCAAATAATATGAAATTGTTGATGCTATTTGCTCTGGTTTTACCCAATCTTCAAAATTCATATCCGGCATAGCTTCCCTGTTTGGTGGAGTATCAATGATGCTTGGTACAATCACATGGGCATTGATGTGGTGTTTAGAAAAATCTGCGTTGATAATGTCTGCCAGGCTAAAAATCAATTGTTTGGCTAAACCATAAGAAACCACGTTTTTTAAATCATTTGCAGAAAGCACGGGTTTTGCACCAATTAAGAATATTTGACTTCCCTTAGGCATTTTTTCCATTAGGGGTTTTACCAAATTATAGGCTGTATCAAAATTCAGTTTAATTTGTTTGTGAATATCCTCAATTGAAACATCTTGAATGCTTCCTCCTGCATATCCGCCTACAGTTAAGACTGCTCCATTAATTTCTCCAAAAGTTTGATTTGCTTGTTGAACAGCTTCTGCTGATACTTTTGCATCCATTAAGTCTATGGAAACTTTCTGAAAATTATCTGTTGGATTTTTGATGTTTTCTTCAAAACCAAAAAGGCCGAAAATTTTATTTCCTTCTGATTTTAATTTATCTACAACTGCACTTCCCAAATTACCGTCTGCACCACTTACTAATATGTTCATAATTTTATATTTATATTTTCTTTGTTTCTTTTCAATTTTAATCAAATACCCTGCAAAGTTTTATTTTTCTTAAATCCAAGATTCCAGTCGGTGTGCCATCGACCGGGGATGGATACCATGGTTGGTGGCACACCGACCATTTAAATACAAAATCCGCACAGCCTTAATTGATGCTTCTAAAATTAGTATTAATTTATTTTTCAAAAGTTATTGCATCAGGGTTTGCACCTAACATTTCTAGATGCTTGCTCACGTCTTTTACCATAGCGTCAGGGCCACACACATAAAAATGTTGGGTAAAATTTTCTAAATGTTTCTTTAAGAAGTCCATATCAACCATTTTGTTTTCATGGCCTTCAATATTTTGGTGAGTCAGAGTGGAAATGAAATTCTCTCCTAAAACATCATTAAAATAAGATTCCAGAATTACATCATCACCTGTTTTATTGGAAAAAATCAATTTATTATCACCAATCTTATTTTTCTTTTCCAAATCTTTAAAAATTGCTATAAAAGGCGTTATCCCCGCTCCACCTGCAATAAATGTTCCGGTTCCTTTAAATTCAATTGCGCCCCAAGCATCATCAATAATCAGTTCGTCTCCTTCTTCTAAGCTGTCAATTTCATGAGTAACTCCCTCATGGTCGTGATAGGTTTTAATTACAAATTCTAAATGCTGATCATCTGGTAGTGATGTAAATGTAAAAGGTCTTTTTTCTTCTTTCCAATCTTTTTTGTTAATGGCTACTTCGGTGGCCTGCCCTGGTGTGAACTTATAATCTTTAGGTTTCTCGGTTGTAATCTGTTTCACATTATGTGTTAAGGATAACACATCGGTGATCTTTACGGTATATGCCATTTCTATAAAATTTTAGTTCAATTATAGAAACGTAATTAATAAAATATGTTTAGGCGAATGGGGACCTAGCTGTTTAATTTATTTACAATCCCCTCTAAATCAATACTTTCCCAATTTTCTAAAATATCAGGTTTTTGCATCACTTCATCCATAATGGCTTGTTGTCTTTGGCCAATTTCATAAGCTTCAGAATACCTTAAATCACTAAAGGTTACCATAGAATAGAGTGGAATCCATTTTTTAGGGAATTTTTCATGAAGTTTAGCTTCAATTTTCTTTTGTACAAGAAATTTTTCATCTGCCACCAAATCACGCATTTCAACAAAGTTGTGTAAAGCTAAATCCGCAATGGCATCTCCATCTTTTTTTCGTAATTCTTGGTATTCAGTTAATGTACTTTCCCAATCGTCTGAATATTTGTTTAATAATAAATTGAGCTCATAACAATCTTCGAAACCCGCATTCATTCCTTGGCCATAAAAGGGTACGATGGCATGGGCTGCATCTCCAATAAGCACACAATTATTTTTAACCCAAGGCTCACATTTTACTGTAACCAATGAGGAAGTGGGGTTTTGGAAATACTCTTCTTGAATATTTTTCAAGTGAGCTAAGCTATCCGGGAATGTATTTTTGAAGAAATTCAATACTTGCTGAGGAGTTTGCAAACTTTCAAATGAAGGTTGACCCTCAAATGGGAAAAATAAAGTACAAGTAAAACTTTTATCCAAATTAGGCAATGCAATCAACATGTATTGTCCTCTGGGCCAAATATGCAGTGCATTGGGTGCAATAGCAAAATCACCATCCTCAGTTGCCGGGATGGTTAATTCCTTATAACCATGTGGAATATAATATTGCTCATAATTAAAGCGGTCGGTTTTTTCCATCGCCTGCCTTACTCTGGAAAAAGCACCATCCGAACCAAAAAGAAGGTCAAATTGCATGGTTTTTTCAGAAGCGCCCACTTCGAAAGTAACACTGGTTCCTGCTAAATCTACTGATTTGCAAGTGTGTTCAAAAAATATCTCTACCCCTTCAGCTTCTGCTTTTTCTAAAAGTATTTTATTGAGATTTCCTCTGGAAATTGAATTGATATGCTGTCCTTCCTTTCCGTAAGGCTGAAAAGTAAGTTCTCCATCTTGGCTGTGCATCATTCTACCTTCCATGGGGAGCATGATTTTATTCACTTCCTCTATTACTCCGATGTCTTCCAAAGCCTTAATCCCTCTTCGGCTTAAAGCCAAATTAATAGAGCGCCCTGAATCAGAAGAGGATTTTCGCATATCGTCACGCTTTTCGTAAAGGCTAACTTTATAGCCTCTTTTTCGCAAATAGATACTTAAAAGAGCACCGACTAAGCCGGCACCCAAGACTCCGATATGTTTAATCTCTTTTTTCAAAATCAATTATTTTACTGCTTCAACTGCTTCTTTTAATTTTTCAATAAATCGATATTGTTCCTCAAAAGTGTTATATAAAGGAACAGGAGCCAATCTGATTACATCAGGCTCTCTCCAATCACCCAATACACCTCTTTTCATCAATTCATCAAAAAGCGGCTTGCCATATTTTAATAAGTAGAGTGAAAGTTGACATCCTCTGTTTTCTGGTTCTTTTGGAGTTAAAATTTCAAATATTTTATTTTCCTTGTTGAATTCATTGATTAAAAACTCAAGATAACCAGTTAATAAAATACTTTTTTCCCTTAGGGCTTTCATGCCTACTTCTTTAAATATTTCCAAAGAGGCATAATGTGCTGCATGTCCTAGTACATTGGTATTGCTCAATTGCCAACCATCAGCCCCTTCCATAGGGACAAATCCTTTTTTCATTTTAAAGCGTTCCGCCTCATCATGTCCCCACCAACCCGCAAAACGAGGTAGGTTTTTATCTTTGGCAAATCTTTCGTGAACATATATTCCAGAGACATTCCCAGGTCCTGAGTTCAGATATTTATAAGTACACCATGTAGCAAAATCCACATCCCAATCATGTAATTTCAATTCAATATTTCCTGCAGCATGTGCTAAATCAAAACCAGCATAAGCACCCACTTTATGTGCGGCTTTAGTAATGGTTTCTAAATCAAAAAATTGACCCGTATAATACTGCAAACCACCCATCATCACTAAACAAAGTTCCTCTTGATGCTCTTCAATTGTGCTGATTATATCTTCTGTCCTTAAAGTATCTTCACCTGCTCTTGGGGCTATTTCCACCAAAGCTTCTTCCGGATCAAATAATTTTTGTCCGCCATGATTGGCATGAAAATTAAGTTGTGATTCAAATACATATTGATCGGAAGGGAATGCCCCTTTTTCTACTATAATTTTAAATTTTTTAGCTGTAGGTCTGTAAAAAGAGACTAAAAGGAGGTGGAGATTGACCGTCAAATTATTCATCGGCACCACTTCTATGGGTTTAGCACCCACGATTTCTCCTATTGCTTCTTTACCGTACTCATGGTATTTATACCAGATATTTTCTTTTTGCTTATTGAAATGACCTTCCACTCCAAATAGCTCCCAATCTTTCATTTCTTTTTCTATAAATGATCGGGTTCTTTTAGGTTGTAGCCCCAATGAATTTCCAGTGTAATAAATTACTTGCTGGCCATCAATAACCGGGATATGAAATTCATTTCTATATTTTTTCAAAGGATCCGCTTGATCCATTTGCTGTGCATATTCAAGAGTATTCTGGTAATTTTCCGCCATTCTGTAGTTTAATGTATTGTTGTTTCTATTTAATAATTTATTCAAAATTTTTATTATCTCTCTGAAAGTTTTAGTGAAAAGACCAAACCAGGAGAGGGATCTTCTAGTAAATCTTTAAAACAAGCCTAATTGCCTATTTGATTCTAATTCTATTAAATATTTTTTGTTTGCTAATCCGCCTATGTAGCCTGTTAAATTACCGTGCATTCCCACAACCCGATGGCAAGGTATTACAATCGGAACAGGATTTCTACCAACCGCATTAGCCACCGCCCTAATTTTTTTAACATCTCCCATTTGAGCTGCTAATTTACCATAGCTTATCGTTTTTCCGTAGGGGATATCCAGCAATTTTTGCCAAACCTCCTTTTGAAAGTCCGTTCCAATTAAATTATATTCTATTTGAAATGTTTTTCTGTGCCCGTTGAAATACTCTAAAAGTTGATTTTCTAAATTATTGACCACTTTTGGTTTTATCCCTTTTAAGCTAAATCCAGGCTGATTAAATGAAATCTTGGCAATTTTATTTTGAGAAACGCCAATTAAGAGTTTCCCTATTTTAGTATCAATAAAAAATTCTTGTTCAATGCCCTGCATATTTTTCTTGATGTAAGCCCAACCATTTTAAAGCATTTTGCCCTAAAAGCTTGGACTTTAATTCACTGGAAAAACCACTTTCCTCAATTATTTTTCCAGGTGCTAATTCTCCTAAAGGAAATGGATAATCCGTCCCTAAAGCAATAAAATCTTCGCCCATGGTTTTTATTAAATATTCTAAAGTGGATTTATCATGCACTAATGAATCAACATAAAACTTTTTTAGATATTTTGAAGGGTGATGCGGGTTATCAATGGCACATAAATCAGGACGGACATCAAAACCATGGCCAATTCTCCCAATAGTTGCCGGAAAGGAACCACCTCCATGCGCAAAGGCCACTTTTAAATCTGGTAATCTTTCAAAAACACCTCCAAAAATCATAGAGCAAATTGCCCTGGAAGTTTCGGCAGGCATTCCGACTAGCCAAGGTAACCAATATTTTGGCATTTGGTCTTTTCCCATCATATCCCATGGGTGCACAAAAATGGATGCACCTAAATCTTGGGCTGCTTCAAAAACTGCATATACTTCCGGAGCTTCCAAATTCCAATCATTAATATGGGTGCCAATTTGAACACCCGCTAATCCCAGTTCTTTCACACATCTTTCTAATTCTTTGACGGCCAAATCAGGAGCTTGCATTGGAAGTGTTCCTAATCCAATAAATCTATCTGGATATTTATCGACTATGCCGGCAATGTGATCATTTAGCATCATAGATAAATCAAGAGCATCTTCAGCTTTAGCCCAATAGCTAAACATCACAGGAACGGTGGATAATACCTGAACATCCACATTATGGTGGTCAAATTCATGCATTCGGGTTTTGGGGTCCCAGCAATTGTCTTCTACTTCCCTGAAAAACTTATCATCCATCATCATGCGGGCACAGCAAGGTTTGTGATGCTCCAAACGGATGAAGCCACCGTAACCATATCGTTCACGCAAATCAGGCCAGTTTTTAGGCAAAATATGCGTATGAATATCAACTTTTAAGGGCCTCTTTGTTGCTATGTCAGCTACTTTTTCCATCTATGCAGAATCTAATAATTAATAATATAAATTTTAGTAGTTGGCTACTCAATATAAATCCTAGACAAATTCCTTTCAATTAAATGCCTAATGGGATTAATTTATACAAATCTGGGGTCTGTTTCCATTACATGGCCACAATTATCACAAGTACGCTTTTCCTCTGAAGCATAAAACTCCTTAAAACGAGGTAAAAAATCTTTCTCAATATCAACTAAAGGGAAATAGGTCTCATGCAATTTATGATTGCAATTATCGCAATACCATAACAAACCGTCCTTCATATCAGTGCCTTTTCTAATTCTTTCCACCACTAAACCAATAGATCCTTCTTTCCGGATTGGACTGTGAGGAGTTTTAGCCGGGCATAAAAACATATCTCCAGGGCCTAAATCCATGGTAACTGCCTTTCCATCTTCCTGAACTTTTACAGAAATATTCCCTTCCAATTGATAAAAAAGCTCCTCCGTTTCATTATAATGATAATCTTTACGGGCATTAGGCCCAGCCACAATCATCACAATATAGTCTCCAGCTTCTTTATATAAATTTTTGTTTCCTACTGGTGGTTTCAGCAAATCTCTGTTTTCCTCCACCCATTTTGTCAAATTAAAAGGTCTTTTAATGGCCATGATTCTTTAGTTTATTATAGCTAAAAACAGTTATATTGATAAATTGATTTTGTTAATCTTCTAAATTTAGTGAAATTAAGACGGAGTTTAAAATCAGTATTATAATAACTAATAAGGATATCCCTGGTTGGTCATATTTTCATTTTAACTTAAACCTGACAGGTTTCAAAAAAAACATAGTTGCCCCATGAGTGCGTTTTTCATCATCTATAAAATGTAAAAACATGACAGGCTATATTTCGCAAAATTGATCAAATATGGATATTCATCAATAAAAATAATTAAAATGGATTTAGATTTATCAGGGAAAAGAGTTTTAGTTGGAGGAAGTACGGCAGGAATAGGAAAAGCCATCGCTCATGAATTTGCAAAAGAAGGAGCGAACGTGACCTTAATTGCGAGAGATAAAGGCAAATTGGAAGCTACTTTAAACGAACTCTCTAATAACAATCAAGAGCATCATTTTTTAGTAGCTGATTACAGCCACCCTGAATCATTGAGGGAAATTGCGCTGGAGTACTGTCATAAAAACCCAATCGATATATTAATCAATAATACAGGAGGTCCAAGCCCAGGACAAGCTCATGAAGCATTGGGAAAAGATTATTTAAATGCTTTTCAACAGCATTTGATTTGTAATCAGTATTTAGCCCAGGCCGTTATTCCCCAAATGAAAACTGCAGAATTCGGCAGAATAATCAACATAATATCCACTTCAGTCCGTCAGCCTATACCTAATTTAGGAGTCTCCAATACGGTAAGAGGTGCAGTGGCCAGTTGGTCAAAAACCATTTCCAATGAATTAGGCCCTTACGGAATTACAGTTAATAATGTATTGCCAGGAGCCACCATGACCGGAAGATTAGAGGGGATCATTCAGAATAAAAGCAAAACAAGTGGTAAAAGCTTGGATGAAGTCAGCAAGGAAATGCAGGCTAGTATTCCAACAAGAAGATTTGCAGAACCCGTTGAAGTGGCCAATGCAGTTTTGTTTCTGGCTTCTGAAAAAGCATCTTATATCAATGGGGTAAATTTAGCAGTTGATGGCGGAAGATTAGATTGTATTTAATATGGAAAAAATAGCCAATTACATCAATGGGGAATTAATCGCTCCCAAATCGTCTCAATATATGGATGATGTAAATCCCGCTACTGCTGAGGTATTTGCCCAAATTCCGCTTTCAAATGATAAGGATTTACAATATGCAATTGATGCCGCTGAAAAAGCTTTTCCTGTATGGAGTAATTTATCTGTAAAGGAAAGGGCCAACTATCTAAATAAAATCTCAAAGCTTATTAATGAAAATTTAGATGAACTAGCAAAAGCAGAAAGTCAGGATACGGGTAAACCTGTGCAATTGGCTCAAACGGTGGACATACCAAGGGCCAGTGCCAATATGGAGTTTTTTGCACATGCCATTACGCAATTTAGCAGTGAATCTCATGCTGGGATAAATTCAATAAATTATACATTAAGAAAACCATTGGGTGTGGTGGCATGCATTTCACCTTGGAATTTGCCACTTTATCTATTCACTTGGAAAATAGCGCCTGCTTTGGCTTCTGGAAATTGTGTTATTGCCAAGCCTTCAGAAATCACGCCTTATACCGCATACCTTTTTAGCAAAATTTGCATGGAGGCAGGATTGCCAAAAGGCGTTTTAAACATTCTTCATGGCAAAGGGCCAGAAATTGGAAATGCCATAGTTAGTCATAAAAACATAAAAGCAGTTTCCTTTACTGGAGGAACAGCCACTGGGAAGAGAATTGCGGAAATTTCTGCGCCTTTGTTTCGAAAGCTTTCATTGGAACTAGGCGGTAAAAACCCAGCCTTAGTGTTTACAGATTGTGATTTAGATAAAACAGTGGACGGTTTAGTTCGTGCATCCTTTACCAATCAAGGAGAAATCTGCCTATGTGCTTCAAGGATTTATGTAGAAAAGCCCATTTATGAGGAGTTCAAAGAAAAATTTGTCCAGAAAGTTAGAGCACTTAAAGTTGGAAACCCGGCTGATCCATCCGTGAATATGGGTGCATTGGTTTCGGCTCAACATCTCAATAAAGTGAAAAGCTATATTTCTCTGGCAAAGGAAGAAGGGGGTAAGTTATTATGCGGAGAAGAAGCTTTTGAATTAATAGAAGAAAATAAAAAAGGGTACTTTTTGAGGCCCCATGTTTTAGAAAACCTACCAAATACCTGCAGAACCAATCAGGAAGAAATATTCGGACCTGTAGTGAGTTTAAATGTTTTTCAAAGTGAAGAAGAAGCTCTTTCCTTGGCAAATGAAAGCGAATATGGTTTAGCTTCCACTATCTGGACAAATGATTTATCAAAGGCTCACCGAATTGGAGAGGAGATTAAAACTGGAATCGTCTGGATTAATTGCTGGATGAATAGAGATTTAAGAACTCCATTTGGAGGAATGAAAAATAGCGGATTAGGTAGGGAAGGAGGCTTGGAAGCATTGAAGTTTTTTACAGAGCCGAAAAATATTTGTATAGAATATTAAAAAAAGAAAAAGCCAATCAAAATTTTGATTGGCTTTTTTTAATGTGTTTTGTTTTAAGCTGAAGCAGAGGAACTGTCTGAAGGCGCTGCCTCAGGACTAGGTTCTTTCAGTTTAGCGATGTGGAATGTTTTTCTAGCTTTGTGTCCACAGTAAGAACATTTAAAGTATTTCATCAATTCTCCATCTTCCGTTACGGTTGGAGATTTAATGATTTCCTCTTTAACAACTTTTAAAGTCTGGTAATTACATTCAGAACACTGTAATGCATGTAAGTGACCAGAATATTTTTCAATTTTAGTATATCCAGTTTCCTCGTCCACCCAAACGTCATAATCTACTGAGAAGATATCTTCTTCTGCCTGCATACCTTCATCTAAGTAAACATCCTCTTCTTCTTCACTAAGAAGTTTCATAGGCTTACCGGTTTTAGGTGAAACTCTAGGAGTATAACGTAATTTTTTCAATCTTTTTTCAATGTAAAAAGGGTAGTAAAACCTCAATACATTTTGAATGATCACTCCAATGATAAGCGCCAACATAGCAGACACAAAAACTTTTACGGATAACCATAAAAATTCTGTCTCACCAAATAGGGAATTCACCCAAATAACAGCACCAATTAATATAATTACAGCTGAACGCCATAATACATCAATTTCGTTTTTGTTAATGTAATCATACTTTTGTTTAAATTCACTTAAAGTTCCTAACCTTAAATAATAAAGTAAAACAAGTAAGACGGCTACCCCAATGATGACCATACCAACATACGGTCCGTATTGGTTTATCATGTCAAAGATGCTTTGGTTATTCTCTGCCATAATTCAGTTTTTTAGTGATGGTAAATTTAGTTTTCTAATGCGAAATTTCAATATATCTTAAGAAAAAATAATATGAAACTTTAAGCAAGTTAAAATTAATTCCTTAAAATTCTATCAATAAAGTTATATAAATTAATTGAAATACCTAAAAAATATTTTTTTTATTCTCGTTAGTTAAGCTTATACTCAAACTGAAGATATCTAATATACTAATATATAACAAATTACGTTGAATATTGTCACACAATAAAATTAATAAAAAATTAATTAAATCAAGAATAAATTTAGAATTCGAAAAAAAATTCTGAATGAAGACAACCTTATGTCATTTAATTGGGTCTTTAAATTATCCGAGTAAATAAATTCGGATGTGATTATATATTTATATTTTATAATTATTTAAATGAGTTAAACTATGATGAAATTTTTGAAAAACGGATTATTATTTGCGTTGGCAGGAGCATTTGTTTTTACTGCATGTGATCCGGCAGAGGATGAAACACCTGTGGGAAGCGCCCCTAATGTAACAGTGTCAGTTGAAAATGAACAAGATGCTTATGTCCCAGGAGATGTTATAAACTTGGTTGTAGATTTTACTGCAGATGCACCGGTTGTTGGAGCAACAATTAATACCGAAACTGAAGAGTTTACTATTACATTAACTGCTAATGGCATTTCCGATAATGTAATAGACTTAAATGCTTTTAATGTTGCAAGTGAAACTGAAGGTAGTTTTACTATACCTGGATTTGAAATCCCTGAAGAGGCAGCTAATTTGACGCTTACTTTTACAGTCGAAATGGAAGATGGAGAAGGAAGATTAGGTGAGGGTTCTTTGGATGTTGAAGTTGGTGAAAATGCTGTTGCAATAAATGAATTTACAGCTCAATTGTTAGGAGGGCCACAAAACCCAGACTATGGAAGCTTTTTTGATGCTGTAGAAGGAGAAGTTTATACCGTTTCTGAAGCTTTCCAAGCTGAAAATACAGATAAAAATGATTTGGTGTTCTGGTATGGAAGTACTTCAGGTTATGCAATTGGAGCAATTGATGATGAAAATGCAATTATAGCATTTGACTCTCAAGCAGGTGTAAACCTTGAAAATTTAAACCCTTCAAGTGAATCTAGATTTAAATTACTTGTTGGAGACATCGACTTTGCTTCTATAGAAAACGAGGAACAACTCTTAAATGCCTTTAATGGTGACGGTAATTCGGACGAAACTCGAGTTTCTGATTTAAATATTGGAGATGTTTTCGGGATTACATTAGACGCTGAACGTGGAAGTAGAATAGGTTTAATTGAAGTGGAAGATATTTCAGGTGATAGCCCATCAACTCGTTCAATAACTATAAATGTAAAAATACAAGCTGAAGATAATTAATAATTCAAAAAGGGAGCTGTATTTACCTACAAGCTCCCTTTTAAAATTAAAAATAGATATTTATAATTTATCTTATTTCACCACAGTCAAAGCCTTCTCATAATCAGGTTCATTCCCAATCTCAGAAACCAATTGATTATAAACCACTTCACCATCAGGATTTACTACCACTACTGCTCTGGCATTCAATCCTTTGAATCCGCCATCGGCTAATTCTACACCATAATCTTTTCCAAAACTATCATTTCTGAAATTGGAAACCGGAATTGCATTTTCGATTCCTTCTGCACCGCAAAACCTTGCTTGTGCAAAAGGCAAATCTTTTGAAATGCATAAAACCACAGTATTGTCCAAAGACGCTGCTTTCTCATTGAATTCCCTTACTGACATGGCACAAACTTTTGTGTCCACACTAGGAAAAATATTTAGAATCACATTTTTACCTTTATAATCTGAAAGAGAAACTTCAGACATATCAGTTTTCACCAATTTGAATTCGGGCGCTTTTTGACCTATTTTAGGTAAATCAGCCACGGTATTAGATGGGTTACCCCCCAATGTTATTTTTGCCATTTTATATTTTTGAATTTAGTTTACCTTTGCTAAACTTCAATCGGGTTGAATAGTTATTGATTTTTGATAAAGATTATAAAAATGAAGGATTTAAAATTATATGCAGTCGTTTTGGGAGGTGCCGCAGCAAAATCAAATACTGAACTACATGATGTTGTATTTGCAGTTGGCTCAACTATAGAAGATTGCTATTTCCAATTATTGGAGAAGTGGTTTGGGCTACCTGAAAAAATGCATATTGATTCTTATATGGAATTGGATGTGGTGGACGGTTACAAAATAAGTTTGCAACTGGAAAAAAGTACAGATAAGGATAAAAAACTATTCTTTATCAATTTGGGGGCCTATAAAGAAGGGGATTTTATGGAGCATCATGCCAATACATTTTTGGTTGGCAGATTGGCAACAGAAATCAAAAAACGAGCTAAAGAGAAATTTTTAAAGGGTTTTGATGAAGTCCATAAAGATGATTTATATGAAGTGGATGATATGATAGCTATTGAAGAATTGGATGGCTACCATGTGCATTTAAACCCAACAGAGAGGATAGAAAATCTTAAACCAAAAAATGGTTATCATGTACTGCCGAAATCAGTTGTGAAGGAGTTTTTGGCCCAGAATAAATAAGTATATTTGATGGACACCAAACACACAGGTGAAAAATAAAAGGGAACCAATTGATTCCCTTTTTATTCTGTAATAATTACTCCTCTTTATCTTTGTCCATACTTAAGGCTTTAAACAAAAATATTAAAAAACCTCCCACTGTTATGGTAAGACAAACTACCATACCTATTATTGCTTCCGTACTCATTTCTTAACAAATTTTTTGTAAAACCATCCATTAAATACTATTGCGATTAATAATGCAATCCCCCACTGGGTTACAATCGTTGCATTACTATAGATATCCATCACATTCCAATTTCCATTGGCATCAAACCACGGATATTCACTATATCCTTGACTCATCCACCAATAAACCAAGAATAAGCCAGCTAGAAAATTAAAATAAATCATTCCAGTAAAATAAATTGGAGAGACTTTAAAATCTGAGTTCTGGTCAATGAAATCTCTTTTGAATTTTGCTGGTCCATATTTTATAATTAGGAAGGATATAAAAATACCACTCACTAATAAGCCAACTCCCCAAACCCAATCCTGATTTTCAAAAACGGATAAAAACCAAGCTGATGGAAAACCAATAACAAAACAGGCTGCCCCAGCGATAATGGCTGCTTGCTTTTTAGATAAACTATAATCAGTCAAATTCTTTATGATCAACTGCATCATTGGAAGTATTGAGCTAAAAGCAGCCATGGCAAATGCTCCAAAGAAAATCCAAGAAAGGAATGGTCCGCCTGGCATCTGAGCGAATAGCTGTGGCAAAATAGTAAAGACTAATGCAGTATTGCCATCATGTAAAAAGGCTACCGCCTCATCTGGAGTTGCAGCCATAGCAAATACTGCAGGTAGAATTGCCATTGCAGCTAATAAAGCAGCCGTATTATTACCAAATGCGCCTAAAAATGTATTCAAAGTAACATCTTCTTTTTGTCTAGAGAAAGAGCCAATGGTAATCATCAAACCCCAACCAGCACCTGTACTCCATGCCGAATCTGTAATAGCTTCTATCCAAATAATGGGATCCTTAAATTTTTCTACGTCAATGGTAAATAAATATTCCAGCCCTTGGGTTCCACCCGGCATTTGGATGGCAAATGCAGCTACTACCATTAATAGAATAAAAAGCGTTGGAATTAATATTTTATTCGTTTTCTCTAAGCCCTGTTTAATCCCTTTGCTTAGTACCCAAATAGCAATGCTGATGGTAAACATATAGCAAAGCACAGCTTGCCAGCTAGAATTGGATAATCCTGCCCAAAATGTTTCCATAAAATTCACATTGGGATCAGCGAATTGCTCATTCATCGCTCCAGAGCCAAATAGATAATTAATTAAATTTTGTGTGTTGAGGATGAAATATCTCAGTGACCATCCTGTTACAACAGAATAATAGAAGGCTATTCCCATGGTAACAATGGTCACGAAAGTACCCATCCAGTTGAATTTCTTGCCTCCCAAACTACCTAATGAACCTAGAGTTCCTTTTTTATAGTGTTTTCCTATTGCTAATTCAGCCATTAACAAAGGAATAGACCAAACTACTAGGAAAAGCATCCAAAGAATGATAAAAGTACCTCCGTGCTCACCCGCAATTCTAGGGAATCTCCATAAGTTACCAGCACCAATTGCCATTCCCAATGCGGCAAGAATAATACCCCACCTATTACTAAATTCTTCTGTTTTTTGCGCCATAAATGTCCAATTTGGTTTTAAAACAAGCCGAATTTAGTTAAACATATCACTTTGTCAAACTTATAGGTAGATTCATTTGGGGCTCATGAAGGAAATAGCGGTGGTTTTTAAAATCTTTGATGATAAAATTAGCCGATTCTAATACTGGTAAGGTATATGAAGCTTGTTTAGCCAGCTTTCTGTTTTTTGGCCTTTTGATTGAGGTATTTTACTAATTTGTCATATTCAGTATTCTCCTTATTGGAGAGCTTAATCACTTTTTTCTTTCCGTATAGAATTTTCGTTTCCCTAAATTCACCTTGTTTGGTTTTCACCACGTCCTCTCTCCAACCTCTGATTTCATCTAATGGTAATTCTACTCTACTACGGCTGATGGGGAAAAAGATGTGCAACTTATTATTTCCTGCTTTTACGATTTTTATGGCCGCTAATAATTTCCCTAAAACCAAAAGTGCAATAACCAAAGTAATGGGCGTTAATATCAATTTTATAATAAAAAAGGATTCACTTTTTAGCAGGCTATCCAACAAAAGAAAAAAGGATCCAAAAACAAGGACTAGGAAAATACTTAATGCAAAAACGGTATTAAATCTTGGTTTAGATACTATCATAATGCTTCAACATCAAATTCTAAATCAATTTTGGAAAGTAATTCCAATTCTCCCTGCTCAAACATTTTAGGTAATTCCATTAAATCAGTTCCCTTTTCAGCTTTGTAATTATTGTAATCTTGAAAGATCACACCATCAACCTTTTCTTTATTAATGGATTCTCTGAATCGGATACCCCCTCCTTCCGTGTGATAAGAATAGGCAAAATAATCCATGGCATAGGTTTTGGCGTCAAACCAAAACATGAACACATCCTCATAATCAGTGCCGCCCCCTTCTTGTTGGAACTTGACCTCAATTGATTTATAAGCTTTTCCATTAATGAGTATATCTTCTTTATTAGTTGCTAATACTGCATCATCTTTCAAATTGTAAGGTAAAAGGGCAAAATAATGAACAGAATTAACGGAATTGACATAGGCGGCAGAATCTTCAGCTGATAATTCAACTTTTTCCCCATTTATGAGTCTTTTGAACCCATCATTATCTAGAATATCATTGACTTTTCTATCAAGTGAATCCTTAAAAATTCTTTCATACTTAAAGTTACCTTCACGATGATGAAGTGCATAAAATTTATCCCTGAATTGAAATTGAATATCTAAAGCTTCATAAGCTTCTCCTCCATGGTTTTCAATAGCTGTATTTATGTGTGTATCTACAGATTGGTCTGAAGGATTGCAGGAAGAGACCCATAAAATAAAAACAATAAACCCTAAAATATTTCTCATAGAACAAAAGTACGCCTTATTCTTAAAATAGTTTGGAATGCATGACAATCCATCTTTCAGGCAATTCACCTTTTAATGCTTGTTGATAATCTGAATAGCTACATGGAACTATTGAGTTTCTATTAAACCGGTTGTTTCCTGATGGATTAGGCACTTCCATCCACCATTTGTCAATAAAATTACTTTTATAAAAAGTCAATATTTCTGGTTCCATTGGCATGGAAACTACATACTTCATATAATCATTGGAACGGAAATCTCTGGATTCTTTCCTGTGATAAAATCCCTCAATAAAGTACCAAATCATAGTGGCTAAAACCGCGGCAGACTTATCGGAATCATCATCTTTAGTAACATCAAATTCATAAAACCCTGCAGCACTTAATTTTTCATTTATCCCGGCATACCAGCATAATTGGCAGGCTTCCTCACCAGTCAAGCCAAATGGTTGTGCTTGGGAAGAGGCAGGGAAATCCGAAGACTTAATTGCTGACAAATCAAAACTCAACATATCCGCTTGACGGATAACCGGCTCCATTTCTTTTAAATCGTGTCGTAATGCCCCTATTCGATGGGCTTCAAAATATAGTTTTTCTAATGTGTTGATTGCCTGAGGATTCACCAAATAGGTTTGATAGGCTAAATGGCTATAATTAAATAAATAATTGGGTTGGTGCATCAGCATTTTTTGAACATGCTGTTGATTAGCGGGTGAATCTTTGTCTTCCATGTCTAAAAAAGCATCCACATTTAATACGCTGATAAGCTTTTCCATTTCCTCGTAAGCCAAATATTGGGCAAATCCCATATCATGTGAACCGCCAATCAAAATGGGCAACACATTATTTTCTAAGCAGGCATGGCAAACCTCTTGAACTCTTCCAAAAGTTTGCTCGGTATCAATAGCTTCCGAAATATTGCCTAAATCCACAATATTATAAGCTCCAGAGCCTTTAGATAAACGATAGAGCTTTCTTCTTAAGGCATCGGCACTTCCAACAATCCCTGCATTTTCTTCATTTTTTCCTTTGTCAGCAATACCAATCAGGGCAATATCTGCACTTTTATAATCAGGGAATTTTTCCTGATAGACTTGAATGTTTTTGTAAAAGCTTCCCTGTTTTTTGATACCAGAAAAAATCTCCTCGTGAACGGGGCTAAAGAAAAGTCTTAAATCCATGGCATGAATTTAATAACAATAATTTGATGAGCATTAATTTTGGGGAAAATGATTTGTCAATCTTGTTTTCAAAGTTCATTCTTAAGCTTATTCAATTCTTCAATATCAGCTCTATCTCTTGTTCTATCTGAAGCTTGCTTTGCTAAAATCAAATCATGTTTACTTACAATTCTAACATCAACACCTTCAATCTCTATAATTTTTGATGCTTCGTAAGCTTCATCAAAACTCAATCCTTTACATTTGGTCATGATATCTATTTGAATTGGACTGACACCGAAAGTAAACACATCATACCTTTTACTATCAATGAAAAACTCCTCCACTTCCATTTCGCCCATATGCATTCCAAATTCTGCATGAACTCTTCTTAATTTGGTATGATTTTCTGAATCGGCTTTGACAAATATATCCATGTCACCTGTGGATCTCCTGTATCCATAAATATTTACAGCCATACCACCTACCAACATATATTTTACTTGATACTTATTTAAAGTTTCAACATACTCTTTAAAATCAGCGTTAAAAATATTAAGCATCTCTTTTCCAAGCTCTCATTTTGGTTCTGTCCAATTTCACATTTATAGGGTCAACATTATGATTGGCACAATGCAATCTCCAAGCTTCTTGAACTCGTTCTTCAGCTGTTTTTTCATAAGCCCAAAAACGAATGTCTCTCTCATCCTTTTCCTGTATTTTCCCTGCAAATGTTGGCTTTCTAATCATTTTCATACTCTAAATATAAAAAATTTAAGAAGAACCCTCTAATTCACTATTCCCCTCACCATTTCCTTTTTTCCGGGAGGACCAGGCAAAGTCTCCACTTCGAAACCAACGGATTTCAAATCTCTCTTCAATTGACCTTTAGCGCTGTAAGTAGTGAACACACCTCCTGATCTCAATAAATTATAACATTTTTGCAACAAATCTGCAGTCCAGAGTTCTGCTTGTTTGCTCGGGGCAAAAGCATCAAAGAAGAGCACATCAAATTTTTCATCAGTTTGAAAATTCTCTAATTTGGTTTTGATTTTATGAACAGAGAAAAAAGGATTGATTTCTGCCTTTTTGCCCCATTCGCTTGTATGCAACTGTTCATACGTTAATTTTAAATCATCCTGACCAATTGATGTTGGGTAATTTAATTGATTGATGATTTCCATATCCAAGGGGAACGGTTCAATGCTGGTGAAATTGATTTTTACTCCATTTTCTTTAGCAAATTGTGCGGCCAATAATGCATTCAATCCGGTTCCAAAACCCACTTCGAATATATTTACTTCTTTTGGTAAACCGGATTTTGTTCGCCAAAAGCGTAATCCTTTTTCAATAAAAACATGAACAGATTCCTGTAGGGCTCCATGAAAAGAATGGTAGGTCTCCTTTAAATCTTCATGATAAAGGGAATGGGAACCGTCTTCGGTTATAATAATTTTTATGTCGGACATTTAATAATTAAAATTAATTATTCCCAATTTTCTTTTAGTCGATAAGCAGTAGCAGATTCTTTTAATTCATCATCAATATTATCATCGAATAGGAAACTTTGAACTTGCCATGTATCCTTAGGCTTGTATAGTATAAATGTGAACCGTAATGGTTGTCTATCATATCGAATTAAAAAGCTATTCAAAATGTAGTTTTCACCTATTTGCTTTTCAGTAATTACTTCAAAACCATAATAATCACCTATTAGTTCTAGGGTGTTTGTAAGCTGATTTTTAACATTGGCAATTCCATCTTGATTTTTATCAATTATCCATTTATTTGTTGAAAATGCATAATCAATAGCTTGTTCAGGAGATTTTTTATATAAATCAAAAAACTTTCCAGTGATTTCACTTGAAGTAGATTGGCTAAAAGATTTGTACAAAAAAAAGGTTACCAAAAAAGGTAAAATTAAAGTAGTCTTTTTCATGTCAGTATATTTAGATTTGGGAGTAAATTTAAAATTGAATATAAGGATTATCTTTTTTATTTTACATAAATCAGTGCCACAGCATGTGCATCCACGCCTTCTTCTCTTCCAACAAATCCTAATTTTTCTGTTGTGGTGGCTTTTAGAGACAAATTCTCCTCACTAATTTTCATCACTTTTGCTAAAACGGCTTTCATTTCAGGAATTAAGGGATTGATTTTCGGTTTTTGCAGACCTACTGTTACATCCAAATTACCAATTTCATATCCTTTTTCACGAAGAAGAGCAACTGTTCTTTCCAATAATATTTTACTGTCTATTCCTTTATATTGTGGGTCTTGATCGGAAAAATGAAATCCAATATCTCTCAAATTTGCCGCTCCTAAGAGGGCATCGCAAATCACATGGATAAGTACATCTGCATCTGAGTGCCCAACTCCTCCTTTATGATAATCTAGTTTTATGCCACCCAACCAGAATTCTTCACCTTCTGCCAAGCGGTGAACATCATAACCATATCCTATCCTAAAATTCATTTTTTTGCTTTATAGTAAATAGTGGAACAATTTTCATCCCTCAATATTTTATGAGAGGCTTCATAAATATCTTTTGTGCTTACTGCTTTGATCAAGTCAGTTTCTTCATTTACCAAATTAGGATTTCCCATGGCGGCACCAAATGCAATAGACATGGCACGGTTTAAAATATCTACTTCGCCATAAACAATGGTAGAAATAGCTTGATTTTTTACCTTTTCCAATTCTTTGTTGGCCACTTCTTTAGTTTGTAATTCTTTAATGATTTGCTGGACCGCTTTATCAGCATTTTCCAAACTAATTCCTGATGAAACTTGACCACTGATCATTAATAATCCAGGGTCAACAGGACCAGTTACATAAGCGGCCAAACTTGAGAAAATACCCTCTTCTTTAACTAATTTCTTGTATAGTCTGCTTGATTTTCCCCTTCCCAAAATATCGCTCATCAAATCGGTAGAATAATATTGCTCTTCTGTTTTTGCAGGCATGTGGTAAGCTTTATATAATGCATCAACTGGAACATCCGACTCAATTTCCAAAAACCTAGCTTCTTGCTGTTTGGGTTCTTTGGGTAATTTTCGGTTCCTTTTCTCTCCAGCAGGAATATCGCCAAACCATTTTTCAGCTAAGTGTTTTATATCCTCCGTTTTCACATTTCCAGCTACCACCAAATAGGCATTATTAGGTCTGTAATGAGTAAAGAAAAATTCTTTTACATCCTCCATAGTGGCATTCTCAATGTGAGAAATCTCTTTTCCAATGGTAGCCCATTGATAAGGATGCTTTTCGTAAGCCAAAGGCCTCATTTTTAGCCATAAATCACCATAAGGTTGGTTTAAATATCTTTGCTTAAATTCCTCTATCACAACACTTCTTTGCACTTCCAAAACTTTAGGATCAAATGAAAGGGAGAGCATTCTGTCCGACTCCAACCAAAAAGCTGTCTCAATATTCTGTGCAGGTAGTGTGACGTAATAGTTAGTAACATCCGGACTTGTAAATGCATTATTTTCACCACCTACTCTTTGAAGTGGTTCATCATAGTTTGGAATGTTTTTAGAACCCCCAAACATTAAATGCTCAAAAAGATGTGCAAAACCAGTCTTATCAGGTTTTTCATCTCTAGAACCTACATCATAAAGTAAGTTAAAAACCGCCAAAGGTGTATTTTTGTCCTCGTGGACATACACATTTAGACCATTATCAAGCGTAAAAGAATTATATTTTATCATAAGTTAATGAGTGAATCAAAAATAAAAAATATAATGGCTTTTGCAGATAAGACCATTACTTTAAATTTGTCGGATAATTGTTTCCAAATTTTTTAGGAAACCCAAAGATAGAAACAGTATTTTAAAAACTAAACTTAAACCTTTAAAGCCTTTACTGAAGGTATTTTTTCATGCAATTTGATAGAAAGAAATTATCCGATAAACAACTCATCAACCTTTATAAAGAAATTTTGTTGCCCAGGCTCATAGAAGAAAAAATGTTGATTTTGCTTCGGCAAAATAAAATCAGCAAATGGTTCTCTGGAATTGGGCAAGAAGCCATATCCGTTGGCTCCACAGCCGCTCTTCAAAAAGATGAATACATCCTGCCAATGCACAGGAACTTAGGCGTATTCACCAGCCGGGATATACCTTTAAATAGGTTGTTTTCGCAATTTCAGGGAAAAATGCAAGGATTTACCAAAGGTAGGGATCGCTCCTTTCATTTTGGAACCAACGAATTTCATATTGTAGGAATGATTTCTCATTTAGGGCCACAATTGGGCGTTGCGGATGGAATTGCTTTGGCCAGTAAATTGAGAAATGAAAACAAAGCCACTTTGGTATTCAGTGGTGATGGTGGAGGTTCGGAAGGTGATTTTCATGAAGCTTTAAATGTGGCGGCAGTATGGGATTTGCCCGTAATTTTCATGATCGAAAATAATGGCTATGGACTTTCCACTCCAAGCAACGAACAGTTCAAATTCAAAAATTTTGTAGATAAAGGACCAGGATATGGGATGGAAGCCATTAAAGTGGACGGTAACAATATTTTGGACGTATTTCATGCAGTGGATAAGGCGGCCAAGAAAATTAGGAAAAACCCAAAACCTATCCTGATTGAAGCCATGACTTTCAGAATGAGAGGTCATGAGGAAGCCTCTGGGACAAAATATGTTCCACAAGAGCTGTTTGACAAATGGGCAAAAAAAGATCCTGTTGATAATTATGAGCAGTATTTGCTTAAAGAAAAAATCATCTCTCAGCCCGAGGTAGATGAATTAAGAGCTGAAATAAAAGCAAACATTAATAATGGATTAAAACTAGCAGCAGAGGATATTTATCCTGAAGTGAATACGGAACAGCAAGTGGCAGATTTATTTTTGCCTCATGACTCAAAATCTATAGCTCCAAAATCAGAAAAGAAAAGCCCTAAAAGATATGTGGATGCTATTTCAGATGGCTTAAAGCAATCATTTGAAAAATATCCGGAATTGGTGATTATGGGACAAGATGTTGCCGATTATGGAGGTGTTTTTAAAATCACTGAAGGATTTATTGACCAATTCGGAAAGGATAGAATCCGAAATACTCCGCTTTGCGAATCTGCTATTATTGGAATTGGCTTGGGAATGAGCATTAAAAAACAGAAATCAGTAATAGAAATGCAGTTTGCTGATTTTGTTACTTGTGGATTCAACCAGATCGTTAACAATTTGGCAAAATCTCACTATCGTTGGGCGCAAAATGCTGATGTGGTAGTGAGAATGCCAACTGGAGCAGGCGTAGCGGCCGGCCCATTTCATTCTCAGTCCAATGAGGCATGGTTTTTTCATACACCCGGTTTAAAAATTGTATTCCCTTCTAATCCGTATGAAGCAAAAGGTTTGCTAACTGCTGCAATTGAAGATCCTAATCCGGTGATGTATTTTGAGCATAAGGCGCTTTATCGGTCTTTAACTGATGATATTCCGGATGATTATTATACAGTAGAAATCGGCAAGGCTAATGTCATTCAAGAAGGATCAGATATTTCGATCATCACTTACGGAATGGGAGTACATTGGGCAAAAGAAGCTATGAATGATTTACCAGATTTATCTGTTGAGTTGGTTGATTTGAGAACTTTATTGCCCTGGGACACTGAATCAGTTAAAAAAAGTGTACTGAAAACAGGTAAAGTATTGATTTGCAACGAAGATTGTTTGACTGGAAGCATCAGTGGTGAAATAGCCGCTTGGATAAGTGAGAACTGTTTTGAAGCCTTGGATGCACCGGTTATGAGAGAAGGGAGTTTGGATACTCCTGTTCCGTTTAATGCTGATTTGGAGCAGAATTTTTTACCGAAGGAAAGGATCAAAAGCAAATTAAAAAAATTGGCAGATTATTAGATTTAAGTACATGACCCAATAAAAATTTATAATTCAAAAAAATGGCATTAAATTGAAGGTTTAGTAATAACATTTTGTTTCAGAAAATACCATATCAATCAATTAGATTATTACTGGCCATATTCTTGGTTGGCTTTTTTCTCATGCCCTACAAAATTTCCGCTCAAGAAACTGGAGGTAAAAAGCTGGAAGTATCTGAGAAAAAAAGTCCTGAAAAAATGGACAACAAAAAAGTAAAGACTTCCAAAAGAAGAAAGGCAAAAGGTAATCCTAACAGAGGGAATAACAAGGTAATTGTGATTAATCCTTTCAAATGGGATTGGGATAAAGTAATGTGGTTTAAGGCAAGAAAAAGTGATTATGAGACTAAAGATTATAATCCTGACAAAAGGCCAAAGCGCAAAACATACGACAATAAACCAAATTATCAATCAGCCGACAGGGATGCCATTACGAATCCTTCCAAGTTAAAAAAACCATTAATTCCTTATGACAGCAGAGTGGCTGAGGAAGGGCCGGTTCTACAAAAGAAGCGAAAACCGAAAAATGTAAACTTGAAAAATGGAGGGCCACAGGATACACCTAAATCAATTAACTTAAATGATCCTTCTGCAACTTTGTCAAAAGCACCCAAAAAGGATAGGGAAAGCAAAGTGGAAGGTAAAAAATTGTATAGCAGAAGAAAAGATAAAGACAGAAAACCATTTGATAATGATAAATTAGAAACTGCTGCGACCCCTGACATCGATCCAAAAATGGATGATGACAAAATCATGTTCAAAAAGCAAAAAGATGATTATCCTAAAATGGATAATGATAAATTAATGGTGGCCAAAAAGCCAGATTACAAATCAAATAAGCCTGACGGTGATAAATTATTGACAATAGAGGCTTCCGATAAAAAACCAAAGCCATTCGATAATGATAAGTTGATGACTGAAACGGTTAGGGATGGTAAAAGAAATAAGTTTGATGATTCAAAGCTTATGGTCTCAGAACCTGCTAATAAGGAACGCAAACCTTATGATGACAGCAAATTAATGACAGCATTGCACGGTGATAGGGAAAGAAAACCATTTGACGATGATAAATTAATGACTGCACGACCTGCAAACCCAGAACGTAAGCAGTATGATGAAGATAAGTTGATGACCGCTACCGTCAACAAGCCAAAAAAGCAAGAGTTACATGATGATAGGCTTTTAACAGTAGTAGAAAAGAGAAAGCCTACGGATGAAATGAAACAAACGAGTAAGGATATCTCCAAATTGGATGGTGATTATAAAAGACATTTTTATGTAACAACTGAATCCCATCCGGGGACGAAAATCCTGGCTGCGGAAAATACCAAATTGCCCTTTTTAGCTAGAACCTTTCAATCTGTTTCTTCGTTTTTCAGCAGTATTTGGAAGGATGATATGCAGCCAAAATATGTGACGCGTAAAAAACCAAAAGAAAGACGTGATAAAAATGAAGGTCAAATTTGGGATAACTCAGTACATCCGGATACTTGGAAAAAACAAGAAGCTGAATCGGGAGAACAACAAAATTAATACTTAAAACTATGAATTGGGAAAGATTAGAAAGTCTGGATACAATAGATAAAATAATAGAAGAGTCTAAACAGAATCCTGTAGTGATTTTTAAACACAGCACCAGCTGTTCCATCAGTGCTATGGCACTAAACAGATTGGAAAGAAGCTGGAAGATTGAAGAAATGAGTGAAGTAAAAGCTTATTACCTAGATTTGATTTCTCACCGTGATATTTCCAACGCAATAGCAGATAAATTTGGAGTAATGCATCAATCCCCTCAGGTTTTATTGATAAAAAATGGAGCTTGTGTTTATGATGATTCCCACATGGGAATAAGTTATCAAGAATTGAAATCCGAAATGGCCACTGATATGGAATCTAATAATTAATTTTACAGAAATATATTATTTGTTACTGAATATCAGATAGGTATAAGATTTTTTTCGTGTAATTTCCTAATAGGCCCTATTTAACTTAAAGCATTTTAAAACTTATATTTTGTTCAATATCAGGATGTAAACTTTTAGCTACTGGACAATTCAATGCAATTTTCTTAAGTTTTTCAATTTCCTTTTTAGGTAAATTCGTTTTCCATTCAATATCGATTGTAATGGCTTTGATCCTTCTTGGGTTTGCCGCCATTTCCTTTTGCAAATCACAGTGTATTTCGCCTAAATCCAAATTGTTTTGGTCTGCATAAATACCCATTATGGTCATCATACAACTGCCTAGGGATGTAGCGGCCAAATCAGTAGGTGAAAAATATGCTCCTTGTCCATTATTATCTACAGGAGCATCTGTTGTAATCGAATTTCCCGAACGATTATGGGTTGCATTTGTTTTTAAGGGATGAATGTATTTAATTGAAGAAGTTGCCATAAACTATATTGAGCTTTTATCGTTATTTTCAAACGTAAGTTAATATTATTCAACAATTTTAACTTCTCCCAAATTTTTATAAAAATAGTTTTTGGTGAAAGGGATGAAAAATATTTAGTTTCTGAATCTAAAACTTTAAATTTGTGTTATTACATCATTGAAATGAAAAGAATATTTATACTTTTTTTATTGATATTTCCTTTCACCTTTGAGGTCAAAAGCCAAAAGGATGATCCTTTTGAATATGGGCAAGAGTTTTTGTTTGGAGTAACTAAAGCTACAAATGGAGGACTTTTTTCTGGTGGATTCTTCCGTTATAGTGCTAAAAAATCAGATAGAATATTTCAAACTTATGGAATTGAAATAGCCAATGTTAGGCACCCACAAGAAAGAAGAGTTCCAAGCCCAACATTTTTTAGTTCATCATCTTTTTATGAAGGCAAAGAAAAATATTTAATAAGTACCCGTTTAATGTACGGTTATGACCTTTTGCTATTCAAGAAGGCAGAGCAAAAAGGAGTACAAATTAACGGGGTTTTTACAGGTGGTCCCACTCTAGGGTTTGTTTCACCCTATCTGTTAAGAGCTGAAGGCGGAAGTTTGGTAACTTATTCACAATATTTAAACGGTTCTTCCATTATTGGCCCCGCAGGATATTTTTCAGGAATTGACCAAATGGAGGTTGTGATGGGGGCTCACATAAGAGCATCTCTATTATTTGAATTCGGTACATTTAAGAGTAAAGTTACTGGATTTGAAGTAGGTTTTTTGGGAGAAATTTTTAGCCGAGAGATTCAATTAGTGCCATTGGGTACTAAAAATTATAACTTTTACCCCGCTGCTTTTGTCAGTATATTGTTTGGGTCAAGAAAATAAATTGAGAATTGATTAAAGAATTGATATGATAGATTTACCGGTAGTAAGCCAAGAAGAGAAAAAAAAGAATAAAAAGCCGGATTGGTTAAGGGTAAAATTACCTGTTGGTAAAGAGTATGCTAATGTCCGCAAAATTGTGGATGAAAATAAGCTTCATACTATTTGTGAAAGCGGTAATTGCCCAAATATGGGAGAATGCTGGGGAGCTGGAACAGCTACATTTATGATTTTAGGAAATGTCTGTACAAGAAGTTGTTCATTTTGCGCGGTAGCCACTGGTCGTCCTCCTGAATATGATGAGCAGGAACCTCAAAGAGTGGCAGAAGCTATCAAGAAAATGGGAGTAAAGCATGCTGTTTTAACTTCAGTAAACAGAGATGAACTGAAGGACAGAGGAGCTGAAATCTGGTATCAGACTGTAGTCAAAATCAAAGAACTTTCTCCTGAAACAACTATAGAGACGCTAATTCCTGATGTAAAAGGAAAGTGGGAAGCTCTATATCGGATGATTGAAGCTGGACAGGAAGTAGTTTCTCACAATATTGAAACGGTTCCTAGTCTTTATAGAAGGGTGAGACCTCAGGCTAAATACCAAAGAAGTTTAGACCAAATTAAGCTTACCAAGGAATACGGTAAAAGAACAAAGACCGGAATAATGGTCGGTTTAGGTGAAACTCAAGATGAAATGTTTGCCACTATGGATGATTTAGTTGCCCATGGTTGTGATATTTTAACTGTTGGACAGTATTTACAGCCAACCAAAAGACATCATGATGTGATTGAATATGTGCATCCTGAAGTTTTTGATATGTACAGGGAAGAAGGCTTGAAAAGAGGATTGAAATATGTGGAATCCGGGCCATTAGTGCGTTCTTCTTACCATGCAGAAAGACACGTAAACGTTCCTATTTAAGAATAAAAAATACATTATTAAACCACAGCATATGGTGAAATCCACCTAAATTGCTGTGGTTTTTTTCTTTTTAAACTTATTTATAGGCTTTAATTTGAAAGCCAATTAATAATTATTATGCAAGATAATTTTATAGTAACCTTAGAAAACCTAAAGTTGAAGGACTATCGCAGTTTGATTAAGTCCATGAAAAAGGCTTACGCAGGCTGGGATGATTTATGGGAAGTAGAGCATATCAAAACCTTAATTGATAAATTTCCAGAAGGACAATTATGTGTTTTGGTGAATGGACAGGTGGCAGGTTGCGCATTGTCCATAATAGTCAACTATTCCGATTTTGGGGATAATCATACCTATCCGGAAATTACAGGTAATGAAACTTTCAATACCCACAATCCAGAAGGTGATGTGCTTTATGGAATAGATGTTTTTGTGCATCCTGATTTTAGGGGAATGAGAGTGGGGCGAAGAATGTATGACGCCAGAAAAGATTTGGTGGAGCAATTGAACCTACGTTCTATCATAGCAGGTGGCAGATTGCCAGGTTATTTACAATATTCTGAAAAATTTACACCCAAGCAATATATTCAAAAGGTAATAGCGAAAGAGGTTTATGATAAGACCTTATCTTTTCAATTATCCAATGATTTCCATGTTAAAAAAGTTTTAAAGGGCTATTTGCCAGGAGATAAGCAATCAGCTGAATTTGCAGCGCTCATCGAGTGGAATAATATCTATTATGAACCATCGGAAGAATATGTCCATATCCCAAAAACGGTAATTCGATTAGGATTAGTGCAATGGCAGATGCGCCCTACTCCATCCCTAAAAGCCATGCAAGAACAAATTGAATTCTTTATTGATGTGGTAAGTGGGTATCAATGCGATTTTATTTTATTTCCTGAACTTTTCAATGCGCCACTGATGGCCGAATTCAATCATTTGGATGAAGCTACCGCCATTAGGGAACTGGCCAAATATACAGAGCCCTTAAAGGAGATTTTTCAGGAATATGCCATTAATTATAATGTGAACATTATTACCGGAAGTATGCCGGTAATGAGCAGGGGAAAACTTTATAACAAAGGCTTTTTGTGCCGAAGGGATGGTACAAGTGAGACTTATGAAAAAATACACATGACACCAGCCGAAGTAAGTGCTTGGGGTATGACAGGTGGAAAGAAAATTGAGGCATTTGATACTGACTGTGGAAAAATAGGTATCAATATCTGCTATGATGTAGAATTTCCTGAAATGGGAAGGTTACTGGCTGATGAGGGAGTAAAAATTCTTTTTGTACCATTTTTGACGGATACTCAAAATGGCTATATGCGTGTTCGTTTATGTTCTCAAGCCAGGGCAATAGAAAACGAATGTTATGTAGCCATAGCAGGAAGTGTAGGCAATTTGCCTAAAGTAAATAATATGGATATTCAGTTTGCACAATCTGGGGTTTTTACGCCTTCTGATTTTTCATTTCCAACAAATGGCGTAAAAACGGAGGCAACTCCCAATACGGAGATGACGGTAATTGCAGATGTAGATGTAAATTTGCTAAAAGAATTGCATACTTACGGAAGCGTGCGTAATTTGAAGGATAGAAGAAAGGATTTATATACTATTAAAAAGAAATAATTCAGTGAAGGTAGAAGAGTTTGTTAATTTAAGTTTATTTAAAAAAATAAAGACTTTGTATGTTGATGGGGAATTCGTGACTTCCATCCGCTATTATCGCTATAAAGTCAACTTATTTTTATTGAATGATTTCTATGTAGAAGCTTTTTATCATCCCAAAACTGACCGTATCGAAAAAATTGTTCCTTTTGACAGTAATCATACAAGAAAGAAATTTTATACAGACCAAGTGAAGTTGCCTCATTGGTTTGAGAAAGTATCTTAGAGTGAATTATGGTTAAAATGGTTGATGGCACACCAACCATGGTGCCTGCCCTGGTCGGTGGCGCACCGACCAGAATTTGGGCTTATAAAATATGAATGGAAGGAATATTCACCTGCAGGTTTTCATGATTTTTGAAATAAGTGCCATTAATGTTTCGGTGTTTTCACCGAAACGGGAGATTTTAGTAACTCCATCGGTCTGACGCTTTCTTCATTAGTCAAAAGGCAATTAAATCGACTTATAAGATGAATTATCCAAACACTGCTAGCGTCTGACCGATAAATACTGAATTTGAATAATGAATTAAAAAAAATGATAGATTTAAGAAGCAATACAAAAGTATCCTGAATCTTCTAATTGAAAACATGTCAGGTTTCAAATGCAAATAATGAGTAAGTAAATTTAAGTTTTTATCCTGATATTAATTTCAAACCTGACAGGTTTATCATAGTGTAAATTGAATAAGTAAAATGATTGATTTAAGAAGCGATACCTTAACGAAGCCAACATCAGCTATGAAAGAAGCCATGATGGAAGCACCAGTTGGCGATGATGTTTTTGGAGAAGATCCTACCATTAATACTTTAGAAAGGAAAGTAGCCGATTTTTTCGGAATGGAATCCGCCATTTTTTGCCCAAGCGGCACCATGACCAATCAAATTGCTATCAGAGTTCATACAGCCCCTCATACCGAGGTAATCTGTGATGAAAAATCTCATATCTATTTATATGAAGGCGGTGGAATAGCCTATAATTCTTTCGCCTCAGTTCGATTATTGCATGGAGATAGGGGTAGAATTACTGCAGAAATGGTGCAGGATAATATCAATAATCCTGATGATGTACATGCACCCATTTCTACTTTGGTTTCTTTAGAAAACACCATGAATAAGGGTGGAGGATGTGTTTATGATTTTAAGGAAATTGAAAAAATCAGCTCCCTTTGTAAGGACAAAAACCTTAAACTTCATTTGGATGGTGCCAGGCTATTTAATGCCTTAGTAACCACAGGAGATGACCCCAAAAAGTATGGCCAAAACTTCGATACCATTTCCATCTGTCTTTCAAAAGGATTGGGTTGCCCGGTGGGATCATTATTATTGGGAACTCAAGAAGATATTAAAAAAGCAAGGAGAGTACGCAAAGTATTGGGGGGTGGAATGCGTCAAGCCGGTTTTTTGGCAGCTGCTGGAATATATGCATTAGATCATCATATAAATCGACTTCAAGAGGATCATGATAGAGCTAGAAAAATTGCCAATGCATTAGAGGGATTGAGTTTTGTAGATTCTGTTCTTCCTGTGGAAACTAATATCGTGATCTTCAAACTCTCAAATAATGCTTTATCAGTTGATTTTGTGAATAAATTAAAGCAAAAGGGAATTTTAGCTGTTCCTTTTGGAAAGCATGACGTTAGATTTGTAACACATCTAGATTTTGATGATGATATGCTTGAAGATTTAATCAAAAAATTAAAAGCTATTTAAAATACTCTTTATCCTACACCATGACACTAGAAGAAAAAATTAATGACCAAATTCGAGATATTGCAGATTTCCCAAAACCGGGCATCATATTTAAAGATATTACGCCTGTTCTTTCTCACCCAAAACTAGTAACAGAAATTGTAGATTGGTTTGTTGAAAAAGCCAAAGATGATGGCATTGATGTGATTGTTGGGGTAGAATCCAGAGGGTTTCTTTTTGGAATGATGATAGCCGAGAAAATAGGAGTTCCTTTTGTACCTGTGAGAAAGCAAGGAAAACTTCCCTATGAAACTATACAGTATTCATATGAATTGGAATATGGGAGTGCTACTATGGAAATTCATAGTGATGCCATTAAAGAAGGACAGAAAGTCATGATACATGATGATTTATTGGCAACGGGAGGAACGGCTTTGGCTGCAGCGGAATTGGTGAAAGAATTAGGCGGAACAGTAGGCAACTTTACTTTTTTGATCGAGTTAGGATTCTTGGAAGGCAAAAAAAGACTGACCAAAGAAAATGAAGCGGTTTATAGTATCGTTACTTATTGATATATTTGAAATTCAAATAGAGCCTATTAGGCAATAAATATGATATATTATTATCCATTTGATATTCATTACCAAATGAAAAATTTTGTGTAGTTAATTATAAATATTTAAATAATAAAAGAAGTTTTAAGCAATCATGGAAGAAGCACAGGTAGCAAATAAAAGCGAATTGCAACAGAAGGTGAAAGACGTAATGTCTGAAGTAGCCAAAGTAGTAGTAGGTCAAGAATATATGGTCAATCGATTGCTGATTGGTCTATTTACTAACGGACACGTTTTATTGGAAGGTGTTCCTGGATTGGCCAAGACTTTAACAGTTAACACTTTAGCGAATGTATTGCATTTAGATTTTCAGCGCATTCAGTTTACTCCTGATTTAATGCCCTCTGATTTGATCGGAACCATGATTTACAATCAGAAGCAAGGAAACTTTGAAGTAAAGAAAGGGCCAATCTTTTCTAACTTGGTTTTAGCAGATGAGGTAAACCGTTCTCCTGCCAAAGTGCAATCCGCATTATTGGAAGCCATGCAGGAAAAACAAGTAACCATTGGTGAAACAACTTTCCCGCTGGATAGGCCATTTTTGGTTTTGGCAACTCAAAACCCGGTAGATCAGGAAGGGACTTATCCTTTACCGGAAGCACAGGTTGACAGATTCATGCTGAAAGTAACCGTAAGTTATCCTACCAAATCTCAAGAACTGGAAGTGATGCGAAGGATGTCCAACATGACTTTTAATAAGGATGTCAATACCATTTTGACCAAAGAGGAAATTTTCAGCATCAGAGATCAAGTCAATCAGGTGGAGATTTCTGAATCTTTGGAACGCTATATTATCGAATTGGTATATGCCACAAGGTCTCCATTAGATTATGGATTGAAACAAGAAGCAGAATACATTCAATATGGTGTTTCACCACGTGCCAGCATTAACTTAAATTTAAGTGCCAAGGCAGTTGCCTACATGGAGGGAAGGGATTATGTATTACCTGAAGATATAAAAGAAGTGGCCTACGATGTCATGAACCACAGGATTTTGCTCAACTATGAAGCCGAAGCTGACGGGGTTACAACTAAAGACATTATTGAGAAAATATTGAGACAAATCCCAATTGGCTAAAAAGCCAAAGATTTAAAGACACCGCTAAAAGCGTTCCGGTTGGGACGCTTTTTTATTTTAACACAAAATTAATACTGTATGAAATTGGTAACAATTTGCTAAAAAGTCTGACAACTTCAGTTAACAATTAAAAGCCACCTTTGTCGCAAAGAAATTTAAACACTATTAAAAATTATTCACGATGAAGAAAATTAATTTATTAGCGATGCTAGCATTGGTGTCAGGATTTATATTCACAGCATGTGATGAAGATCCAGAGCCAAACAATCTAGTAACAATTGAAGGTATCCCAGCAACAGCTGAGATTGAGAATTTAGGAACTTTAGGTCCAGTAAATGCGACTATTACAGCTGAAGATGGATTAGCAAGTGTAACGGTTACTAAAGATGGAGAGTCATTTTTAGAACCAGAATTTGAAGCTAATGCAACTTCATTATCATTAGAATTTTCTTACACCGCAGAAGAAGCGGATGCAGATCAGAACATTGTATTTGAATTTACAGCTACCGATGTGGACGGAGATGAAGAAACAGTTACTCACGTTTTATCTGTAGGTGAAGCTCCTGAGCCAGAAACTGAAGTTGTACTAACGTCAAATATTACTCAGGATGTAACATGGACTAAAGATAAAACTTATATTTTAGGTGGCAGAATTTCAGTTGAAGCTGGAGCAACATTAACTATTGAGCCAGGAACTGTTATTAAAGGTGAAGCAGGAACTGGGCCGAATGCAACTGCATTATTAGTAGCTCGTGATGCCATGATTATGGCAGAAGGTACTGCAGAAGAGCCAATTATATTTACTTCTGTTGCTGACGAAATTGAGTCAGGAATGATTGCATCTCCTAACCTTGATCCTGATCAAAACGGTCTTTGGGGTGGTGTAATCATTTTAGGAAATGCTCCAATATCTGCATCTTCAAGTGAAGTACAAATTGAGGGTATTCCTACATCTGATCCTAATGGTTTATATGGTGGAGATGATGCCTCTGATAATTCAGGTGTATTTAGTTATGTTTCAATACGTCACGGTGGTTCAAACATTGGTGCAGGTAATGAAATTAATGGATTATCCCTAGGGGGAGTAGGTTCTGGAACAACTATTTCAAATGTAGAAATTGTAGGAAATCAAGATGATGGAATAGAATGGTTTGGCGGAACTGTTAATGTAACCAATGCATTAGTTTGGAATGCAGGTGATGATGGAATGGATACTGACCAATCTTGGGCTGGAACGATGGACAACTTTATAGTTGTTGCACCAACAGGTCATTGTTTTGAATTAGATGGTCCGGAAGGTGATGTTTTATTAAATGTTCAACACACATTTGTAAATGGTACTGTTGTAGCAGCAACATTCGATGAGGATGGGGAAATTATCAGAACATCAGATAATTTAATTAATACTGATGACAATTCTGGTGTAATCTTGAAAGATATATTTATTACAAGTATTTCTGAAGGTCAAGTTATAAACAGAACTGTAGATAATCCAAATGTTACTTTCGATGGAGTTGTTATTGATATTTTGGACAGCACTGTTCTAGGTGATTATATTGGTGATGCAGATACTGCTCCCGCTGGAATTACTGCTGGATCAACAGGTAATGGTGCTGATGCTGCAGTATTTGACGGTTGGTCTTGGGCTGCAGTTGCAGGCGGGACAGCTGGACTTTAATATTAACAAGTAACATTAGCTTAATATTTGATTAGAATTATAACATTTTCTTAATCAACGTAAATCGTTTAATAAAGGCACACAAAGTAATTTTGTGTGCCTTTATTTTTTATAGGCAAAATCAAATTTAATTAATGTTTAAAACAATGTTGAAAATCAAATACTTCTTAGTCGCTACACTTTTAATGTCAGTTTCTGTGGCATTCGCTCAGAATGGTAAAATTAGAGGAACTGTTATTGAAGATACCAACGGAGAGCCTTTAATTGGCGCAAACGTGGTGATTAATGGCACCTCAAATGGCGCTGTAACCGACCTTGACGGACAATTTACAATTAACGCTGCTGCAGGCACTTATGATCTTAGGGTTTCTTTCATTACCTTTCAATCAGTAACTATAGAAGGTGTGGTCGTAAAAGATGGAGAGGTCAATGTATTAGGAAGTATAAGGTTAAAAGAAGAGACATCTGAACTTCAGGAAGTCGTAGTTACTGCAAAAGCTATTAGGACTACCGAGGCTGCATTAATGACAGTAAAAAAGAAAGCTCCAGGCATGATGGATGGTATTTCTTCTGCTAAATTTAAATTAATAGGAGATGCAACTGCTGTAGAAGCAGTTAAACGTGTTACAGGGGTTTCTATTGAAGGTGGAAAATATGTTTATGTTCGTGGATTAGGAGATAGATACACTAAAACTACATTAAATGGTGTAGATATTCCTGGCTTGGATCCAGATAGAAACAGTCTGCAAATGGATATATTCCCCACCAATTTGATTGACAACATGATGGTGAATAAAACTTTCACTGCAGATTTACCAGCAGATTTTACAGGAGGGCTTGTAAATATTGAAACTAAAGACTTTCCAGAAGAAAAAATTGCTAATGTTTCATTAGGAATTGGATTTAATCCTTCCATGCATTTTAATTCAGACTATATATCATATGAAGGGGGCGATACTGATATTTTAGGGTTTGATGATGGAACGCGGGCATTGCCTATTGATGCGCAAAGAGGTAGTGTACCAACACCTTTTGATGGAACTAGTTCAGAGACTAAAGTTGCAAACTTTGTCAGAAGCTTTGAGCCAACATTAGGTGCAAGTACTTCGACTAGTTTAATGGATTACAGCTTAGGCATATCTTTAGGTAATCAGTTTAGTATAAATGAAGAGAGTAATAATAATCCAAAAATCGGTTATGTTTTTTCCCTTTCATATAAAAATGAAACAAAGTTTTATGATGATGTTACCTATGGTGAATACCAAAGGTATAGTGATCCTGAAAGAAATGAGTTGCGATATGCCACCATTCAAAATGGCGAATTAGGTGAAAATAATGTTCTCATTGGTGCCTTGGGTGGATTAGCTTACAAATCAAAAAACACCAAATTGAGACTGACTGCAATGCACCTTCAAAACGGTGAAAGCAGAGCAGGTCAATTTATGATTGATAATGATGGGGCTGCTGTAGGGCAATCAGGATACTTAGCTCAATCGGACAACCTTGAATACAATCAAAGAGGATTAACAAATATCTTGTTAGGGGGTACACATATGATAAAGGGTAATGATTGGGAAATAGACTGGAAATTATCACCTACAATCTCCTCAAATGAAGATCCAGACATTAGAAAAACAGCCTTCTCCGATATAGAAAATAACATGCCTAGATTTAACGCTGGTGAAGGAGGAAATCCTACGAGGATATGGAGATCATTAAATGAAATTAATGCTACTGCAAAATTTGATATTACGAGAAAATATAAATTTAATGATGAAGACGCTAAATTTAAATTTGGTGCAAGTCATAATTATAAAATCAGAGACTACGAAATTCTATTTTTTGACTTACAATTTTTCAATGCTCAATCATGGGATGATGCGGATCAATCAGAGGTTTTGAATGAAGAGAATTTATATCCAAATTCACCAAATGGTATCTATTATCAATCAGGTAATAATGACCCAAACCCTAATGAATACAGTTCCAATGTAAATAATACAGGAGCCTATGTTTCAAATGAGTTTTATCCATTGGCAAATTTTAAAACTGTATTAGGAGTAAGGGTTGAAAATTATGTCCAAAGGCATACTGGAAGAGATCAAGCTTTTGCCAGTGGAAATGAAAATGGTAGAAATCTAGAAAATGAAAAGGTATTAGACTCATTTGATTTTTTCCCTTCGGCTAATTTAATTTATTCATTAACTGATGATCAAAACTTAAGGGCATCCTATAATAGAACCATTGCTAGACCTTCTTTTAAAGAATTAAGTTTTGCTCAGATTTTAGATCCTATTACCAACAGAATTTTCAATGGTAGTTTATTTCCTTACTCAGATTGGAATGGACAATTAACGGAGACTAGAATCGATAATATAGATTTAAGATGGGAACTGTTCCAAAAAGAAGGTCAAATGTTTTCGGTAAGTGCTTTTTACAAATCATTTGATGACCCTATAGAATTAGTTAGGATTCCTGAACAACAAACAAGTACTGAGTTTCAGCCAAGAAATGTAGGAGATGGTCGTGTGTTGGGGCTTGAGTTTGAGGCAAGACAAAAATTATACTTTATATCTCCATCTTTACGCAATTTTAATATCAGTGGTAATGTAACTTTAGTTCATTCGAGAATTGATATGACCGATCGAGAATTTTTTGCGAGATTAGTTTATAAAAAAGCTGGACAGAACTTAACTGATACTAGACAAATGGCAGGCCAATCACCTTACGTAATCAATACTGGATTATCTTACGGAAATTATGAAACAGGAATTAACACAGGTCTTTTCTATAACGTAAAAGGGCCTACACTCTCTTTAGTGGGGACCGGTTTATATAGCGATGTTTATGATGAACCTTTTCATAGTTTGAATTTTAGCTTCAGTAAAACTTTTGGGGAAGATCAAAAAACTGCGATTGATTTCAAGATATCAAATATCCTAAATGATAAAAGAGAAAGTTTTTACAGATCTTATGAGGCTGAAAAACAAATATTTACAAGCCTTAATCCAGGAAGAGCCTTTAGCTTGGGTGTTAGCTACAAATTTTAAGTTTAGGTTGACTTAATTACTATTGAAGAAGCTTCTGGGGAAACTCAGAAGCTTTTTTTAAGTTTAATTTTATGGTTCTTAATTGTATTCTTCAGATACTAAATGTACAAGTTTCTGCTTTTAAAGTGGTCAACTTGCTTATATTTTTCCATTGCTATTCTCTTCTTTTTTCAATTAATTTTTGCTTATCTCAAGAAAAAAATTGCAATTGGGTAGAGAATGAATTAATGTCTACGACTCAGCAGCCACAGTTGGATAGTCTTACTTTTGAACAGAGTTACGAAATCTGGTTGCATCAAAAGAAACTTTACAATAACTCTTATCAATACTTGATTGGGTTTGAAAATTCCTTGACACAAATAGCAGTAAAAGATGGTAAAATTAAAAGTAGGAAGCATTATTCATACCAAACTGAACTAGATAGTGTGGAATGGATATGTGAGCCAAACTTTGAGCGATGTCTTTACACTAAACAAATTGATAGCCTAAGAAAAAAGGAAGACAGAGGATTAAAAAACTTAATGGTGCAGCATATGAAAGAGCATACGACAACTCACTTTAAATCCAATTTTTTTAATTGTTGGGAAGAATATGATGAGTTTGTCGGAAGACACAAACTGTATGCAGTCGAGGCAATATCAATGGGGGACCTCTATAAAGAATGTAAAGAATTACTAAACAGAAAGCTGAATGAAAGTGGCTCTGAACTAAGGCATAGTTTTACAACCAATAGAGAAGGAATTATTTGTAGTTGCTATGCTATTCAACCCTACTTATCGGCACATGGAGATGAGTTCAAGGAGGGTTTCAGAATCAAATATTTTGAATGGAATCAGGATTAATCACAACGAAGTTCTTTCTTTAGACTTTATGGGAGAAGTCTTTTTTAAATATACTTTGGCAACAAAAAACCCAGCAAGCTTTCGATAAACTTGCTGGTTTTGACATTAGTAATAGCTGAATTTACTTCTCCAATTGATAAGCCAGTACCTTATTCTTGAAAAAAGTAGGTACATAGACTATCATTTTATCAGGATCTAATCCAATATCAGCAGTTTGAGATTCTTCTGCTTTTGTGTCTAATAATAAAGTTGCTTTATTACCTGCCACATGATAAATTTCACCTTGCCATCTGCTAGCAATATAAGTTTCATCATTTAGCATGGTTAAACCATCGCCACCAGTAACAGAATCGTTTACCATCTCGAATTTATTTTCAGCTAAATCATAAGCTCTCAAGCCTTTTTTGTCCAAAGTCATCAAATGATCATCTTTACTTAATAAGCCATTAATGCTTTCAACTCCTTCAGCTACGGTTGATAATTCTCCATTTTCAATTTTGTGAATCAAGCCTAAGCCCATATCCGAGATGTAAACTGCACTTGCAGAAGTGGTGATATCATTTAAAAATTCGGCTTTTTCAGGAGTAAATTCTTTAGCTACTTCTCCAGTTTCCAAGTTAATGGCTACTACTCTATCGATATCAGTCACATAAAGATGACCATCAAAAATGCCCATTCCTTTTGGCGCATTTAATCCTGTAGCCCAATTCAACTCTTGAACGCTTCCATCAAGGTTTAAGATAGAAATAAATCCTTCTCCATTTTTATCCAATGGCTGTCCGTTGATATTGGAAACAAATAATCTACTTCCTTCTCCATCGAATAATACGGACTCGCAAGTAGTCATTACGGTATCAGTTTCCCATAATTTCACCAATTTCGGGTCAGCTGATTTTTCCACTACTTCCTTTTCTTGTGTTTCTTCTTCTTGATTTTCTTTTTTAGCGGGTTGGCATGCAAATATTAGCAATGCAAAACCCAATACGAATACTGTACTTTTCATAGTTTTTTGTGTTGGTTTGTTATAAAGATACAAAACTGAAAGGAATCGCAAGTGTTTCAGTTTTTTTGATGATATGTTTTCTGAATAAGGTCGCCCCTACTGGGGCTTTGGTTACATGTTTATGGTTAAATTACCATATGGTCGTCCATACTGGACTTAAGTGTAGATTTAAAATCCCAACCCACATTTTGGTGTTTTCACCAAAATATTGAGTTCAAATATCTGCAGCATTCCATAGGTTTTAGGTGAAAACACCTAAAAGAGGATGGATAATGGGTATGGGGTTTGGATTATTATTTTTGCTTAGTGTCCCCTATATATTTTAATACATGTCTCAAAGCAGCTTTTCGAATATCTTTTTCCCGAACTTCTGAATGTCTGTGCAACACAAACTGAAATTTCAAAGAAGTGAAATTTTCATTGATTTTGATAATTCTTAATACATAACTATCATCTTTAATATATTTATGGTATTCACTCAGGACATCAATTATATGTCTTTCCACTGTGGCCACATCAGTTGCCAGCTCATTTTTCAAATCAAAATCAAAACTTACTTTCCGAATGGCTCTTTTAGTATAGTTAAAGATTTGAGAGGTGAATACCATTGAATTGGGGATGTAGATCAGATCTTCATCGTCATTCACGATATGCATATTAACTAAGGTCATATCAACAA
Source organism: Marivirga sp. (assembly GCF_051117495.1). Taxonomy (NCBI): domain Bacteria; kingdom Pseudomonadati; phylum Bacteroidota; class Cytophagia; order Cytophagales; family Marivirgaceae; genus Marivirga; species Marivirga sp. The sequence continues at coordinate 51,618 of NZ_JBNPEF010000029.1, read as the reverse complement.
CTTTCCCCTTCACTTCACCAATTTTTATTTCATCCCCTATCATTACCTCTTCTGAAAAAATAATCAACATACCATTAATCATATTGGCAATATAGTCTTTTGATAAAATGGCAATGGCGGCTGCGACTATACTGAGCGAAGTGATTAAATTAATTGGGTCGATTTTGAAAAGTAACAGAATGGCTCCAATTAGTACAAAAGTGTGCAAAATATTAGCGATGTGATTGATCCCTAAAATAAAATTGCTTTTAACCCCTTTGGATAATTTGTGCTTTTGTTGATAGTAAAAAACAACTGCTAGCCTAATAAAAGAAATCCATAAGTCAGCATAAAGGTAAAGTCTCAATGCTTTGAGATAGTGTTCCGGAATACCAAATTCCAAAATCTGACTTCTGAAATTATCAATTGCAAAAAGAGCTGCTATGAAAATTACAGCTTTAACCAAAAACCAAATTCTTTTCTTTCGCTCTAGATTAATGGTAGGGGTAATGGATTTTCTATTCATATGACAAAGTTATAACAATCTAATAACACTATAAGTAGGTGCTCTCAGCTTCATCCCTTATTTTTGTAAAAATATTTTACAAATTAAAGATGATAGATAAGAAAAGAAACCCTTGGCATGATATCCATTACGGGGATGAGGTGCCTGAGTACGTGAATGCCGTGATTGAAATTTCTAAAGGCAGCAAGGGTAAATTTGAGCTAGACAAAGAGACTGGTTATTTAATGTTGGATAGAGTACTTTTCAGCTCTGTGCATTACCCAGCAAATTATGGATTTATTCCGCAAACCTATTGCGATGATAAAGATCCATTAGATATTATGGTGATTACTTCTATCGAATTACCACCACTTTGTATGGTAAAAGCAAAGGTATTGGGCGTAATGAAAATGATAGATCAAGGAGAAGCTGATGATAAAATCATTGCAGTTGCAGCGAATGATATGTCAGTAAATCATATGAATGATATTAATGACTTACCTCCACATACTTCTAAAGAAATGCAAAGATTCTTTGAAGATTATAAGCAATTAGAAAACAAAAAGGTGGTAGTGGAAGATTTCTTTGATAAAAAGGAAGCTATGAATGTTATTAATGAAAGTATTGAGCTTTATGATAAAACGTTCAGAAAGTAAATTAGCATTTTACTTTCTAAAATAGAGGTTAAAAAGACAGTAATAAAATATTAATTTTCTGCTCAAATACAGCTATGAGACTGTCCATTTGAGGGGACCACAGGGGTGTACCAAGTTAGTAGAGAAGAACAATTCTTCAAACAAAAAAGGCTGTCTAAATTGATTTAGACAGCCTTTTTATTTTTCGTTTAAACTATTACATCCTAGAAACTTTTCCTCCAGAACCTGTATTAGCATCAACTATTGCCGGCTTTCCACCGTATGTGATTTTTCCTGAGGAAGAGGCTTTAGCGATTAATTTCTCTTGTACATTCAATTCTATTCTTCCAGAAGAGCTTGCTGCCAAATCAGCATTATCGCAAGTAAATTCGGACGCATCAATTCTTCCTGAGCTGCTCACTTGAGCTTCAAAGTTTTCTGCGTTGCCATCCAAAGTAAATCTACATGAGCTGCTTACTTGCGCCTCCACATTTACCGCCTCAGCAGATAATGCTATTCGTGCAGAACTAGAACCCGAAACTTCAATATTAGAAGCTTTGACATTCAAATCCATTCTTGCGGAACTTGAGCCTTTGATCTCCATATTATCTGCTTCAATAAGATCTTCGGAAGTCATTCTAGATGAACTACTTGCTTTCAAGCTTTCCAGTTCTTGAAAATAAACGGTTACTTCAACTTCAACATTTCTAAAGGTCATGTTGGATTCCATTTCAATCTTAAGATTACCATTTTTCACCTCGGTAACCACATTTTCCAATTCACCTGTGGTGCTCACATCAACTTTTGGTTCACTTCCTTTCTTCAAAGTAACTCTAATGCTTTGAGAAGATGATACCGATGTAAAATCAGATAATGAGCGTGTCTCAGATTCTTGAGATTGCGCCTGGCATGCAAAAAGGGCAAGAACAAATACTAGTATTAAATTTTTCATGTCTTTATGAGTTAGTTTCTCAGTAAAGATGCGAGAAAATAAAAGAGGTTGCATTACACAGAAAAAAAATATTCTCAGGCTGAGAAAAGTTTGGGTGTTTTTACCCAAAGGGGGGGGTATTTTTAGCTAAGAAATATTATGATTTTTATCACACTAAATCAATATTACTTAACACTTGCAGCAACTACCCCAATGAAGGTGTTTTCACCTTCAGCATCTGTGAGATATCCAGAAATTTTCCTGAAATCCCACTCTCAGATAATAAAGTCATAAAAAAAGCTCAGCAAACCTAGTTTACTGAGCTAATTCATTAATTTAAATCTTAATTCTATTAGAATTTATTCAATACCTTATTTACTTCTGAATCTGGATTAGCACATTGTTCTCCTGGTTGCTTACCGCAAAAACTGCAAGCTTCACCATCCTTATTTAAAAAAGGACTTTGAGATGCACATGTTCCTTTAAATTCTCCGTTTTTTATAAATAAAAGCCTTACTGACATTAATATAAAAAACGCGCCTATCAATCCGATTGCTAATAAAAAAGTAGTCATAATATTTATGTTTCAGACATTCTTAATGCCTGTTGTTTTCGATTTACAAATTTAACATTCTATTTTTATAACGCCTACTAAGAAAGCAAAGTTTCTTAAATTGCATTTTTCCCAAACCCATGAATTTTAATATGAAAGAAGTCCAAAAATACCCTGACGATAGAAGAGAAGAGAAACTACAAGCTTTTGATAGATTATTGACAATAATGGATCAGCTCAGGAATCTATGTCCATGGGATAAAAAGCAAACTATTGATAGTATCCGTCATTTAACCATAGAAGAAACTTTCGAATTATCGGATGCAATATTGGATAATGATTTGGAAGAAATCAGAAAAGAATTAGGTGATTTAATGCTTCATATGGTGTTTTATGCCCGTATGGCAGATGAGCAAAAAGCTTTCGACATGGCGGATGTACTGAACGGGATTTGCGATAAATTGATCAACCGACATCCTCATATTTATGCAGATGTGGAAGCAAATGATGAAAAAGCCGTAAAGGAAAACTGGGAAAAAATTAAACTGAAAGAAAAAGGAAATAAATCTGTATTGGGAGGTGTTCCAAAATCTCTGCCTGCACTAATTAAATCCATTCGAATTCAGGAAAAAGCAAGAGGGGTAGGATTTGACTGGGATGAAAAATCACAAGTTTGGGGAAAAGTGGAGGAGGAAATGCAAGAGTTTAAAACCGAAGAGGAATCGGGCAATCAAGAAAAAGCCACTGAAGAATTTGGTGATTTGATGTTCAGCTTGATTAATTATGCACGTTTTGCAGGCATCAATCCGGAAGAAGCTTTAGAAAAGACCAATAAAAAATTCATCAAAAGATTTAATTACTTAGAATCTGAAAGCAAAAAAGAAGGAAAGCAAATTTCAGAAATGAGCCTGGAAGAGATGGATGTTTATTGGGAAAAAGCTAAAAAGATTTAAAGTTTTTTAATCTAAGTTACACTTAATGCAATTTTCTTGCGTTAGTAAAGTAGGTGAATGAATAATCATGTTAAACCTTTAATGATTATTCACTATGGAACATTTCAAAAATGCCACTCGGAAATTGTATGCTAAGCGCCCTTTATTTTTCAATATTGGATTGGTAATAGCGATTAGTCTATGTTTTATTGCTTTTGAATTCAAGGTATTTATCAATGAGGAAGAGAAAGTTGATTTTCCTGATGAAGAACCCTATGTATTTCTCAACGATGATGTAATTCGTACTTCCCAACCACCTAAACCTAAGCCCAAAAATTTACCTGAACCTAAAGGCGATGTAAATATTGTGGAGGTGAAAGAACTGCCAAAGCAAGAAAAGCAGAAAGAAAAGGTTGATATTGAAGCGCAAATAGAATCTTGGGATAAATTTGAAATACCCGAAGAGAAAGTTGAAGATAACCATGTTTATGATCCTTTTGCATTGGAAGTCAATCCGAAATTTGATGGGGGAATGGGTGCTTTTTATGAATATGTAGCTAATTCCATAAAATACCCATATTATGAGCAAAAACGAAGTATTGAAGGTAGAGTAGTTCTATCATTTGTAATTGAAAAGGATGGTTCATTATCCCAAGTGGAGGTCTTAAAAGGAGTTTCTGAAGGCATTGATAAAGAAGCCATTAGAGTGATTGAAAATGCTCCTAAATGGCAGGCTGGAAGACAAAGAGGTCAGGCTGTAAGAGTGAAAATGACCATTCCTATTTATTTTCAATTGAGATAATCTAATTTAGAAAGAAGGCTTAATGTAAAAGCTTTCTTTCTATCCTTCAAATCTAATTTTACTGTGACTTCCATCACAAAAAGGCTTATTTCCCGAAGCTCCGCATCTACAAAAAGCCGTGATTTTTTCCTTCATTTCACTTTTTCCGTCCGCATGTTTTATATCAATTTTCCCTTTTACCATTAGAGGACCATTCTTAGCGACCTCCACTTGGGTCGAATCTGTATTTGTAGTGGTTTCATTTTTTTGATTTTTCCAATAACTGGACAAAGCTCCAGACGGACAATTATCAATCTGTTTTTTTATTTCCGCATCTTTAGCTCCCTCCAAATAGACCCATGGCTTGTCATTAGGCCGGAATACCTGTGGAAGTCCACGCCAGCATTTTTCACTATGGATGCATAATGAAGGTTGCCATTCCACAACTAATTCTTCTGTTTTGTATGTTTTTATGGTGGGTTTTATTTTCATGTCATTTTTGTTTTTCTTTTATAAGCTAATGATTTTTTCAAAAAAATGAAAAAAGTCACCTTTTGTGTGGTCTATCATAAAGAAACTCAGCATACTGTATAAAACTATCCTTATGATTTACCATTTATGGAAGAGATATCCTGTCATCCATAAATTCAAGCAAAAATCTTTAGATTTACATTATAGATTTAATGGGTTTTGAAAAAACAGCTAATCCTCATATCGTTTCTATTTTGCCTCGTAGCGCCTGCTATGGTGACCTATCTTTATCTAACCCACCAAAAGTATCGGATAAAGCGGGAAGTCAAATGGAAAATTATTGAAGGAGTTGATAAAACAGATTTGGTATTGATTCAGCTAACTAAAGCGGAAGCTAAAGAAAAATTGGATTGGGAACATTCCAGAGAGTTTGAATATGAGGGTGAAATGTATGATGTGGTGGAATTTGAAGAAACAAAAGATAGCGTAAAATACTGGTGTTGGTGGGATTATGAAGAAACTACCTTAAATAAGAATTTAGCTGCAGTAGTCAATAATTTATTAGGAAATCATCCTGATAAAAAAGAAAAGGAACAAAAGCTGATTTCATTTTATCAATCCCTGTTTTTAGAGAAAGTATTTCAATGGCAAGCTTTACAATTTGCTAGACTACCCAATTCATTTACAGAGTACGAGCTGATTTTCAAAGATTATATCAATCCTATTCCATCCCCACCTCCTCAAAAGATAGTTTAAATTATTCTTTTTGCTATACTGATTAATTTGGGTATTTACTTCCATTTCTAATCAGTAAAGTCTTCTATTTTTTAAACTACCTAGCCCTAGTTTGTATAATGAATTTTTTCGCTTTTGATTTGTGCCTACCTACTTGGGAAGACAGAACTTCACAAATCTATTTTGAGCTGTGAAGACGCAGCTCTATGCTAAAATTGGATGTTGGGACAAAGTAGGGTTATAAACTAAAAATTTATAATGAGGAATATTTTATTGCTCTACTTGTTTTTGGGCAGTTCCACTATTGCCTTTTCTCAAACAATTACCGTCAAAGACGCCAATACTTCTGAGCCTATTGAAATGGTCACTATTGTGAGTGAGGAGTTGCAGGAATTTATTAACACTGACCATTACGGTAAAGCTGATATTTCAGCATTAGCAGGAGCTCAGGCTATACAAATTCAAAGATTGGGTTATCAATTAAAAACCTTAAGCTATGAAGACCTAAAGTCATCTAATTTTGTAATATTGCTTCAACCTAATAATTTCAATTTGAATGAAGTGGTCATTTCAGCTACAAGGTGGAGGCAGAATACTGGAGACATACCAGCTAAAGTAATTTCAATTTCACCTGAAGAGGTCGAATTGCAAAACCCACAAACGGCAGCGGATTTATTAGGTGTTTCTGGCAAAGTCTATATTCAAAAAAGCCAGCAAGGTGGCGGGAGTCCCATGATTAGAGGTTTTGCCACCAACCGTTTGCTTTATACAGTTGATGGAATCAGGATGAATAATGCCATTTTCCGTGGGGGGAATATTCAAAATGTCATCAGTTTGGATCCATTTGCTACTGAGAATACGGAAATTGTATTTGGTCCAGGTTCTGTTATTTACGGTAGTGATGCCATCGGTGGTGTGATGAGTTTTCAGACTTTATCACCCGAATTTTCAGACACAGGTTCTGCTAAGATTTCTGGAAAAGTAAATTCCAGATTTTTTTCTGCTAATAATGAGAAAACCATTCATGCAGATATAAAATATGGCTGGAAAAAATGGGCCTTTGTAACCAGTGCTAGCCGTTGGGATTATGATCATTTAAGGCAAGGTAGCAATGGCCCTGATGATTATCTTAAAACCTATCATGTAGAAAGAATTGAAGGCGAGGATAGGGTAGTGGAACAAGGAGATCCTTTAATGCAAAATCCTACTGCATATACTCAGAAGAATTTCATGCAAAAAGTGAGATTTCAACCTAATGAATATTGGGATTTTCAATATGGATTTCATTATTCGGAAACTTCTGATTATGGTCGATATGACCGACTTAATAGAGAAATGGATGGTGAGCCTGGTTACGCAGAATGGAAATACGGCCCTCAAAAATGGATGATGAATAATCTGAATATAACACATTCAAAAGAGACCAAAGCCTTTGATCAATTATCAATTCGCTTAGCCCATCAGCAATTTGAGGAAAGCAGAATTGACCGAAATTTTCAAAGTGAAATTAGACGAATTAGAGAGGAAAAAGTAGATGCGTATTCAGCCAATATTGATTTTATTAAAAAGATAGGACAGAAAAATACGGTTTTTTATGGTGCAGAATATATTTTGAATCAGGTCGAATCGAACGGTAAACAGGAAGACATTATATCTGGAAATTTTGCTAATTCACCTTCCAGGTATCCTCAATCTGAATGGATTTCAATGGCCATCTATACAAACTATGAATATAAACCTTCTGATGATTTCACACTTCAAAGTGGCCTTAGATATAATCATTATTTATTGAATGCCAATTTTGATACCACCTTTTATGCATTTCCTTTTACACAGGCAAATATCAATAATGGAGCTTTAACGGGAAGTTTGGGCATGGTTTATCATCCAGGAGATTCATGGTCGGTCAATGCTAATTTTGGAACCGCCTTTCGAGCACCCAATGTAGATGATGTGGGTAAAATATTTGATTCAGAACCTGGAGCGGTAGTAATTCCCAATCCGAATTTAACTGCAGAGTACGCTTATAATTGGGATCTAGGAATTGCTAAAGTATTCAATGATTTTCTGAAACTGGATTTTACGGCTTATTACACCATTCTTAACAACGCCATGGTTCGAAGGAATTCTCAGTTGAACGGGCAAGACAGTATCGTATTTGATGGGGAAAGAAGTCAGGTCCAATCTATTCAAAATGCAGCCATCGCTAATGTTTATGGCTTCCAGGCTGGGATGGAAATGAAATTCCCAGGAGGCATAGATTTATCTTCAGATTTAAATTACCAAATAGGTAAAGAAGAATTGGATGATGGCTCAGTAAGTCCATCCCGACATGCGCCCCCTTTATTTGGAACCACTCGCTTGAATTTTAAATCAGGAGATTTGAATATTCAACTTTATGCTAATTATCAAGCAGAAAGATTACATTCAGAATTGGCAATTGAAGAAAAGAGGAAAACGGAAATTTATGCTTTGGATGAAGAGGGTAATACTTTTGCACCTGCTTGGTACACACTTAATTTTAAAATGAGCTACCAACTTTGGGATGATTTTAGCTTAAACACTGGTATAGAGAATATTACTGACCAAAGATATAGGCCTTATAGTTCGGGAATGTCGGGTCCCGGAAGGAATTATATTTTTTCTGTGGCTTATCGGATATTAAATTGATTGGGGTCTTATATATACCTCTAGACAATCATAATTGTTCTTAAAACACAATTTTTGTTGCGGATTGTTATTTTTAATTAGGGGTACTTATTGAAATTGAAATAAATCATTATCATTTCTTTGTAACTAAGTAGAATTTAGTTATTATTAGTCTTTAAATAACTTTTAAAAAAATATAAGACAAATGAAAAAACATTTATTATTTATCCCCCTATTAGTATTTAGTTTAAATATTTCAGCCCAAATGGAAATGGATTCAACTGAGATTTTTCATAATGCTTTAATAAAATATTCAAATGGAGATGAGGAAGAGAATATAGTTTATTTTCGTGTAAAAGACCCGGCCGCAATACAAAGAGAATTGCAGGTGGCTGATAAAGAGTATTACGAAAGTAGGGTGAAAGAAGGTAAAAGAATCCAATTTAGAAAATTAGAAAGTTACAAACCAAAGAAAGTTGAGTATGTTAAAATTGAAAATGGCCCAACTTTTAGGACATCAAAGTATGCAGACTTGTCTGAATTAGGGCTTGGGTCAATACCCAAAAATTATTTACTACACGAACTCGCAGGCGGTAAATTGCAAATATACATGTTATATTTTGATGATTATGTAGTGCCAGGAGTAGAAGTGGATCGTCAAGAGCAATTAGCCAAAATAGTGGAGAATGCTGACATTATTATTGCAAAAGGGGATGAAACTGGGAAAAATTTGGAAGCAACTAAAATTGATAATTTTATTAGCGACAATGAGCAAATCTACCAGGCATATCAGAATGGAGAATATCCAGAAGTAAAAGCAGCTTACGGATCCATGTTAAAGGGAGAAGCTTATGATCCTTTGAATAATCTTGATGCATTGATTAAAATAGTTAATGATTATAATCAGTCATCCAATCAGTAGAAATAGATTTTAATTTCTTTAATATAATATGATGAAAAAATATTTAGTAGTAATTGTAGTACTTTCTTTTTTTGCGTGTGTATCAACGCCTTATTCCATTTCGGATGATGGGGTTTTAGAAAAAGATAAAACGCCAGTAGGAAAAGTTGAAGGTGAAGTAGGCCTTATGGTTACGGATGAACTTTCATTTTTTAATGAAGGTGAAGAGATTTTACGTGTTAAAGAACAGTCATGGGAAAGTCCTTATCCAGACTTTAAGCGCCAGAGCTATTACAAATTAAATTTCCCAAAGCATAGTGAGGAAATCTATTTGAAAAATAGATATGGATACAATAATGAGAAGAAGCTTATCAAATATTTATTAAATGATAATGGGCTAAATTTTTATAAGGATGGCTTAAAAGATGAAGAGGTAAAAACAATAGTGTCTAAAAATTCTGCTGAAGATATACATAATGACACTACTAGGGCTAATGAGTATATTGAATTTTATCAAGACGTTTTAGCTAATAATCGTGTCGAATTTCCGGATCATTACAATCAGTTTTCTTTGGCCTCACCGCCATACGAACTGAAGGAATCTTTGCCTCCAAATACCACTCAGGTTATTTTTAGAAAAAGTGAAAAAGAAGGAGATTTTGATCCTATTTTAGTGGGTGCTATTGTTTATTTTAAGAAGGAAAGTAGTGTAAGTGTTGAAGAAAATATAACAATATATAGTAAACTCGATTCACCCCTAACTTTTAAGGGAGATCTCTACAAATTTGTAAAAGCTGCTTATCTTGATTTTGGTAATGCAAGGAAAGAAGAAATTTTTGCTTATCAGCCAGGTGAAATGATTGAAATGCAGTATAGTTTAGATTTTAAAAAATCTGATATTATTTATAATGCAGTAAAGGCATTAAAAACGAAATATTATCTATAAGTTTTACTATTTTATATATCAAAAGCACTGTTTTATTGAATTTAACAGTGCTTTTTTTATTTGATATAGGCAATCTTTTCTTTTCAATTCCTATTGCCAATCATTATTCGTAATTTTGCGCCTTCATTGAGAATTTGATATGAACAAGTTAGAACAAGAGATAAGCAAGCGAAGAACTTTTGGGATTATTGCCCACCCTGATGCTGGTAAAACCACTTTAACTGAGAAACTTTTACTTTTTGGGGGTGCTATCAATAAAGCTGGGGCTGTAAAATCCAATAAAATAGATACAGCTACCAAATCCGATTGGATGGAAATTGAAAAGCAGAGAGGAATTTCCGTGGCCACATCCGTAATGGGATTTGAATATAAAGACATCAAAATCAATTTATTGGATACTCCAGGTCACCAAGATTTTGCTGAAGATACCTATCGAACTTTAACTGCTGTGGATAGTGTGGTGATGGTAATTGACTGCGTGAAAGGGGTAGAGCAACAAACGGAAAAGTTGATGGAGGTTTGTCGCATGCGAAATACTCCTGTGATCTGCTTTATCAATAAATTAGATCGGGAAGGAAGAGATCCTTATGATTTGCTCGATGAAATAGAAGAAAAATTGGACATCCAGGTTCGTCCGCTCACTTGGCCGATTGGGATGGGCAAAACCTTCAAAGGGGTTTATAATTTGTTCAGCAAAAACTTATTGCTTTTCAAACCAAGCAAACAACAATTAACCGCTGAAGGCATAGAAATAAAGGATTTAAGTGATGAAAACTTGAATAAAAATGTGGGCGATACTTTGGCAGATCAGCTAAGGGAAGATGTTGAATTAATTGAAGGGGTTTATCCGGAATTAGATAAAGAAGAATATTTATCCGGAAAAGTAGCTCCTGTATTTTTTGGCTCTGCTATCAATAGTTTTGGGGTAAAAGAAATGTTGGATACTTTTATTAACATTTCTCCTCAACCAAAAGAAAGAGAAACAGATGAAAGATTAATAAAGCCTAATGAAGATAAATTCTCAGGCTTTGTCTTTAAGATTCATGCCAATATGGATCCTAAGCATAGAAACAGAATTGCTTTCGTCCGCATTTGTTCGGGCAAATTTCAAAGAGGTAGCAGTTATTTGAATGTGAGGCACGATAAAAAATTCCGTTTCTCCAATGCCACAGCCTTTATGGCGCAAGATAAAGAAACCGTTGATGAGGCTTTTCCGGGCGATATTGTCGGTTTATTCGATACAGGCAATCTCAAAATTGGAGATACACTTTCGGAAGGCGAAAAAGGCATTTACAAAGGAATTCCATCTTTCTCCCCTGAAATTTTCAAAGAGGTGATCAATAAAGATGCCATGAAAACCAAGCAATTGGAAAAAGGATTGACCCAGTTGATGGATGAAGGGGTTGCGCAATTATTTACTTTCGAAATGGGAGCTAGAAAAGTTGTAGGGGTTGTCGGCAACCTTCAATTTGAAGTAATTCAACACCGATTGAAAAATGAGTATGGCGCGTCTTGTGAATTTGCCCCTATGAATTTATATAAAGCTTGCTGGTTTAGTAGTACGGATAAAAAGAAATTGGATGAATTTATAAAATCCAAGCACCGTCATATTGCGAAAGATAAGGATGGTAAAATGGTTTTTATGGCCGAAACAAAGGCTTGGTTGCAAATGGTACAGGATAATTTCCCTGAAATAGAGTTCCATTTCCAGTCGGAATTTTAGGATAGGATCAAGATACTAGCGTCTAAAATCAAGACGGGGAGCTTTTCCAAAGTTTAGAACTTTTGAAAAGTTGAAAGTATCTAAGAAAAAGCTAGTAAGCTTTAGATTTAATTCTCAATTGCTTTAAAAACCTGTGCGATGTCAAATTTTAATTCTGAAATCACAGTTGAAGTGACGGTTCCTTCTTTTACCAGATAAAGATGCGGTTTGCGTTTGTCTTTTTGTTTGAGAGTATAAATCTCCAAAGTCTGATTGGCCAAATCCACTATCCAATATTCTTTTACACCATTTTCAAAGTAGATATCCTTTTTGATATTTCGGTCTAAATAGGCATTTGAAGGAGATAATACTTCCACTATTAAGTCGGGAACACCTTCTATACCTCTTTCTGAAATTTTACCTTTATTTTCTTCATTTATTAACAGTAAGTCAGGTTGAAAAACATTTTTTTCGTCTAGGAAGACATCAATAGGTGAAAAAAATATCTTGCTTTTCGTTTGTTTTTTGAGTAATGAATAAAGTTCTCCAATTATTAGTTGATGCTTTGGGTTGGGTGCAGGGGTCATATACAGTTCACTATTAACGAGTTGACATGATTCATCATCTATTTGAAGAAAATCTTCAAGAGATATAGTTTTACCTGTTTCTTTTGTCAATGTACTCATGTCTTTTTTATTTCATCTTTTTAAAGATACATTTTTATTAAATTTTTACAAAAGTTTCAACTTAGGGACAGTCTAGGTTATCTGAATTCCCACACTCAATGTCCGACCTTTGGTACTGACATGGCTTGCCGCAAAATCATCCATCATCCCTCTTCCAATACTTCTCCATCTAAAAACTTCAACACTTTTTAATGTATTATACCCAAATTTTCCGACTTTTGTTCCTATGAACTATCAAGAGTTTTTACAAATCGTTATGTATGAGGATAATCACCTTTTGGTGGTGAACAAGCCTTCAGGGATGTTGGTGCAAGGTGATCAAACGGGTGATACGCCAATTTCTGAACATGCTAAAGAATATATAGCCAAGAAATATAATAAACAAGGCAAAGTATTTTGTGGGACTCCTCACAGAATTGACAGGCCAGTAAGCGGTACATTGGCTTTAGCCAGAACTTCCAAAGCATTGGAAAGGGTTTCCAAACTGTTTCATGATGGAAAAGTAGATAAAACCTATTGGGCCATTACCGAAAAGAGACCGCCTAAAACAGAAGACACCATCACCCATTGGCTAAAAAAAGACCCCAATAAAAACCTGACTCACGCTCACATGAGCGATAAAAAAGGAGGGTTAAAATCGACTTTATCCTATAGATTAGTGCGTGCTCTAGGAGATAGAAATTTAATTGAAGTAAAACCCCATACTGGCCGTCCACATCAAATCAGAGTGCAGTTGGCGAGGATTGGATGTCCGATAATTGGAGATGTAAAATATGGTTTTCCTAAACCTACCAAAGATGGTTCTATAGCATTACATGCAAGAGCTATTAGCTTTGAACATCCAGTCAAAAAAGAACCATTCAATGTAGTAAGCCCAATTCCAAAGGCTTTTGTTTGGTCCTTTTTCGAAGATGTTATTTAGAAGCCTAACCATATGAAATAACCATTGATGTAATTACGATTGTATTCATGTTATAATTTTCTGATTTTTCGTTTAATTTGAATATTATGATGAGATTTTTATATTTATTTGTACTTATTTTTTCAGTTTCTTTCTCCTCTGTTGCGCAGAATCTACAGTTAGAGTCTGTTCAAATAGCTGATATCCTTCATGATGTTTTTGATGGTATGAGGGAATCTGACACTTCTAAAATGGCCCCATACATGCACCAAAACGTAAAAATGCAAAGCTTGAGCGTTGATGATAATGGTAATAAGGTTAGTCAGTTAAATGGTGCGATTGGATGGTTAAATGCGGTGGCTAAGAATCAAGGAGATATTTGGAATGAGCAAATTGAGAATTTGAAAATCCAATCAGACGGGGCAGTTGCCACAGCTTGGATGGATTATAAATTTTATTTGGGAAATAAATTAAGTCATTGTGGGGTGAATTCTTTTCAGTTAATTAAGGTGGATGAAAAGTGGAAAATTATTTATATAATTGATTCAAGAAAGAAAAATAATTGTAACTAAATTGAACTTATAACCAAAATTTATTAACATGGAAAGTACAGGCTCTAATTTAAACCTTAATCACGCAATAAGATGGGGAGGACTCAAAGGTTTAATTGCAGTGATCTTTAATTTAATATTATTTTTAATTAGCGTAGATTTATTGCAAAATGGATTTGTTGGTTTTTTATTATGGGCAATTAATGTTGCCATTATAATTTATGCTGGCTTCAATCATAGAAATGAAATTGGAGGAGGTTACATGTCATATGGTGTTGCTTTTAAACATGCTTTCATTGTAATGGCAATTTCTGGCTTAATTACTTCAACTTATTCTATTTTATTATATAACGTGATTGCTCCTGATTTAAGAGAGATTATGACAGAAGAGCAAATGGAAGGAGTTATGGCCAGTGATGGTATGAATGCAGAAATGTTGGATACATTAAATTTTATATTTACTAATATGTTCAAACCTATTGGAATAATAGTATTGTATTTCCTAGGACTAATAGGCTCTGCAATTGGAGCAGCGATTATTGCCTTAATTACCAGAAAGAAACACGAAGAAGAATTTTAATTCCCACAAAAGCATACTATAAAGCCATTCAATGCATCATTGAATGGCTTTTTTATTTTCTTAATATCAAGATAATTAAATTCTTTTACGTATTTTTAGTATTTTACATAGATATATGATTATCCAACAAAACATGCAGTCAGTCGAAAATCTTCAGGTAATTTACTTGCCGAGTTAATTATTGGCTATATTAACCATCTTAAACTAAAGATATGATGAAATTATTCAACAAGTCTTTTTATGTATTTATTATTTTATTGTGTAGCCTTATTGGTTCCTGTTCCATAAAAACTGATACACAATCTCAAAATATATCTTACGCAATAGAACCAGTTAATTTTGACTTTGACAAAATTCAAGAAAGAGGGTATATAATAGCAGTAGTCGATAATAGTGCTACTAGTTATTTTATTTATAAGGGCCAACCAATGGGCTACGAATATGAAATGCTCAACTGGCTAGCGGAAGATTTAGGGGTTGAGCTGAAAATTATTAAAGATAATAGCATTTCTTCTGCACTTGAAAAAGTAAATAGGGGAGAAGCAGATATTGTAGCTTTCAATTTAACTGTGACCAAGGATAGAAAACAATATATTGACTTTACTAACCCACTTTACTTCGCGCGACAGGTGTTGGTTCAAAGAAAACCAGAAAATTGGAGACAGATGAAGATTCATGAAATTGAAAATGAATTGATAAGAGACCCTATTCAATTAACAGGTAAAGAAGTTCACGTTAGAAAAAGCTCAGCATTTTCAGCTCGTTTAGCTAATCTTTCGGATGAAATAGGTGGAGATATTGTCATCATTGAAGATAGCAGTAGTTTGGAAGTAGAGACTTTAATTAAAATGGTTGCAGATGGCGAAATAGAATATACCGTTGCCGATGAAGATGTGGCCATGTTAAATGCTACTTATCATCCTATCCTAGATGTTAAGACACCCATTAGCTTCTCCCAACAAATTGCTTGGGCTTTAAGATCTAATGCGGATACTTTGGAAAATAAAATAAATAATTGGCTAGAAGAGAGACAAAAAGAAACTGATTATTATGTCATTTATAATAAATATTTCAAAAACCTTAAGCGTTCTGCTGATAGGTCATTTTCTGAATTCTCCTCTGTAAAGGGTGAAAAACTTTCTCCATTTGATAATGAAATAAAAGAAACCGCTCAAAGGATAGGCTGGGATTGGAAGTTGTTGGCTGCATTGATTTACCAAGAAAGCAAGTTTAATCCAAAAGTTGAATCTTGGGCAGGTGCAAAAGGCTTAATGCAGATGATGGAACCAACAGCACGTGAATTTGGTGCTACCAATTTATTTGACCCTAGTCAAAGCTTAAAAGCTGGCAGTAAATATATTAATTGGCTTCAAAGAAATTTCAAAAAACATGTAGAGGACAGTGTCGAAAGACAAAAATATGTGATAGCGGCCTATAATGTAGGGATAGGCCATATGCAAGATGCCATTAGGCTAACAAAAAAATATGGAGGTGATCCCACCAAATGGGAAGGAAATGTTGAGAAATATTTACTGCTAAAATCCCAAAAGAAATATTATACTGATGCGGTCGTCAAATACGGCTATTGCAGAGGTGAAGAGCCAGTAAATTATGTAAAAGAAATATTAGAAAGGTATCAGCAGTATGTTTTATTATTAAATTCACCGGAAGAAACTGAAAAATCAAGTGCACCGATTATTTAAAGCTACAAACTTTATTTTAAACTTATTATGTCAAAAATCGACCAACTTTTTAAAGAATATACGCAAGAGCGTTATATAAAATTGAACAGAGAACAATTTGTTTACATCGTTAACTTATTTCCAGCTCTTCGTGTGGTGATGAGTGATGGCATAATGGACCAAGAAGAATGGATTACCGTTAAAAGACTAGCTAAAATTTTAGGTGATGAATTTGCCTCTGAGGATTTAGGTGAAGAAAAAGAAGAAAATTTAATGCTGATATACAGGGCAGAATTTAGGCACCTACTTAAAAATTTGGATAAATGGCAATCTAAATTTTTAGCAGCGCTTAAGGATTATTTTAACGAGAATGATACTTCCAAAGAATTTGTAGTGGAAACGATGTATTTGTTTGCAAGTGCATCTGATGGTGTTTCTGCAGAAGAAAATGAAGTGATTGAATATTTGACTAAGCAATTAGGTTTGGAAGATATAGAACTTTAAATTTTAGGGAAATTGATATGGTATTTTACCGCTAGCAGGCGTGCTGACATTATAAAAGAAGCCGTCACTATAAAATTAATATCCCTTTCAAGCTGAAAATAGTTCAATAAGGTATAAAGCATTCCGCCCAATAGGCAAACACTGGCATAGATTTCTTTTCTAAAAATGACAGGTGTTTCATTTACTAAGGTATCGCGAATTACACCTCCAAATACAGCGGAAAACATTCCCATTATAGCGGCAATTTCCCATCTTACACCCATCGATAAAGCTTTTTCAACCCCAGCTACTGTAAAAAGAGCAATTCCCATTGAGTCAAAAAGGCTTAAGGTTTTACGGAGTTTTTGAAGAAATTTATTGAAAAAACTGGTGAGCAATACGCCAAATAAAATGGTATAAATGATGGTCATATCACCAACCCATGATAATGGATAGCTGCCTAACATTATATCTCTTAAAGTTCCGCCTCCTATTGCCGTTACAAAGCCTGTAAATCCAGCTCCAAACCAATCCTCAGATTTGTCTTTTACGGCCAGTGCACCTGATATAGCAAAAACCAATGTTCCTAAAAGCTCAAGTGCATATTGTATCTGCATAAATTATCTTTTAATGGACTATGGTCTGAGTTTTTCTATTTTAGAGTGGGTATCCAAATATACTGGAAGTGCGGCCGATCCATACCAATTGTATATGTCATAGGCTAGTAAGTCTGCTTTTATAGCAGGATCAGTTTGCAAAAGTTCTGCTACCTTAGCTTTGTCTTGCTCATCAAAAATAAAAATGCCTCTATATTGATTATCATTTTTACCTAAAGGGCCTGCTACAATTATTTTTCCCGCTTCCGCTAATCTGCCAATGTTATCCAAATGTCCTCTAAACAAACTGTCAACTTTAGCTTTGTCTTCTACATTTCCACCACCTGTTTTAAGCATAACTAAAGTATATGATTTCATTCCATAATCATCTGCTCCCAAAGAGTCGGCTAATGACTTATTATAGCTAGGATTTTGAGCGAATCCTAGAAATGGAATTACCGCCATTAGTAAAAAAATGATAATATTCTTCATGACCTTATATTTATGAGCTCTTTATCTTAAAAAATCTTCAATCAAAGTTAAAAATTCTTCTGGTTTTTCAGCATGAATCCAGTGACCGGCTCCTTCCACCATTTCTATTTTGGCATTGGGGAAGAAATTATTGATGGCAATATGATCTTCAGATTTTATATAATTTGAATTTTTTCCGCCAATAAATAATGTATCTTTTTCGGTAGTCAATCTTTTTTCTAAGCCTTTGCCAACTACCTCAATATTCTTTTCTAAAATAGGCAGATTGATCTTCCATTCGAATTCTTTGTTTTCATTTCTGGTCAGATTTTTCAATAAAAACTGTCTGACACCTTTTTCTGGAACATATTCTGCTAATTGTTTATCAGCATCACCTCTTGATTTTAACTCTTCAAGCTTTAAACTGCAAAGTCCTTCTAAAATTGAATCATGATGAACGGGGTAGGCTTTAGGAGCAATATCAACCACTACTAATTTATTAAATAGATCTGGATGCTGAACAGCAAAATACATGGCAGTTTTGCCGCCCATTGAGTGCCCTATTATATGTGGGTTTTCAATATTATTTGAATCAATAAATTCCTTTAAATCAGAAGCCATTGCTTCATAATTGTGGACTTCATCATGAGGTGAATCACCATGGTTTCTTTGATCTACCAAATAAACATGGAATTTCTCTGATAATTTTCTGCCAATAGTCATCCAATTGTCAGATGAACCAAATAATCCATGTAAAATAACAAGCGGCTGTCCGCCATCACCTAATTCTTTATAATTTAATTTCATATTTTAAGATTTTTAGAATCTAGATACTAGAACCTAGACAAATTTAATTTTTACTCAATTGACCAATTCCGATTTCCCCGCTAGCTTACGGGTTAGGGGGCTTTCCGGTCTGAACTTCGTCACTGACTCAGGCAAAGAATTTTCTTCACCCATCATCCTTCACCCAACTTCCTACTTCAAGCTCCCTACTTCTTACTTCCTTCTTCTCTGAGTTCTCGAAGGTATAGCTGAATAGTATTTTCCAATCCATAATAAAGGGCATCACAAATTAAGGCATGGCCAATACTCACCTCATCCATAAAAGGGATGCTTTCTTTCAGGAATTTCAGGTTTTCTAAACTTAAATCATGACCTGCATTTATTCCTAACCCCACTTTTTGGGCGATATCAGCAGCCTTAACAAAAGGATCTACAGCTTTTTCTCTATCCTTAGCGTAATTTGCTGCATAAGGTTCTGTATAAAGTTCAATCCTATCGGTTCCAATTCTAGCCGCATATTCAATCAGTTTTGGCTCTGTTCCAATAAAAATAGAAGTTCTAACGCCCATACTTTTCAATTGAGCAATTACATCTTTTAAAAAGTCATGATGTTTGATGGTGTCCCAACCCGCATTTGAAGTTAAAACACCAGGAGGATCAGGTACTAAAGTAGCCTGAGCAGGTTTATTTTCTTCAATCAATTCTAAAAATCGCTCATCAGGATAGCCTTCAATGTTGAATTCAGTAGTCACAATTGGAGCTAAATCATAGACATCTTTTTTAGTGATATGTCGTTCATCCGGTCGGGGGTGAATAGTAATTCCTTGTGCGCCAAAACGTTCGCAATCTTTGGCAACATTGACTACATTAGGGTTTTCACCGCCTCTTGCATTACGCAAAGTGGCAATCTTATTGATATTGACGCTTAAGCTTGTCATAATTTTGTTTTTATATGATAACTTTGTCGGCAAGATAATGATTTTAAAAATTTACTATGAGCTTAAAACAACAAATTGATACGGATATTAAAAATGCAATGAAAGCTAAGAATAAAGAAGAGCTTCAAGCATTGCGTTCCATTAAGTCTATGATTTTATTGGCAGAATCTGAAAAGGGCGCTGAAGAGAACCTTTCACAAGATGCCGAAATGAAATTATTAATGAAAGCTGCCAAGCAGAGGAAGGAATCGGCAGAAACTTATAAATCAAATGGTAGGGATGAATTGGCCAATGCAGAATTACTGGAATTGGAGATAATAGAAAGATATTTACCCAAACAAATGTCTGAAGAAGAATTGTCTGAAAAACTGAAGGAGATAATTCAAAAGGTAGGTGCTTCCGGCCCACAAGATATGGGTAAAGTAATGGGGGTTGCTACCAAGGAATTGGCTGGAAAGGCGGATGGAAAAATGATTTCTCAATTAGTAAAACAAATTTTGACTTCTTGAAGACCCTTGATATCATTTTATTGATACCATTGTTTTTTGGTGCCTATTTGGGGTTTAAAAAAGGCTTGCTTTTGGAAATAGTTTCTTTAGTAGCTTTAGTTTTAGCTATTGTAGGTGCCTTTAAACTAATGGATTTCGGAATGGACTTGTTGCAACCCTATTTTGAAAATTGGGAACAAGCCCTGCCCATTATATCTTTTGTGTTATTGTTTATAGCCATTTTATTAATTGTGAATTTGGTAGGGAAGATTGTCAAAAAAATTTTGGATATGACCCTGTTGGGCGGGCTAGATAATTTTGCAGGTGCGGTAATAGGTCTTTTAAAGTGGGCTTTTGGCGTTAGTTTGGTCCTATGGTTAGGCGAATCCATCAATATTAGTATTTCAGCTGAAATGGCGGAAGGGACTTATATATATCCTATAGTTGCTTCTATTGCGCCCTTTATGGTGGATTTAATTGCAACATACATGCCTTTTATTCAGGATGTTTTCGATCAATTAAAATCACAATTTCTAAATGACACAATATGATATTGATTCTAGATAATTTTGATTCCTTTACCTTTAACTTGGTGGATTATTTCAATCAATTGGGAAAGGAATGCGAGATTATTAGAAATGATATCCCGCCTCAAAATATTGATTTATATAAATATGAGGCATTGGTTTTATCCCCTGGACCTGGGAAACCAAAAGAAGCCGGTTATTTAATGGAGTATATCCGCCTTTTTGAAAGTGAAATGCCAATTTTAGGGATTTGTCTAGGGCATCAGGCAATAGCTAGTTACTTCGGAGCTGAAGTAATAAAAGGGATAATGCCCATACACGGTAAAATTTCCAAAATTCATTTAGTGGAAAATGATGAGATATTTGTAGGAATGCCTAATCTTTTTGATGTGGTGAGATACCATTCATTAGTAGTCAAGAATATTGAACAGAATATGCTTATCCCCCTGGCGAATACTTCAGAAAATGAGAATATGATTTTCAGGCATAAATATTTACCGATTTATGGAATTCAATATCATCCTGAGGCAGCACTTACGCAGTTTGGTTTGAAAATTTTAAAGAACTGGACTGGGTTATTAAGGAAAAATAAGGAAGCTATTTTGAATAAATTACCGTAGTTTAAAGGAAATTGATATATTTAACCATAATATTTTTTTATTCGTTACATTGAAAATAAGTTTAATCTTTAAATTTTTAATGTCGGATTCCGGCTTTTTAGAATTTAAAGTGAATTAAGATAAAATATGAAAATACATAAAAAAGGAGAATATAGTTATATAGATGAAGGGTCTGGGGAACCATTGGTTCTTTTACATGGATTATTTGGTGCATTGAGTAATTGGGAAGGTGTTGTTAATAAATTTTCACAAGATTATAGAGTATTAATCCCTTTATTGCCCATTTATGAAATGCCCATTAAACAAGCTGGATTGGGAGCATTAACCGATTTCGTAGAAGGTTTTGTTGAGCAACAGAGCTTGGATCAAATGACCCTAATTGGTAATTCTCTGGGAGGTCATGTTGCACTAATTTATACACTCCGACATCCCGATCAAATTAAAAGATTGGTTTTAACCGGAAGTTCCGGTCTTTTTGAAAACACAATGGGGGGCTCTTTTCCAAAAAGAGGAAGTTACGATTATATTCAAGAAAGAGTGGCTTATACATTTTATGATCCAAAAACTGCCACAAAAGAATTGGTGGATGAGGTTTTTGAAACCACTAAAAGCATCCCAAAATGTATGAGAATTGTAGCGATTGCCAAATCAGCACAAAGGCATAATATGCGAGAGGATATCAAGAAAATAACAGCACCGACTTTATTGGTCTGGGGATTGAACGATACCATTACTCCGCCAATGGTAGCACATGAATTTGATAAATTAATACCCAATACGACTTTAAAATTTATAGATAAGTGTTGTCATGCCCCAATGATGGAACACCCAGAAATTTTTAACAATTATTTGGATGAATGGTTAAAAAATACTGAAATTGAAGCAACAGTATGACGATAGATTTGATAAACGATATGATCCCACCTCTCAAGGTGACTGATGATGCTACCAAAGCCTTAATTTGGATGGAAGAACTAAGGCTTCATGCGTTACCTGTGATAAAGGATAAAACTTTTCTTGGATTTTTAACTGAGGAAATGATTATAGATCATAATGAAGCAGGAGCAGTTGCAGGTGATTTCACTTTAGGGGGAGAGAATTGCTTTGTTTATGATTACAACCATACATTTGAGGCAGTAAAAAAGGCTACTGATTTTGATTTTGAATGTGTGGCAATACTGAATGAAAATAATGAATACCTAGGTGTAGTGGTTTTATCGGATGCTTTGTCGATTTTTTCTCAGTCAGCATCTATTCAAAGTGAAGGGGGAGTGATAGTGCTTTCCATGAATCAATCTGATTATTCAATGGGTGAAATCAGCAGGATTATCGAATCAAATGAAGCACAAATAATGGGGTCAAGCTTAAATATTGACAAAAATGAACCCACAAAATATAGGCTGACATTAAAAATTAATAAAATTGATTTAACGCATATTATAGCTACTTTGGAGCGATTTGGCTATAAAGTGGTCGCCAAATATCAAGAAGTAAAATCAATATCTAATGAAAAAGAGAGGTTAGATTTGTTAATGCGATATTTAGATGCCTGATTCAGTTAAGATTGCAATTCATGGAAAGGTATTTAATGAGGAGGTAAAACCATACATCAAAAAAGTGGTGGATTTCTTAAGCTCCTCCAATGTAGAGCTAATAGTTTCTCAATTGTTTGCTGATAAATTTAAGAAAGCATTTCCTGAGTATTCTAATTTTAGGATCTTTAAGAAATTATTTGAATCTGATAATGTGGATTACCTCATTAGTTTGGGAGGGGATGGCACATTATTGGAAGCGGTAAGTTATGTTGGCCCAATTGAAACTCCCATTTTGGGAATAAATACGGGAAGATTGGGTTTTTTGGCAACAACACCTAAAAATAAAATTGAAAAAGCCCTTTCTGATTTATTAAATAAAAATTATAAGATTGATAGCAGGGCATTGATACAATTGGAAACTGATTCTAAGGTTTTCGGCAATATACCTTTTGCATTAAATGAATTTGCTATTTTAAAAACAGACTCCTCCTCCATGATCACTGTCCATACCTATGTTGACGGTGAATACCTGAATTCCTATTGGGCAGATGGATTAATTGTGGCTACACCAACCGGATCTACTGGCTATTCCCTGAGTTGTGGAGGGCCAATTATTTTACCTCATTCCAATAATTTTGTGATTACCCCCGTTAGTGCTCACAACTTGAATGTCAGGCCTTTAATTGTGTCAGATCAAAGTGTGATTTCATTTAAAATTGAAGGACGTAGCAACAAATTTCTTGTATCCCTCGATTCAAAATCCCATTCTGTCGATTCTTCAATCAAAATGTCAGTCAGAAAAGGAGATTTTAAAGCTAAATTGATTACGTTTGACCAAATGAATTATTTTGATACTCTGAGGCAAAAGTTAAATTGGGGATTAGATTTAAGAAATTGATTACCACTATTTTAAATTATTTGTCTTATTTTTGCTCTTTAAGTACAGAACCGAATAAATATGAAAAGATTATTATTGGTATTTTCTATCATCATGTCTGCGGCCATTATTTTGCCGGAAAGTGTTGATGCCCAAATTTTTGGGGGAAAAAATAAAAGAAGAAAAAGTAGTAGGAAAATAGGTTCGTTTTCAGGTTCTAAAAGGCTTTTCAATCCGGAAATTTCATATTACTCTATTGGTGGTGGTATTAATGCCTTAAATTATTTTGGTGATATTGCCCCAAGGCCTACCACATTAAGCACGGATATATCATTCACTAGACCGGGCATCAATTTATTTGTAAAACAAAAATTCGGGGATAGATATAGTTGGAGAGCAAATTTCATGTGGGGTAGATTACAGGCATCAGATACTGAAACCATTGGTGTTGATAATTTTACTACGGAAAATGCGAATAGATATTTAAGAAATTTAGGTTTCAGAAATGATATTTTTGAATTATCGGCCTCTGCTCAAATTGATTTATTCAAACATGGTGGTAGGTTCTCTTCAAGACCCCCGTTAAATATTTATGCATTTTTTGGTGCAGGTATTATTTATCATAATCCTAAAGGACTTGTTCCTGATTATATGACAACTGATGCTTTTCTTGCACCAAACCCAGAGGATTTCACAGGAGGTCAAACACCTCGGTATTTTCCTCTAGAGCAAGCCGGACAATGGGTAAGTTTACGTGATTTAGGAACTGAAGGACAGTTTTTAGATGCTGAAACAAGAAGCCAATATCAAGATTTATACGGAAAAGAGCTTCCGACTCCCTATAGTAGGTTGCAAATCGTAATTCCAGTAGGAATAGGAGCAAGATACAAATTGACGAATAATTTAGATCTATCCTTAGAAATTGGTTATCGCCATACTTTTACGGACTATTTAGACGATGTAAGTGGAGAGTACATTGATTTATCTGCGTTTGGAGATCCTAATGATCCAAATGTTGCTTTAGCAATGGCTATGTCGGACATGTCTAATCAGTTTGATGCCACCACTTTTAATGAAAATATTTTACCAGTTCTTTATACTCAAAGAATAAACACTTATAACACTGCATTAAACCCCGATTTTACTTGGAGAAGAGCGGCAGGTTACGGAAAAGCCGGTGGTATTGGGAATGATGATCTCCGAAGAAATAACAGAGGAAATCAAAATGATAATGACATTTATATTTCCACAAATATATCTATCACATACATTTTAGGCGGTGGGCTCGTTAGAGGAGCAAAGTTTAGATAATTTATGTTAAAGCCTTCTTTTAAAAAAGCAAAATCCTGCTGTAGCATTTTAGTCATTATTTGTTTAATGGCAAATGAAGCAATGACACAGTCCAAAGAATTTGGAGGTGGACTTGCTAGCTTTAATTATACCGGAGATCTGATTAGAACTTATTCTGTCCAAAATCAAAGCATAGGCGTGAATTTGTATTATGTAAGGAATTTTCAAGATGGCTGGGCTGGCAAGTTAAATTTTGCAGCAGGAAGGATCAAAGGTAGTGATCAAAACCCTATAGATCCACAAGCGGAAATTCGTAATGCCTCATTCCAAGATTTTATCACTGAAATTTCAGGTCAAGCTACTTATGAATTTCTTGATTTCAGAAATAACAGGGCATTAGTAAAATTTACACCATACCTAACGGCTGGAGCCGGTTTTTTTCTCATAAATAGAGTAGAAAAAAACTCGGATTATAGCGATATTCAATTAATGATTCCTTTTGGTGGTGGTGTCAAATACAGTTTAGGCCCATTATGGACTTTGAATTTCGAATTTTCAGCCAGAAAATTATTCTACGATTATTTGGACAATATATCTGAGCAGGTAGTAACTGATAAAAGAAATTCTGATTTTCAATTTGGGGATTGGAATGATAATGATTGGTACTATTTTACAGGCCTTTCTATTAGTTATACTTTCTGGGCTGTTGATTGCCCGGTGCCTTTACAAAAATAAAAAGTAGAAATACCTCACAAGTTTATTAATAACAATGATTTTTGTACCTTGCGCCATTATTTCGAGCAGTTAATTGCAGATGGAAAAAAATTTGGATAAAAACAATTTACCAAAACATGTAGCCGTTATAATGGACGGCAATGGGAGATGGGCTAAAAAGCAAGGAGCGGCCAGGGTTTTTGGACATAAAAATGCCATAAAGTCTGTGCGTGATACAGTTGAGGGTTGTGCTGAATTAGGGATTTCTCATTTAAGTCTATATGCCTTTTCAACCGAAAATTGGGGTAGGCCCAAAATGGAAGTTGATGCTTTAATGCAATTGTTGGTATCTACCATCAAGTCGGAGATGAAAACGCTGATGGAAAATGATGTTAGATTAACTTCCATAGGTGATATAGAAAAACTGCCGGGTAAGTGCTACAAAGAATTGCAAACTGCAAAACAAGAAACAGCTCACAATAAAGGGCTAAACTTAATTTTAGCATTGAATTACAGCGGAAAATGGGATATTACGCAAGCCTGTAAAAAGGCAATTGCAGATTGTGAACAGGGAGATTTAAAAAATGAGGATTTGACAGATTCAAAATTTGAGAATTATTTGTCCACAGCGGGTATCCCTGATCCCGAATTATTAATTAGAACGAGTGGAGAGTTTAGAATAAGTAATTTTATGCTTTGGCAATTGGCCTACTCAGAAATATACATTACGGAAGTTCTTTGGCCTGATTTTAGGAAAGAACATTTGCACGAAGCATTATTAAATTACCAATCTCGAGAGAGAAGATTTGGAAAAGTATTAAGTGAATGAAACGACAATTACTATTAATAATTGGTATTCTTATAAGCGCAAGCACATTATTAGCGCAAGTTAACCCAGCAATGGATTACAGCAAACCACGTAAATATGAGGTGGTGGAGGTAGTAGCCACCGGCCTGGAATATTTGGATGAGGGTGCTGTTATTGCCATAACCGGAATTTCAAAGGGGGATCGAATTGATATTCCGGGTGACGATATCTCTTTTGCCATCAAAAAAATGTGGAGGCAAGGACTTTTTGCTGATATCACTGTGCGATATGAAGTGGTTGATGAAGGAAAAATAAAATTAATCCTCGATTTGAAGGAACTTCCTCGTTTGACTAGATTCTCATTCGAAGGCATAAAGAAATCAAAGGTTACTGAAGTCTCTGATGAATTGAGCTTGGTCAAAGGAAGGATTTTAACAGATGCTTCTGTTAAAAATGCCGAACTCAATATTGTTAAGTATTTCAAAGGGAAGGGTTATTTGAATGTTGAAGTGAGTTCTACGCAAAAACCAGATAATTTGGTTGGAAATGGTGTTGAATTGATCTTTAATATTGATAAGAAGAATAAGGTAAAAGTTAAAGACATATATTTTGTTGGAAACGAGGCTTTTGGAGATAGAAGATTGAAAGGACGCCTCAAAAATACTAATGAGAAATTGCGTTTTACTTTATTTGAAGATATCGTAAGTAGGGCATTGCATTCTAAACCAAAACATTGGTTTAGATTTTTAACTCAGCAAGATTCCGTTGGCTTAAGCAGAGCATTGGATTATTTTGGAGAACATGTAAATGTGAATTTCTTCAAATCATCTAAACTTGTAAAGGCGGATTATGAAGAGGATAAAAATACATTAATTGATTTTTATAACAGCAAGGGATACAGAGATGCAGAAATTACCTATGATAGCATTTTCAAAGATGGAAAAAATATTGCCATAGAGATAGGTGTTGATGAAGGTCAAAAATACTATTTCAGGGATATTAATTGGACAGGTAATTTTAAATACAGCGATAAGGTTCTGAGCGCTGTTCTAAATATCAATAAAGGGGATATTTATAACCTTGAGAAAATCAATAGAAAATTGAATTATGACCCGACCGGAAATGATATCAGTTCTATTTATATGGATAATGGATATTTGTTCTTTAATGTAACCCCAGTAGAGGTAAATGTCGAACAAGACTCCATTGATTTGGAATTAAGAGTTTATGAAGGAGCCCAGGCTACCATCAATAAAGTAACCATCAATGGAAATACAAGGACTAATGATCATGTTGTTTTAAGAGAGCTTAGAACAATTCCTGGTGAGAAATTCAGTAGAGAAAAGTTAATTAGAACCCAAAGAGAATTGTCACAATTGGGATACTTCAATCCGGAAACTGTAAATCCTACTCCGGTGCCTAATCCAAATGACGGTACTGTTGATATCAATTGGGATTTGGAAGAAGTATCAAATGACCAAATCCAGCTATCTGGTGGCTGGGGTGGTTTTATAGGCTTTGTAGGCAGTTTAGGGGTTACTTTTAATAATTTCTCTCTTAGTAATTTCTTGGATTTTGGAAATTGGGATCCGCTTCCAGTTGGAGATGGACAGGTTTTATCACTTCAATTTCAAGCAAACGGCAGACAATATCAAAGTTATAATTTCTCCTTCACTGAGCCTTGGTTAGGGGGTAAAAAACCAAATGCATTAACAATTGGAGGTAGTTATTCATATCAAGGAGATTTTGTTAATTTCCGTGACCCTAGGTCTGGAATCTCTGGTTCATTTCGGATTTTTAGAGGCTTTGCAAGTTTATCAAGAAGATTGAAGTGGCCTGATAACTATTTCACCTTAGCGAATTCATTGGAATACTCAAGATATACGTTGAATAATTCAAGAAGATTAGGATTTCAGCTAGGTTGTACCACTTGCGAGGCCAATAATATAAGCTTAAAAACGACTATTGCTAGAAATAGTGTAGATAATCCAATTTACCCTAGAAAAGGTTCTAATGTGAGTTTGGCAGTATCACTTACTCCTCCTTATAGTTTGTTGAACAACAAAAATTATGACGAGCTTACATTTGAAGAGAGCATTAATTTCTTGGAGTTTAATAAATGGATGTTTGATGCTTCCTTCTTTAATCAAATTGTGGGAGACTTGGTTGTTAATACTAGAGCAAACTTTGGTATTATATCCAGTTATGGAGATAAAGTAGGCGTAGGGCCATTTGAAAGGTTTATTCTGGGTGGTTCTGGCTTAGCCGGTCAAGGATTTATTTTAGGAAGTGATATCATAGCCCTTAGAGGTTATGAGGATAATTCACTAAGGCCTACTGAGTTTGTCAGAAGTTTTGAAAATGGAACGGTCAATAACCGACAAATTAGTGGTGGAACTATCTACAACAAATTTGTGATGGAGTTAAGATATCCTATTTCCCTTAATCCCTCTGCTACAATCTTTGTGTTAGGTTTTGGTGAAGCAGGAAATACTTGGACCGATTTCAGTCAATACAATCCTTATGATCTAAAACGTTCTGCCGGTGTAGGGGCGAGAATTTTCATGCCAGCTTTTGGTACCATTGGTATCGATTGGGGCTATGGATTTGACAATGCGCCAGGCACAAATAGACCAAGCGGAGGACAAATACACTTTACAATTGGTAATCAACAAAGATAAATTGGTATGAGATTTGTTAAAGTCCTAATAACAATTGTAATTTTAAGCCTAGCTTCGCAAATGGCGAGCGCTCAGAAATTTGGCTACGTGGACTCTAAATTTATTTTGAGCAAGATGCCAGAGTACAATGAAGCAAAGCAAGAAATTGACGCACTTACTTCCGCATGGCAAAATGAAATTAAACAGATGCGTAAAGAGATAGAATCTCGTTATGCGGAATTAAAGGCTGAGGAGGTTTTACTAACCAAAGAATTAAAAGAAGAACGATTGGCTGATATTGAGGAGAAAGAGAAGGAAGTTGAAGAGTATCAAAATAAAGTATTCGGTTTTAATGGCTTACTTTTTTTAAAGAAAAAGGAATTAATTAAACCAGTTCAGGATAAAGTATTTGAGGCAGTAGAAATTGTGGCCAAAAAAGAAAGATTGCAAATAGTATTTGATAAAGGAGGTGAGCTTATCATGATTTACACAGATCCTGTCCATGATTATACGGATTTGGTTCTAGAAGAATTAGGATTAATAGACGAAAACGATTTAAATAAGAATTAATAAAGTAAAAATAGACAGATGAAAAAGGGATTAATATTAATTTTAGCTTTGGGCTTATTTTATACAGCAAGCGCCCAAGAGACCAAAATAGGATTTACGAATGCTGATTATGTTTTGAGCTTAATGCCAGAATCTAAAGAGGTACAATCTCAAGTAGAAGCATATGAAAAGCAATTTTCAAATTCTATTCAGCAAAAGTATCAAGATTTTCAGCAACAAGTTGCAGAGTATCAACAAAATGCTCCTACGATGACTGAGCAAGTTAGAGCTGAAAAGGAACAAGAATTACAAGGATTACAACAATCCTTACAAAAATTTCAACAAGATGCTGAGCAATCTATTGCTAGAAAACAACAAGAATTATATCAGCCTTTATATGAAAAAATTCAAAATGCTATTGATAAAGTAGCTGAGGAAAATGGATACACCCACATATTGAGAGCTGAGGCATTATTATATATTGCCGATGATGAAGCAGGTGATATCTCTAAATTGGTGTTAAATAAATTGGGTGTTGAAGCTCCAGATGCTTCTGCAACTGATAATTAATCAAAAATACTATTTCAATTTCATTTGAAATATAATGATATTAGCCCTGAAGAAATTCAGGGCTTTTTTTTTGCCCAAACCAAAAATTGAACATGAGCAATTTACCACCATTTCTTAAAAAAGGCGATTTAATTCTTGTGATAAGTCCATCAGGAGCGGTTGATAAGGATTTGGTACAAAAAGGAATTGAATTATTGGAAAATGCAGGCTTTATGGTGGAAGTAGCTCCGAATACATTTAATACACATTTTAAATTTGGTGCCACTCATGAGCAAAGGCTTTCTGATTTACAATTTGCTTTAGACCATAAAGAAGCCAATGCTATTTATTGTACCAGAGGTGGCTTTGGAATCACGCATATCCTTGATGAATTGGATTGGACTCAATTTAAACAAAATCCTAAATGGATCATTGGCTTTAGTGATATCACAGCATTTTTACATGCTGCTTACCTAAATGGGTTTTGTTCCTTACACACCAGTGTTCTTCAAGGCCTACCAAAACTTTCAGGAGATTATCAGAGTAAAATAATTGAATCTTTATCTGGTAATTTTAGTGGATTAAAAGCTAAAAGTTCTTTCAATAAATTAGGTACTGCAAAAGGTCAACTATTAGGAGGGAACTTATCCTTATTGGTTCATCAAATTGGGACACAAACGGAATTAGACTATACTGGTAAAATTCTTTTCATTGAAGAAGTAGCCGAGCCACTGTATCACATTGACCGAATGCTATTGCAATTAAAAAGGGCAGGTAAATTAAAAGACTTAGCGGGATTGGTAGTAGGTCAGTTTTCTAATCTTACTGAAGATAAATCTATTTATGGGCAATCGGTTGAAGAAATTATATTAGCTCATTGTGAAGAATATGGTTTTCCTATTGGGTTTGACTTTCCTTTTGGGCATGCAAAGGATAATATGGCTTTGGTTCATGGGGCTGAGGTTAATTTGGTAGTGGAGAATAATAAAGCTGAGTTGAAATATTTGCTTTAACTTGTTTAATTGTATTTTACAAATTCAATAAAAATCTCCAACCCCCTTTTTGGTAAATTTATACCCCCAAATGGGTATTAAAAACACCCCTTTTTAAGTTTAAAAAACCCCTAAAATAGGGTTGACCAAAATTAATACTGACATTAATTTTGCCATTGAACCAATTATCAACCTTAAAATTATGCCCAATAGTTCTAAGTCTATCTTCCCAAAGGAAGTAATTGGCTTTAGTGTGGAAGCTTTGCTCAATAAGCATTCCACACGAAGCCTTATCATTTACCAAATCATACTATTTATTCTCATTACTGCATGCGCTCTTTTACCCTTTATTGAGGTAGATGTTAATCTTAATGCAACAGGTGTTGTTCAATCCAAAAAATTACAAAGCAAGATTGTTTCAGGCACTACCGGAAGGATTGTTGAAAAAAATATCAAAATCAATCAGTTCGTTGAATCTGGGGACACCTTATTTGTTTTGGATCAGACTTATATAAACAATCAAAAAACAGATATTCAAAATAGAATTGATATTAAACAAGATGAGATTACTGATTTAAATTCATTGGTATCAACAAATATTAAAGAGAAATTAGAATTAAAGTCCTTAAAGTATATCCAATCTTATAATTACCTCAAGAAATCTATTAGCGATTTAGATGAACAAATCAAAATTAAACGAAATGCTTACCAAAGAGAAAAGGCATTATTTGAAGGAAATGCCTCATTTAAAGCTAAACTTGAGGAAGTGAAATTGGCAATGGATGTACTGCTCAATAAAAGGAGTTTAGAAATAGAAAAATTTAAGGCACAATGGAATTCTGATTTGCAAAGAGCATTATTGGATTTATCGGAATTGGAAAACAGGCTCAATCAAATCAATACGGATTTAGAACAATATACTATAGTAGCTCCGACTGCAGGTTATATTCAAAATTTGGAAGGTGTATCTGAAAATAGTTTTATCTACCCAAACCAACAACTCTGTGTGATATCACCAAACGAGGAGCTATTGTTGGATTGTTATATTAAACCAACAGATATCGGATTGATCGAGAAAAATCAAAAAGTAAAAATCAGAGTAGATGCCTTTAATTATCAGCAATGGGGCATGTTGGAAGCGGAAGTTGTGGAAATCTTTAATGACGTTAGCCTTCTTAATAATCAAGAACCCGTTTTTACAGTAAGATGTAAACCCAACCAACAGTATTTACAATTGGAAAATGGCTATAAGGGTGAATTGAGAAAAGGGATGAGTTTTCAAGCTAATTTCCTTATAGCAGAAAGAAGTCTGTTTGACTTAATATTTGATAAAGTGGAAGACTGGCTAGCTCCAAATGCCAATAAAAAGACAGCCTTATGAACAAGAATGTACTGATTAAGCAAAGGGATATCACCGATTGTGGAGCGGCATGTTTAGCTTCAATAGCGGCAAGTTACAAGTTGAAATTACCGGTTTCCAAGATTCGCCAAATTGCCTCAACAGATCAAAAAGGCACCAATGTACTAGGTATGATAGAGGCAGCCGATAAAATGGGCTTTTCGGCCAAGGGAGTGAAGGGTCCAATTGACAGCTTGCCTAAAATCCCTACTCCAGCAATAGCTCATGTCATTATTAAGCAACGCCTGCATCATTATGTGGTGATTTATAAGGCTACATCCGAACATATAACGGTGATGGATCCGGCACGAGGTAAATTGGAAAAATATACCACTGCGGAATTTAAAGAGATTTGGTCGGGGGTATTGATTTTACTTTCGCCCAATGAATCCTTTAAAGCCAAAGACGATAAGGTTTCTATTACTTCTCGTTTGTGGTTTTTGTTAAATCCCCATAAGGCCTTATTGCTACAGATTTTAGTGGGTGCAGTCATCTATACTATTTTAGGCTTAAGTACCTCAATTTATGTACAGAAGATTGTCGATCAAGTGATTGTTAATGGGAACAATAACCTGTTAAATTTATTGAGTACTGTTATGATTGGATTATTGGTTATTCAAATTTTGATCAATGTCCTTAAATCCATTTTTATGTTGAGAACCGGGCAACAAATAGATGCGAGACTTATTCTCGGATATTATAAACATTTGATGCAGTTGCCTCAGCGATATTTTGATACAATGAGGGTGGGGGAAATCATATCCCGAATCAGTGATGCCGTTAAAATCCGGTCTTTCATTAATGAGGTAGGAATAAATATGATGGTAAACGTTTTGGTCATCATTTTTTCTTTTGGTTTGATGTTTACCTATTATTGGAAACTTGCTTTGATCGTTTTGATCGTGATCCCACTATATTCCATTATTTATACCATTACCAATAGATTTAATAAAAAGACAGAGAGAAAAATCATGGAAAATGCAGCGGAATTGGAATCGCAGCTAGTGGAATCCATTACTTCCATGAGGACGGTAAAAAGTTTTGGTATGGAAGATATTGCCAATGTGAAAACTGAAACACGATTTGTGAATATGCTCAATAGCATCTATAGCTCAGGTCGCAATGCTATTGTTTCCACTAGCTCCACGGAATTTGTATCTAGATTATTTACCATTATTTTATTATGGTTGGGTGCGGGCTATGTATTGCAAACTGAAATTACACCTGGCGAGCTTTTATCCTTTTATGCATTGATCGGATACTTTACAGGGCCTGCCAATAGTTTAATTGGAGCCAATAAAAACATTCAAAATGCGATGATTGCTTCAGATAGGTTATTTGAGATAATGGATTTGGAAGCCGATAAAGACGAGGGTCGAATAAATCTTGAGGATAATAAATTACCAGGAGATATCTATTTTAAAAATGTATCATTTCGATATGGAAGTCGGGCTCAAGTATTTGAAAATTTGGATTTAACAATTAAAAAAGGTCAAATAACCGCAGTGTTAGGTGAAAGTGGATCAGGTAAGACCACCATTATGGCAATTTTGCAAAGATTGTATCCGATTCAAGAAGGGAAAGTACTATTCAATAATTATGATATCAATTATATTACAAAAGACAGCCTGAATCATTTGGTAGGGATTGTCCCGCAAAAGGTAGATTTATTTGCGGGAAACGTTATAGATAATATTGCGGTGGGTGATTTTAATCCTGATTTTCAAAAAATTATTAGAATCTGCCAGCAATTGGATATGATGAAATTTATTGAAAACCTGCCTAATAACTTCCAAACCTATTTGGGGGAAAATGGAGCAAGCTTATCTGGCGGGCAAAAGCAAAGAATTGCAATTGCCAGGGCATTGTACCGAGATCCTGATTTGATTATTATGGATGAAGCCACTTCCGCCTTAGATACTACTTCCGAGGATTATGTGCTGAATACCATAAGAGATTTAAAAAATGAAGGAAAAACCATCATTATGATTACACACCGTTTGGCTTCGGCTTCTCATGCTGATCATATACTGTTGCTTGAAAACGGAAAATTAATTGAAGAAGGAAGCTATCCTGAATTAATGAAAAGCAAAGGTCATTATTATAAGTTATGGCAGAACCAATTGCCCAAAGAAGTATTACTGAAATAATAAATTAATTAACCATTAAACCTTAGTATAATGAAGCTTGAATATTATTTACAAAAGCTGGAAGCAATTGACCAGAAAATCAGATTAAAGGCTACAGGCGGACCAGAAGAATTTGCAGAAAGTTTAGAGATGTCCAAAGCATCACTTTACAGGTATATAGACTTTTTGAAAGATTATGGAGCCCCCATCTATTATGATGTAAGCAATAAAAGTTTTTGTTATGAACATGATATTAATATCCAGTTCAGTTTTAAAGTTGAACCATTAAATCAATATGAAGCTCAGAAAATAAGCGGTGGAAAAGCACTTAATTGGCAGAGTAATAAATTTTCTAAAATTTTTTATACCAGTCTCAAAAAATGAGACTGACCTAGCCTACTTTAGCATCGTGAGGTAATAAAAAGTGCACTAATAGTTACCAAGCCCGGGATGCCGAAAACGGTACAGGGTAGGTTAACAATTAATTAATAGTAAAATGGAAAATTTTGAAAATTTAGGTTTTTCAGAGGTGTCAACTGATGAGAAAAAGGAATTAAATGGTGGAATAGTCTTTACAATAGTGGCAGGTGTTGCAGCATATTATTATAGAGATGAAATAGCTGATGCAGCATCTGACTTTGCAGATGGATTTATGTCAGGATGGAAAGGAGAAGAAGACTAATTAGTTAAATTTTAATATAATAATTATAAAGGATTTATTATGAGAGAATTACAGGAATTAAATTTTGACCAAATTCAAGAATGTTCAGGTGGCTACAGTTGGTATGAATTTGGGAGTGATATTGGAAGTGCAGCAAGAGCAGCGGCTGATTTTGCGGAAGGTTTTATAGATCATGTTGGACGCGGTGTAGATTATGCAAGAGATGGAAGTCCTTGGCAGTAACATTTATCTGTGAATGTTACCATATGTCAGTTCAAATGAACTTGCATTGTAGTACAATACTTTTTGTTTGTGCTTAGAGCAACAATGATTTGTTCTTGACATTTGATATAAAGTTTGTTTACAGGTTCTTTGATATAAAATAAAATTTACTTTTAAATTGTAATTGGACTTTTATGTTGATTTGTGTCAAACTTGTGTTGATTATATTATTTAATTATTCTAAAAAAAAAGTAAATATTTTTTAATTATGGAAAATCTTAATAAAAATGAAATGCTTCTGATAAACGGAGGCGAGACACAAAGTGAAGCTTACTCTTGGGGAGCAAGAGTTGGATTTACGTTCGGAAGAGTAGTAGGTAGTGCCTTAAACGCTGTTGATCGTGCAATGGAACTACTCTTGTGAAGATTTATTTTGGCCTAGGAAAATCTCCTAGGCCGTAACTAAACCATGAAGATGATCAACATTATTCAATTTTCTTTTCCAAAAGAAAATACAAAAAAGTTTTTATTAACATTTCGTTTATTAGGAATAATTTTTCTTGCAAAAATAGTGTTTTCTATTATTTCTGTGATAATGGAAAATATAGGATATTTAAATTCTTACGATCACCCAGCGAAAACTTCCCTATTTGATGCTCAAGGAAATTTTGAAGTGATTATAATATTTTTTTTAGTCTCCATAGTCGGTCCTTTTATTGAAGAATTAGCCTTTAGGTTGTGGGTTTGTAAAAAGTTAAAAAGTATAATATTGGGCTTGTCTTTTCTTTTAAGCTTTTTAGTTTTAATAGTAACAAAAATTCACAAGTTAATCCCTATTGCTAATGAAATATCCTTTGATTTACTGTTTATTTTAATAGGCATTTTATCCTTCCCTATTTTAAGTTACATTTTTTCTTTTTTCAAAGGAAATTTAAATATTAAAAATCTAGTTTTTATTTCCTCAACTTTGTTTGCAATAGTACACTTGAATATTATAGGTAGCCAATTAAATGTGGTAGGTTATGGGGTGACTTTATTGCCTTATTTTATAACTGGCTATGTCTTGTGCTATGCAAGATATTATTTAGGTTTCTGGTTTGGTTTTCTAATTCATGCATTGAATAATCTAATATTGATGACAGTAAATTATGTATTATTCGTATAGTTTTTTCAATAGTAAAATTCTCTATATGTAGTATTAAGCACCTTTGAAATTACTTAAACAAATAATTAAACTACAACCAATTAATCAAGAAGATAATAAAATCAAATTATCTCTAAGAATATATGGACTTGGATTATTGGTATTAGCTATTTTCACTATTTTTAAAATGATAGCTGCTAAATATGGATTATATAAAAAGTATGATCATCCAGCAGGCGAGAGTTTAAAAAATGCTGATTCAACTTTATTTTTATTATTTTGTTTTACTGTCAACCGTTATTATCCACCCATTTGTAGAAGAGTTGTCATTTAGATTATGGCTATCTAAAAATCGCAATCGATTTTTTCTAGGATTAGGTTTTTGCCTAATATTTTTTACTTTAATATTTACAGAATTTAATCGGGTTATACCGGTCTCTCCTGAATTATCATTTCATTTATCATTTTTTTTATTGGGATTGGCATTAGCATACTTATTAATTAAGATTTTTGCTGAAAATATTGAATTACCTCCAATAAATTTGTTAATCATTATTTCAAGTATTTTATTTTCATTATTACATTTAAGTGGTAGGAACACAAGATAATCTTATAGGATATGCTATTATACTTTTGCCGTATTTTATATCAGGTTATTTCCATGGCTATATTAATTACAGAATAGGTTTTAGATACTCGTTTTTAGTGCATGCTCTACATAATTTAACAATTGCAAGTGTTTCACTAATGATGAGATAAATCAATAGAGGGTTTGTAAATGGCTTTATATTTAATTAAAATAGAATATATAATCATCACTCACCCCAACAAAAACCCAGCTAACAACCCAATCAACACTACATATGGTGCAGGAATCTTCGTAAAAAGCAAGATAGCTACAGTACCAATAATTAAGCTAATGTTGAGTAGATTAGTCTGAACCGGTTCAAAAAGTAAGAAAATGGCGGCTACCACCATTCCAGAGCTGACTGCCGTAATCCCTTCCAATGAGGCTTTAATGATTCTGAATTTTTTCAGCTGGTCCCAGAACCTGATTAAAAAAATCATCATTAAAGTGCCGGGAACGAATATTCCAACTGCTGCCAAAAAGCCACCTAATATCTCTCCCCAAACACCATATTCCCGCATGGAGAGTGCCCCTATGTAGCTGGCGAATGAAAAAGTAGGACCAGGAATAGCCTGTGCTATTGCAAATCCGCTCAGAAATTCTGAGGAGCTTAGATAATCTTTAAAATCAACAAACTCAGTGTAAAGGAAGGGAATTAAAACTTGCCCACCACCAAAAATCAAACTTCCGTTACGATAGAAATTTTCTAATAATCTGATGGGCAGTGATTGGGTAAAGAGTCCAATTACGGCTATCAAAACCAATACGCTAATCCAAATGATTAAGGCGGTCCATCGAATTTTTATTTTTTCTTTTTCCTCTATTTCCTGTGACTTGTATTTGAATGCCGTAATAAAACCACCCACTAAAATCAAGACAGGAAATAAATAAGGTGAATTAATCCAAACGGTTATGGCCGCTGCCAATATCAATAAGATAACACTAGTTTTAGTATGGATCACTTTTTTCACAAGTCGATAAGCGGCAGCGGCCACAAAACCCACAGCTATTGGCTGAACGTAGGTAAGAAAATGTGTGGATAATTCTTTTTCATCAATATTGGACATTAAAACCCCAAAGCCGGTCATGAGGGCGACTCCCGGAATTGCCCAAACGAACAGGGTTAAAAATGCAAAAGGTGCTCCTCCTATTTTGGTAGCCAAACCTGTCAGAATTTGAGTGGATGAAGGCCCCGGCAACATTTGGCACAGGGCATTCATTTCTATCAATTCCTTTTCGGTCAAATATCCTCTTTTGTAAACCAAGTGGTCTAAAAAGAACGCAAAATGAGCAGTAGCACCCCCAAAAGTGGTGACAGAAAGGATGAAAATATCCTTCAGATAGATCAGGTATCGGATATTTCTAACCACTGATTACTTTTTCAACAAGCCAATTTCTGCTAATCTCTCTGCTAAAAATTCTCCTGCTGACATATCATCATACTTTTTGGGATTGTCAGTATCCACACAGCTGTCCAAACAGGTTAAATCCATACTTGATTTAGGATGCATAAAAAATGGGATACTGTAACGTGATTTTTTCATCTGGTCCTTAGGTGGATTGACAACTCGGTGGATAGTAGATTTTAATTTGTCATTGGTCAATCTTGCCAACATATCACCTACATTCACCACCAATTGATTGGGTAAAGCAGTAATCGGAATCCATTCGCCATCTCTTCTAAGTACTTGTAAACCATCAGCACTAGCTCCCATCAATAGGGTGATCAAATTAATATCACCATGTTGGGCAGCCCGCACGGCATCTTCAGGTAAATCTTCTGGGTTTTCGATTGGTGGATAGTGAATGGCACGTAAAATACTGTTTCCGTAAGTTACCTCAGAATCGAAATAATTTTCATCTAAACCTAAATATAGTGCTATGGCTCTCAACATCTCAAAACCGGTTTTTTCCAGTTTTTGATAAGCATCTTTGGCTAATTCAGCTAACTCAGGAACTTCTGAAGGCCATAGGTTGTCAGGATACTCTTTCTTCAATTCATGATCCTCGGGTACAAATTGCCCTACTTGATAGAATTCTTTTAAGTCTGGTACTTTATGTCCTTTTGCTTGTTCTTTGCCTTTGCTAGTATAGCCCCTTTGTCCGGCTAACTCTTCTTTTTCGTAGGTTTTTTTCTGCTCAATGCTAAGATTAAAGAATTTTTCAACCGCTTTATATAGCTTTTGGCTTAGGTCATCGCTTAAGTAATGTCCTTTTATGGCTACAAAACCTATGGTATTATAGGCTTCTCCTAGTTCTTTTACGAATTGCTTTTTGGTTTCCTCAGTTCCGTTGGTGAAATCCTCTAAATTTAATGAAGGAATTTCGTTATATAATTTTTTGCTCATAACAGTATCAGGGTTAAATCAGTTGATAGTGTAACTTATTCACACTACCTTAGTACACTTTAGTAGAGTAAATTAAATCAAAAAACATAAAACCATGAAAAAAGCCACTATAAGATTTAGTATTTTATTTGCGATGGCCACAATTTTTGCTTGTAGCACCGGAAATAAAGAAGAAACAGCCGAAAATGAAGATCAATCAACTGAGGAAAAATCTCAAGAATCAGTTTCTTCCATCAGCTTAACTCCCGTTGAATCACCGCAATTTGATGATTCAATGCTGGAAATGTTAAGTCCGATGGAAAACGAAACAAATTTGGAGCCTGGTGCGGTTAAATTTTCATATAATGTAAAAAATTATGAGTTGGCGACTCAAACGATAGATGCCGATGTGAAGAATTGTGCCAATTCACCTAAAGGTCAGCATATTCATTTGATTTTGAATAATCAGCCGTATTCGGCACATTATGAAGCAGAATTCACCAAAGATTTAGAAGAAGGTCATTATGTAGCGCTATCTTTCTTATCTCGTTCTTATCACGAAAGTGTAAAGAGTTATGGCGCGGCCAATATTCGTCAATTTACAGTTGGAAAAGAGCCAAGTGGTCAGGAAATTGCTGACTTATCAGACCCTCACATGTTTTATAGTCGTCCTAAAGGAACTTATACTGGGAAAGATGCTCAGAAAGTATT
Organism: Marivirga sp.; assembly: GCF_051117495.1. Taxonomy (NCBI): domain Bacteria; kingdom Pseudomonadati; phylum Bacteroidota; class Cytophagia; order Cytophagales; family Marivirgaceae; genus Marivirga; species Marivirga sp. Next base: position 11,394 of record NZ_JBNPEF010000029.1, on the reverse strand, counting down.
GTTAGATTTCTACTTGTTGAATACTGAGCTTTCAGAAGAAGGAAATAAAGTAAGAGCTACTATCAATGGTGAGGAATTTATGCTCGATAAATGGCAGCCATATTTCATCGAAGGAGCGGAAATGGGCGAAATGACCATTAAGTTAGAACTATTGGATGCAAAAGGAGAATTGATTCCTAGTCCATTTAACCCAGTTGAAAGAACAGTTACTCTAGAAGCTGGAGATGCTTCTTGAAATAAAAATTAATCATTGATGAAATAGCCTGTGATTGAGAAATTGCAGGCTATTTTTTTATTTAACACATAAATAGACAATTGATATAACTTAGTAGACAAAAATTGTTATTGCACTATAACCATTTTGTCAACTGTAAATTGTTTCCTGTCAACTGAATAACATTTGTCAATTGAAAAATTAGCACATCAATTGCTAATTACTTAATTTTAGCGCTTAATAAACAAATGAATAAAATAGCACAGAAATCTGTACTGAAGAAGTGCTTTTCTATTTTCTAAAAACAATTAATATTTTAATATCAATGCTATGAATTACCCGGTAAGCGAACGCATCATGAATATGTCTGAATCTGCAACTTTGGCTATGGCGGCCAAAGCAAGGGAATTGAAATCTCAAGGGATCGACATCATTAGTTTAAGTTTGGGAGAGCCAGACTTTAAAACCCCTAAACATATTCAAGAAGCAGCCAAAAAGGCAATTGATAGTGAAAAATATTTTGCGTATCCACCAGTTTCTGGATATCAAGATTTACGTGAAGCCATAGCTGAAAAATTGGAAAAGGAAAATGGTATCCCTAGTTCTCCTGACCAAATAGTAGTTTCAAATGGTGCAAAGCAGTCCATTGCTAATCTTATGTTATCCATGTTGAACCCAGGTGATGAGGTGATCGTATTTGCCCCATTTTGGGTAAGTTATACAGAGTTGGTGAAATTGGCAGGAGCAACCCCCGTTTATGTAACGGGAACTTTAGAAAATGATTTCAAACCTTCTGCTGAGCAATTAAAAGATGCGATAACCGACAATACTAAAGCAGTCTTATATTCCTCTCCTTGTAATCCTACAGGAAGTGTTTTTTCTAAAGAAGAATTGGAAAAACTGGCGATGGTATTACGACAATATGATGATATAGTCGTAATGTCTGATGAAATTTATGAGCACATCAACTTCGGAAATGAAGGTCATGTGAGTATGGCATCTTTACCAGGTATGGCAGAGAGAACCATTACCATCAATGGTTTCTCCAAAGGATTTGCCATGACGGGATGGCGAGTAGGCTATATTTCTGCTCCATTGCCAATAGCAAAAGCGGCCACTAAAATCCAAGGACAAATTACTTCGGGTAATTCATCCATTGCGCAAAGAGCTGCCTTGGCCGCTATTACTGAAGATTTGAAGCCGACATTTGACATGACCAAAACCTATCACAAAAGAAGAGATATGGTATTGGATTTGCTAAAAGAAATTCCGGGTGTTGTAACCAATGTGCCTAAAGGAGCTTTTTATATTTTTCCTGATATCAGCAATTTCTTTGGAAAATCTGATGGAGAAATTAAAGTGAAAAATGCTGATGAATTGGCAATTTACATTCTGAAGAAAGCCAATGTTTCTGTGGTGACAGGAACAGCCTTTGGCGCCCCTAATTGTATAAGGATTTCTTATGCGGCTTCCGATGATGAATTGAAAGAAGCAATGGCTCGATTGAAAAAAGTATTAGCAGAACTAAAATAATTAATCCTTTTTTATCGAAAACCTGTCAGGTTTAAATTTGGACATGTATCAATATTGAAACGTAATGAGAATATTGAATAGAACAAACCTGACAGGTTTTATTATTAAAATTAAATTAGGCGAAAGGGAAATAATTTCACAATTAATATTTGCATATGGCTATCAAAAGCATTCCTGACCTTTTTAAAGCATTTCAAAAACTAAAAGTTTTAGTCATTGGTGATGTGATGATTGATGCTTACATCTGGGGAACCGTTTCAAGGATTTCTCCTGAAGCACCCGTGCCAGTCGTAAATGTGAAAAATCGTGAAAAAAGGATGGGTGGCGCAGCCAATGTTGCCCTAAATCTTCAATCATTAGGTGCAGAACCTATTTTATGTGCGGTTTTAGGGGATGATGAGGAAGCCAATATTTTTGAAGGTTTATTAGAGAAAAGAAATATTACAGCTAAAGGGATTATTCGCAGTAAAGACAGAATTACCACCATTAAAGAGCGGGTTTTGTCCGGTTCTCAACATCTTTTAAGGGTTGATTCGGAAAGCCTTGAGCCCCTGAACTCTTCAGAAGAAAATTTATTATCGCAAAAAATTTTGGAGCTGATACCAGAGGTGGATGTAGTGGTTTTTGAGGATTACGATAAAGGCACCATCAATGCTCAAATTATTCAAGATACTGTTGAAAGAGCTCAGGAATTAGGTAAACCAGTAGTAGTCGATCCTAAGAAAAATAATTTCTTCGATTATAAAGGAGTGGATTTATTCAAACCTAATTTGAAAGAACTGAAAGAGGGGATGAATGTGAATTTTGAGCATTCAAATCAGGAAGTGTTAAAATCACAAACTCAATTACTTCGAGAACGCCTATCATGCAAAATGGTGATGACTACTTTATCGGAAAAAGGAGTTTATATACAATCCGAACGAGAGGATTTTTTGATTCCGGCTTACAAAAGAAGTATTTCAGATGTATCGGGAGCGGGCGATACTGTAATTAGTATAGCTGCACTTTGTATGGCCTTAAATCTAAAAGCTGATTTTGTAGCCACATTATCAAATTTAGGAGGAGGAATTGTATGCGAAGAATTAGGTGTAGTGCCAATTGATGCCAAAAAGTTGGAAGTAGAGGCAATAAAGCATAATTTACAGTTATAAATTGAGGCATTAAACTTAAAAGCCAAGCGTTTCTATCGGAATGAAATTTTCAAAACTCAAAAATGAAATTACAGAGTGGTTAAATAATGCTATCTACAACAGTAGAAGTGCAGTATTGAATACTTTAATTTCCTTAAAAGCTTTTATTTGGCTGACCGCAGCTATATTATTGTTTTTCGTTTTTGGTTTTGAAACGGAGTCCAATGAATTAGAGCAAGTCTTTTTAGGGCTTGATGTTGTCTTGATAATTTATTTCTTCTCATTTCTTATTCGCCTACTTTATGAATTTAGAAGGACTGAGTTTCTGAAGAATAATAAGCTTGAGGCAGTTCTTGTTTTTATCATTATCATCAATACCATCAGTAATTATTATTTTGATAATCAAATTATAAAATATTTAGCTGAGGCACTAGGCTTCAAAAATTATCAAGATGCTTATCTGACCTTTATTACCTTTTATTTTTTAGTATTAATTGTTTATGAATTTATAAAGGCCAGTACCGTACTTTCTAAATTAAAGACAAAACCAGCCCGAACCTTCATTTATAGTTTTTTATTATTAATTGCTTTTGGAACCGGTGTATTGATGCTCCCTGCGATGAGTATAGAGGAAGGTTCTATGTCTTTTATGGATGCGCTTTTCACTTCTGTAAGTGCAAGTTGTGTAACGGGTCTGATTGTGGTTGATACTGCGACTTATTTTACCATGAAAGGTCAGTTTGTGATTATGATATTGTTTCAATTGGGTGGATTGGGTATAATATCCTTTACTTCTTTCTTTGCTACTTTCTTGAAAAGTGGAGTGGGTATAAAGCAACAATTAATGCTTCAGGATTTTTTAGTTAGTGAATCCTTATTTTCTGCAAAAGGATTACTAAGAAAGATTATAGCTATCACACTTGTGATAGAAATCATTTCTTTCATCATGATTTTTTTTAGTTGGGGCGAAGAGGTAGTATTTGATTCCATGGGGCAAAAAATATTCTTTTCTGCTTTTCATGCAGTAAGTGCTTTTTGTAATGCTGGATTTAGTTTATTTACCAATGGACTTTTTGAGGATGGGGTAGCGAATGGCTACATTCTACATATAATCATAGCCTTAACCCTTATTTTGGGTGGTTTGGGCTTTTCTTCAATTCAGGATTTATTTTCTAGAAATAAATTGAAAGATAGATTTCAAAATCCGTGGAAGGACTGGGCTTTAAGTACCAAAATCGCTGTTTATACTTCTTTGGTTTTACTGGCATCAGGAACGTTGGTTTTTTACTTATTGGAACAAGGTAACACTTTAGGTGATAAAAACTTTATAGAATCATTAATCACCAGTTTTTTCCAATCAGCTACGGCTCGTACCGCTGGTTTCAATACAGTGGATATAGGCGCATTAAGGACGCCAACTTTGATTGTGATTGCATTTTTAATGTTTATTGGTGCCTCATCCGGCTCAGTGGGAGGGGGAATTAAAACTTCTACCTTCTATTTATTGATTGTTTCGGTTTTCGCAACTTTAAGAGGGCGTCTCAAAATTGAAATTGATCGAAAATTCATTCCTAAGGAGCTATTATTTAAAGCCTTGTCTATCTTTTTCTTTGCAGCCTCACTTAATTTAATCGGCATTTTTATACTCACTATCACCGATAGTGATTTTACATTAATGCAGTTGATTTTTGAACAAGTATCCGCATTTGGAACAGTCGGATTGAGCACGGGGATCACCTCAGATTTATCATTTGCCGGGAGAGTTGTCATTATTCTTTCCATGTTCATAGGTAGAGTAGGGACTTTAACATTTGCTTTGGCATTGAGCAGTAGAAAATCGACTAAGAGCTATAAATATCCTAAGGCGCATTTGATGGTGGGCTAATCTTTAGCATTTCCAAAGTGCCATTCTGGCATAAGAAATTCTTTGGTGTTATTTTCGCTTAATGGAGCACATGGCAAGTATTGAATTTTATAAATATCAAGGAACAGGTAATGATTTTGTGGTGGTGGACAACCGCTCTCAAAGGTTGTACAGAAATGATAAAACAATAGCCCAAAAGCTTTGTGACCGTAAATTTGGTGTTGGTTCTGACGGATTGATATTAATTGAAAACCATGATGAGCACGATTTTGAAATGATATTTTTCAACCCGGATGGCTCGCAAAGCATGTGTGGGAACGGAAGTAGATGTGCTGTCAAATTTGCCCAATTTTTGGGCATCATTGGTAATCAGACCACATTTCTATCTACTGATGGCGTGCATGAAGCCTCTATAGATGGTGATATTGTACGATTAAGCATGCAGGACGTGGCGCAATCAAAAATCAATAGCTTTCCAGAGCATTTTACCATAAACACAGGTTCTCCTCATTATGTTATTTTTGCCAGTAACATAAATGATAAAAATGTAAAAGAAGAAGGGGCGTCCATTCGTTACAGTGAGGAATTCGCCAAGGAAGGCATCAATGTCAATTTTGTGGAGAAGCAATCAAAAGATCAAATTTCAGTTAGGACCTATGAACGAGGCGTTGAAAATGAAACCTTGTCATGCGGAACCGGGGTAACGGCTTGTGCCATAGCGCATGTATTGCATGGAGGAATTTCTCCCGTTAAAATTGAAACCTTAGGGGGGCAATTGAGTGTTGATTTTGAATTGATTGATGGAAATGCTAAAAATATCTGGCTGACAGGGCCGGCAAAGAATGTTTTTAAAGGTGAAATCGAACTTTAAAAATTAAAATAAATCATAAAAAAGCGTGTAAATTAGCACATATTTTAAATTATTACAGCAAAAAAGTATGCTTGACTTTATAGCCAAAGGACTAACCAAAGTATTCGGAACGAAATCCGACAGAGATATAAAAGAGGTGCTTCCACTTGTGGAGCAAATCAATAAAGAATTTGCCAAATTAAAGGATTTATCGCATGATGAATTAAGGGCAAAAACTACCGATGTCTTAGAAAGAATCAATCAATACCTAAAAGATATTGATAATGAAATTGCAGCACTTCACACGAAAGTGGACGAAAATCCTGATATGGATTTGCACACCAAGGAAGATGTTTTCAATGAAATTGATGCTTTAGAGGAGAAGAGAAATGAGAAGTTGGAGGAAGTCTTATTGGAAGTGCTTCCGGAAACTTTTGCCATCGTGAAGGATACAGCCCGTAGGTTTATGGAAAATGAACAGTTGGAAGTAACGGCCAATATGTTCGACAAGGAAATGTCCGGGAAAGCCGAGCACGTAAACCTAAAAGGTGACAAAGCCATTTGGGACAACACCTGGAAAGCTGCGGGAAATGATACCACCTGGGATATGATGCACTATGATGTGCAATTGATTGGGGGTATCGTGCTACATAAAGGTAAAATTGCCGAAATGGCAACGGGAGAAGGTAAAACATTGGTGGCCACGCTTCCGGCATTCTTAAATGCACTAGCTAAAAGAGGGGTTCATATTGTTACGGTAAACGATTACTTGGCAAAACGTGACTCCGAATGGATGGCGCCAATCTTCCAATTCCACGGAATCTCCTGTGATTGTATTGATAAATATAAACCTAATTCGGAAGAAAGAAGAAAAGCTTATCAATCCGATATTGTTTACGGAACCAATAATGAATTTGGCTTTGATTATTTGCGTGACAATATGACGCGCGAAACCAAGGAATTGGTACAAGGGAAGCATCATTTTGCCATGATTGATGAGGTCGATTCTGTTTTAATTGATGAAGCCAGAACTCCTTTGATAATTTCCGGACCTGTTCCAAAAGGAGATGTGCATGAATTTGATTCTTTAAAACCAAGAATTGAAAAATTAGTACAAGAACAAAGAAAATTGACTGCTGACTTCTTGTTAGAAGCCAAAAAACTCATCAAAGAAGGAAAAGAGGATGAAGGCGGTTTGGCATTATTCAGAGCGTACCGTGGCTTACCAAAGCACAAGCCTTTAATCAAATTCTTGAGTGAGCAGGGAATACGTCAAATCTTGCAAAAAACAGAAAATATTTACTTGGCGGATAATTCTAAATTGATGCCAGAGGCGGATGAACCCTTATTGTTCACCATAGAGGAGAAAAACAATAATATTGACCTTACCGAAAAAGGAATTGACCTAATCACAAGAGATGATGAAGATTCAGGCTTCTTTATTTTACCGGATATAGGAGTGGAAATTGCCGAATTGGAAAAAGACGAGTCTTTATCTGATGAGGAAATGCTGAAGAAAAAAGATGAATTAATTAGGGATTATGCTGTGAAAGCCGAGCGTATTCACTCTGTTAATCAATTATTAAAAGCTTATACACTTTTTGAAAAGGATACGGAATACATTCTGGTAGATGGTAAAGTAAAGATTGTGGATGAACAGACTGGTCGTGTGATGGAAGGAAGAAGATATTCGGATGGACTCCACCAAGCGATTGAAGCCAAAGAGAATGTGAAGGTGGAAGATGCAACACAAACTTATGCCACCATTACACTTCAGAACTATTTCAGAATGTACCATAAATTAGCCGGTATGACGGGTACTGCCGAAACAGAAGCTGGGGAATTCTGGGATATTTATGAACTGGATGTAGTGGTAATTCCTACCAATAAGGATATCGTAAGAGATGACCGTCAAGATAAGGTTTATAAAACAGTTCGCGAGAAATTTAATGCAGTTGCGGCAGAAATTGAAGAGATGAGTAAAGCTGGAAGACCTGTTCTAGTGGGTACTACTTCCGTGGAAATTTCCGAGATTTTAAGTCGTATGTTGAACATGCGTAAAATCAAGCATCAAGTATTGAATGCTAAGCAACACGCTAGAGAAGCGGATGTGGTAGCCGAAGCCGGTAAACCGGGAACTGTGACCATTGCCACCAACATGGCAGGTCGTGGTACGGATATTAAACTGGCAAAAGAATCAAAACAAGCAGGTGGTTTGGCAATTATCGGTACGGAAAGACATGAATCAAGAAGGGTAGATAGACAGTTGAGAGGTCGTGCCGGTCGTCAAGGTGACCCTGGGTCTTCCCAATTCTTCGTTTCTTTGGAAGATAACTTGATGAGGATGTTTGGTTCTGACAGAATCGCTAAACTCATGGATAGAATGGGATTGGAAGAAGGAGAGGTTATCCAACACTCTATGATTTCAAAATCTATTGAGAGAGCACAGAAGAAAGTAGAGGAAAATAACTTTGGTACTCGTAAGAGATTATTGGAGTATGATGATGTGATGAACTCTCAACGTGAAGTAATTTACAAGAGAAGGAAAAATGCGCTTTACGGAGAAAGGTTGCAGTTGGATATCATGAATATGTTATATGATACATGTGAAGATATTGTCAACAACTCCAAAGCCATGGATGCTTTTGATGATTTTAGGTTGAGTATTTTGAGTACTTTCGGGATTGATTTTGAAATCAGTAAAGAGGATTACGAATCATTAAAACCAATCGAGCTTACTGAGAAGTTGTATAATCATGTTTATGCTTCATATAAAGCCAAAAATGATAGAATTAGAGAGAAAGCATTTCCAATCTTAAAGGATATATCCAAAACCAAAGGAGCTACTGTGAAAGAAATCATGGTACCTTTTACAGATGGCAAAAAACAAATTGGAGTGGTCACTGATTTACAGAAGAATTTGGATACGGAAGGTCAGGAGCTGATACTTTCCATGGAGAAAATATCTACTTTAGCCATCATTGATGAGAATTGGAAAGAGCATTTAAGGGAAATGGATGACTTAAAGCAATCCGTACAGAATGCAGTTTATGAGCAAAAAGACCCATTATTGATTTATAAATTCGAAGGCTTTGAATTGTTTAAAAGGTTTATCGGTAAGTTAAATGAGGATATTACCTCCTTTATGATGAAGCTGGATTTACCAGTTCAGGATAGTTCTCAAGTTCAAGCTGCGGCTCAGAGAAGACAACAGCAGAATTATAAAGAAAGCAAAGAGGAGTCAGCTTCTGTATTGAGTGGAGGTCAAAATAAAAACAGACCACCGGTTGAAAAACAGATGCCGGCAAAATCTGAAAAAATTGTGGGAAGAAATGATAGGGTCACTGTTCAGTATCAGGATGGTAGTGTCAAAAAAGATGTGAAGTTCAAAACAGTGGAAGAAGATGTTAAAAGCAATAAATGTGTTTTACTAGATGAATAAATTTGGATTTAGCATAGCGTTTTTATTAATAGGTTTTTTTATAGTGGGATGTATTACTTCGCAACCCACTTCAACTGCAAGTAAATCTTATAGTGAAGATTTAAGCCAATATCGTCCTAAAGTGGATACTGCTTTTGAGATGGAAAGTGAAAAAAGCAGTTTCCGTAAGACCAGTGAAAACTTTGAAGCAGAAGCGGATGTAACGGAATTGTTGGATAAAAAGCTGGATACACTTGCAGAGAATAATAAAGAGATTCGATATGTAAATGGTTACGCAATTCAAATTTATAGTGGAAGTAGCAGTGCAGAGGCTTATGAAGCAAGGGACACGGCAAGAGTTGTTTTGCCCGAAATTAGAACGGATGTGGAGTACAAACAGCCTATTTATAAAGTAAGGGTAGGTAGGTTTACAGAAAGGTTAGAAGTGCAAAGGACATTGCTGAAGTTAAAACCTAAATTTCCCGATGCCATTTCTGTTCCGCAAAGGATTTATATAAATTAGGTATGGTTAAAAAACCTGTCAGGTTTATGGCGCAACATTATAACTGGTTCAATCGGACGCTTGGACCAGTCATAATTGACAAAGCCTCACAGCTTTCGCTTTGTTATCGTAGAATATAAAATCCTCCAGTGGCAGTAGTAGTTGCCACTAGCGAGACGCTAGCGGAAGGAAATTATTTTTTTCTATCGCCATCCTCTGGATGGTGATGAATACTGGCGCCTCTGGAGCTGAAGATTTCTATGACAAATATTTTCGCTTAGCGAAAATCCTTTTGTTTTCTATTGTTTCTATTGTGGTAAAAAATATTGTTTGTTAATCTTATCTCTGGTCGGTGACACACCGACCGGAATTGAAATAGCTGGAAATCCATTAAGAAATTCCTAGCCTAAGATTTAAAATTAAAAAATAAAATGGATTTAAAATCGGAGATAAAATCACTGGCAAAGTCGCAATTTGAAGAGATTAAAGGAATTCGAGAGCATTTGCACCGTAATCCTGAATTGTCTTTTGAAGAATTTGAAACGGCTAAATATATCAGTAAAACCCTAAATGATTGGGGAATTGAGCACCAAACAGGAGTGGCGGATACGGGAACAGTGGTTTTAATCAAAGGTAAAAATCCAGAAAAAAAGGTTACCGCTCTAAGAGCCGATATTGATGCCCTTCCTATTACAGAGCAAAATGAGGTTCCTTACAAAAGTCAGAATGTAGGCGTGATGCACGCTTGCGGACATGATGTGCATACTTCCTCCATGCTGGGAACCGTAAAAATCTTGAATCAACTTAAAGAACATTTTGAAGGAACTATCAAAGTGATTTTCCAGCCAGGAGAAGAAAAAGTACCAGGTGGAGCTTCCAAAATGATTAAGGAAGGTGTTTTGAAAAAACCTGATGTAAATAATATAATTGGGCAACATGTAATGCCTTTGATCGATGCTGGTAAAGTAGGCTTCCGTAGCGGAATGTACATGGCGAGTACCGATGAGTTATATATGAAAGTCATTGGGAAAGGCGGCCATGGTGCTATGCCGGAATTAAATGTTGATCCAGTCATTATCACCGCACATATTTTAGTGGCACTACAGCAAATTGTAAGCCGTCACGCTAGCCCGAAAATTCCTTCTGTTTTGTCTTTTGGAAAAATTATAGCCGATGGCGCTACCAATGTAATTCCAAATGAAGTCTATCTGGAAGGTACTTTCCGCACCATGGATGAAGAATGGAGAGCCTCTGCTCATCAAAAAATGAGAAAGATGGCTGAAGGTATGGCAGAAAGTATGGGAGCGAAATGTGAATTCGAAATCAGAAACGGTTACCCTTTTTTAGTTAACGAACCAGAATTGACAGATAGAGCGAAAGCCAATGCCATAGAGTTTTTGGGGGAAGAGAATGTGGAGGATTTGGATTTATGGTTAGCAGCAGAGGACTTTGCTTATTTCTCCCAAGCTACTGATGCTTGTTTCTACCGTTTAGGAGTGAGAAATGAATCAAAAGGCATCAACTCATCAGTCCACACCCCAACCTTCGATATTGATCCATTGGCCCTGGAAACCGGCATGGGTTTAATGGCCTGGTTGGCGATTAAGGAATTGGAAAGTAAATAATCATTAGAATTTAAACTTAGATTTCTTAGCGTATAATTAAACGCATATTATACGTATAATTATACGGTTAATACTTTTAATCTTTATTTTGAGCCTTTAGCAGACTTTTTTAGTTACTATTTATTCAGTAGATTGCTAAAAAAGTACAATGCATATAAAGTAACCTTTGTTACTTTATAGAATTGTTGAACTAAACCGTTTCTTACTGGAAACGGTAAAATGAGGTATGATTAAATTGTAATGGTAAACAAACAA
>NZ_JBNPEF010000008.1:0-111581 GCF_051117495.1 Marivirga sp. | reverse complement strand
TATCGAAATATGGTATAACAGAAGAAGAAAACACAGCTATTTAGGATATTTATCACCTGAACAATTTAATGAAAATAATTATTCAAAATGCGCTTAATTATTTGTCCAGTTTTTTGTTGCAAGTCCACAGCGCACGTTGCGAAGCAAAACGCGTGCAAAGTACTGAAGTTAAAAATCAAACCTCCTTCCTCAATATCTCCAAAGGTGGCTTATTCACTACCGATCTACTATTAGTTAATCCAATGAAAACGGTTAGGCCGGTTATTGCAATATAGGTAATCAATACCGCCCATAGATTAGGTACAAAAACAGTTTCAAAGCTAAAGTAAGCTAATCCCCATGCTGATAAAATGGCGATAATGATTCCTGTCAAACTGGAAATGCTTCCTAAAAAGAAATATTCCATAAAGTTGATGCGGACGATTTGTTTTCTACTTGCTCCAATGGTCCTTAATAAAACCGCTTCTTGCATCCTTTGGAATTTGCTAATGTTTACTGCGCCAATCAATACAATCACGCCTGTGATAATGCTAAAGAACGCCATAAATTGGATCACGAAAGAGATTTTACCTAATACTTCATCCACTGTTTTCAAAATCAAGTCTAAATCGATGATGGAAATATTAGGAAATTTGCTTACTACTTTTTGTTGATATTGGGCAGATTTCTCTACTTTCTCGTAGCGAGTTAACAGCACATGAAATTTAGGTGCTTCTTCTAAAACGCCTTCTGGGAAAACAACCAAGAAATTGGTTTGTACCCTTTGCCAGTCGATTTCTCTAATGCTACCAACATAGCATTGAATCAGTGCGCCTTGCACATTAAATGTCAGCGGATCTCCTAGTCCAACTTTCATGTCTTCAGCTAAACCTTGATCTAAAGAAATCAAAATCGAATCATTAGGGTTTTTAACTTTCCCACTCCACTCTCCTTCTATGATTGTTTCTGAATCAATTAAACTATCACGATAGGTTACTCTATACTCCCTTCTCAATACCCAACTTCGAACTCCGGCAGTAGTATCTTCTTTAATCTTATCAACTGATTCGCCTTTCAGACTATGGAGTTTCATGGTAACGATTGGTACTTCCTGAATCACAGGCAAGCTGTCATTATTAGTGATATTGATTACCTCATCCACTTGATCACTTTGGATGTCGAACAGGACCATATTCGGTTGATTTTCACTACTGCTCAATTTTACTTTATCTAGTAGTAAATCTTGACTGAGCATTAAAGTAGTGATCAATGCCGTGCCCAAACCGATCGTCACTACCAGAATTAAAGTCTGATTATTGGGTCTATACAAATTCGCCAAGCCTTGTCTTGTAGTAAAAGCTGCCTTTTCAGGGAAATATTTTCTTACTGCCCAAATGATTAATCTACTTACGCCCATCAAGATTAGGGCGGCCACTAACAATGAAGCAGTGAAAACCCCTGCTTCTTCAAGAGAATTTAGCTGTAAAAAAGAAAAAGCAAATACAAAGATGATAACCAATATATAAACAAAACGACTGGCTTTTGAGGTTTTGCCCCAGCCTAAACTTCTTAATACATTCAGTGGAGAAACTTTACGAATCTGCAACAGCGGTACTAGAGCAAATAAGATTGAAGCCAAAAGACCAATCACTATGCCTTGAAGGAAAGAACTAAAACTAAAAGTCAATTCAATTTCAAACGGTAAGAAATCCGCAAATAATTGTGGCAAGAAATATTGAATACTGCTTCCTATCAAAGCACCAATTACGGAACCAATTAATCCAATTACTGCAATTTGGATTAAGAAAATCCACATGCCTTGTAAAGAAGAAGCACCCAAACAGCGCAATATGGCTACTGATTTTACTTTCTCTTTTACATAAACCTGTACAGAGCTGGCTACTCCAATACAGCCCAAAAGCAAAGCAATAAAGGCTGTTAAATTGAGAAAACCTGTTAGATCAGAATAAGCATCACCCAATTCTTCTTTTCTTTCCTCCACATCATCAAATCGGATTTCCTCTTTTTCCAAGCGAGGCTTTAAGACCTCATTAAAATATTTTTGATCGTCAATGCCATCCGGAAACTTGATGTAGAGTTTGTAATTAATGCGACTTCCTTTTTGCATCAAGCCCGTTTCTTCCAGTTTAGAAAATGGAATAAAAACAGGAGGAGCCACCGTAGTGGTAATAGCAGATTGTCCAGGTGTTTTATTGATTTCACCTGCTATGGAAAACACTTTAGTTCCTATTCGAACCGAATCATTAGGGTTTACATTAAACTGCAGCATTAATGATTGATCCACCAATGCTTTCTCGCTGTTATTGTAGCTGGTAGCAGATTCAAAAGGAGTAGTTTCTATTGTGCCATAAAATGGATAATTGGCCTCTACTGCTCGAACATTGATCAATCTTGTTCCCCCATTTTTTGGAAAATACACCATACTGGCAAAGGCCCTTTCCTCGGAAAGTTCTAAGTTTTCATTTTGCAGAAATTGATAAATCGAATCTGGAAAAGGACTTCGACTTTCCAGTTCCACATCAGCACCTAAAAGCTCTTTGGCTTCTGAGTTAATCTGCTCTGTAAGATTATCTCCAAAAGAATTGATGGCTACTAGTGCTGCTATGCCCAGCACTATACTGCTCATAAACAGAAACAAACGCGAACGGTTTCTACGACTATTGCGCCAAGCCATTTTCAATAACCAGTTTAAATTTTGCATGAGAATGGTTTTAAGCTTCTTGAGATGTTAAGTTGGCAGAATCTTTTATCAGTTTTCCTCCTTTTAGTTGTAGGATTCGATCCGTTCTTTTCGCCAGATCATGATCATGAGTAACCAAAACTAATGTGGTACCCAATTCCTTATTCAAGTTAAATATGAGGGATTCAATGGTTTCTCCGGTTTCCTGGTCTAAGTTTCCGGTTGGCTCATCAGCAAATAAAATTTTGGGTTGGTTGGCAAAAGCTCTGGCAATAGAAACCCTTTGTTGCTCACCGCCCGACAGTTGCGAAGCATAATGATCCATTCTGTCACCTAATCCTACTTTTTGTAATAAATCCACTGCAATAGGCTTAACATTTTTCTTGCCCAGTAACTCCAAAGGTACCATCACATTTTCCAAGGCTGTAAGCGTGGGTAATAAATTAAAGCTTTGAAAAATAAATCCTACTGAAGCATTTCGAACGGCTGCTCTTTCATCCTCAGAAAGCTTTTCCAATTGTTTTCCATCAAGTGTAACCGAACCTGTTCCAGCTTCATCCAGGCCTGCACATAATCCCAGTAGTGTAGTTTTTCCACTACCAGATGGCCCAATAATGGCACAACTGCTTCCCGGGTTAATTTCAAAATTAATATCGGAAAGTACGGTTAATGACTTTTCTCCTGATTGATAAGTTTTACTTAAATTCTGGACTGCTAAAATCTGATTCATGCGTATTTTTTTAACGACCATCCCGATCAGTCGGGACAGGCTATGGAATTCACAATAAATATTTATCAGGCGGTCGATTTAAATTCACCTGCAAATATTTATGCTCATTTCATCAATTTATTTATCTGCTACAACTTATGGGGAAACGGTTGAAGGGAGAAACAGTTTAAAGAATATGATAAATGGAAAAGAAGCTGTTTTATTTAGTAATTATTAGGATTGTATATTATTATAAATTTAGCTTATTTCAAGTTTTCAAAATTAAAATTTTCGATAAAAAAGCTTCCGTTTTTTACGACTTTAGAATCATTTAGTGTTCCAAACCTAATTGCAGAAAAAGAAAACCTACCTTTCAAAACCCCAACTTTTTTATCAACTGTTGAAAGTTCAATTTTCCCATTATCAGATGGTCTGTTTGCAATATAGCTTACTCCAAGTTCATTTATTTGTGCGCTTGCCTCCCAACCAAAAGAAATTTTATAATCTTCTTGAAAAGCACTGTTTTTTAATATGATTATTATTTCTGATCCACTGATTGAATCACTTGCAATTAAATAAGTTCTGGCTCCACCCATTGTCTCCGTTTTAATAGTATGGGCTTTGAAATTATAATCATCAATTACTGCGGTAAAGTGTGGCTTTGAAATTGGTTCAGGATCTTCACTTTTGCAAGCGAAGCTAATCATTAAAACCAAGAAATATATTTGTCTCTTCATAGTTATATGACTTAAATTATTTAGAGCTTGTTCATTGCCATTTATAAAAAAGTAAATTGCTAATGGTCAATTCTAACACTTATTTACTAAATTATCCACCCAAATTAAACTTTATTTAAAATGAAGAAACATATACTATTTTTAATTGGCTTTTGCTTGTTTTTGAGCCCAAAGCTTTGGGCGCAGGAGGAGGAAAGTAATTATGTTAAGGAAAATTACGACAAAGAAGAAGTTTACATCCCGATGAGAGATGGCACTCGACTTTATACCGCCATCTACACTCCAAAGGAAAAAGGAAAGCATCCGATTATGATGCAAAGAACTTGTTACAGTATTGCTCCCTACGGACCAGATGAGTATAAGCGTTCTTTAGGGCCATCCAAATACTTAATGGAGGACAAATTTATTTTCGTTTATCAGGATGTAAGAGGAAGATGGATGTCGGAAGGTGAGTTCACCAATATGACTCCTAACATCCCAGGCAATAAGCATAAAAAAGAAGCCGATGAAAGCTCAGATACTTATGACACTATAGAGTGGTTGTTGAAACATTTGAAAGGAAAAACCAATGGAAAAGTAGGGCAATGGGGAATTAGCTATCCAGGATTTTATACCGCTGCAGCTTTACCTGATGCGCATCCAGCATTGAAAGCAAGTTCCCCGCAAGCACCAATTGGAGATTTTTTCTTCGATGATTTTCATCATAATGGTGCTTATTTACAATCTTATACAGCGGCATATCCTGTTTTTGGATACCAAACTGAAGAACCGACCACTGAATCTTGGTATAGAGAGGCTTTTGCCAGAATGAGGACTGCTAATGCCATTGATGGCTATGACTATCACTTAGACATGGGGCCTTTGAAAAACATTACCGAGAAAATCCATTTTGACAATGAGTTTTGGCAACAGACTGTGGAACATCCTAATTATGATGAATTCTGGCAGAAGAGAAGTATTATTCCACACTTAGATGATATTGACCATGCTGTTATGACGGTAGGGGGATGGTTTGATGCCGAAGATTTATATGGCCCGTTGAATATTTATAAAACTATTGAAAAAAATAGCCCTGATACATATAATACCATCGTTTTTGGGCCTTGGAGTCATGGTGATTGGGCTAGGGAAAAAGGCTTTCAAGCGGTAAATCATATTTATTTTGGAGATAGTATTTCCACTTTTTATCAAACAGAAATTGAACGCACTTTCTTCAATCATTTTTTGAGAGAAGGGGAAGGCAAACCGGAATTACCTGAGGCTTATATGTTTGATACTGGCTTGAAAGAGTGGCAAAAATTTGATGTTTGGCCACCACAAATCCCAAAAACTACTTTAGGCTTTGCTCAAAACGGGAAATTATTGATCAATGATGAAGGAAGCATTGAAGATGAATTCAGCTATGTTTCTGATCCGGCTAAACCTGTTCCTTATACCTCATTTACGGAAAGTGTGACTTTTACTCCTCGCCCATACATGACCGATGATCAGCGTCATGCGGCCCGCAGACCAGATGTTTTGGTTTGGGAGTCGGATCCTTTGGAAGAGAACTTAACCTTAGCTGGTGAAATTGCAGCTAAATTAAAAGTGGCCATTTCTTCTACCGATGCGGATTTTATAGTGAAAATCATTGATGTTTATCCTGGCGACCATGAAAGCTACGAGCATAATCCCGACAATATTGTGATGGGTAATTATCAGCAATTAGTGAGAGCAGAAGTTTTCAGAGGTAGGTTTAGAGATAGTTTTGCAGATCCAAAACCATTTGTTCCAAATGAAGAAGATGAGGTTGAAATTGCCTTGCAGGATATTCTACATACATTCAAAAAAGGGCATAAAGTAATGGTGCAAATCCACAGTACTT
This sequence comes from Marivirga sp., assembly GCF_051117495.1. Lineage (NCBI taxonomy): Bacteria > Pseudomonadati > Bacteroidota > Cytophagia > Cytophagales > Marivirgaceae > Marivirga > Marivirga sp. The sequence goes on along the minus strand of NZ_JBNPEF010000008.1, from coordinate 105,591 downwards.
GGTTCCCTTATATTGACAGAAACCCACAGAAATATGTGGAAAATATCTACAAAGCAGAAGAAGAGGATTTCATTAAAGCCACGATTACAGTAAAAGGAGATTCTAAAATTGAAATTGGTGAGTTGGAAACCACACCGCAATCTTTGCAATTAGAGTTGGATAAGTAATTTAAAATTTTAAAGTAATTAAAAAGCCACTTAATTAAATTTTAAGTGGCTTTTTCGTTTTATGATTTTACAAATTTCTATTTAAAGTCCATTTGAGGTTAGTACTTCAAATGACGATTGTCTATTTTTGATTTCTATGAAAAAGGAAAGCAGACTTAAGTGGGTCATATTGCTCAATATGATTATTACAGTTTCTCAAATCGTTGGAGGAATTGTAGGGAATTCCATGGCCCTGATTTCCGATGCCATGCACAATTTCAGTGATGTGGCGGCTTTAATCATAAGTCTCGTAGCCATTATTTTAGCTAAAAAGGAAGCTACTTACAGCAAGTCATTTGGCTATAAAAGGGCGGAAGTCTTGGCGGCTTTTGTTAATTCTGCAGTCATTATTGCTGTTGCGGTTTACATTATAATAGAAAGTGTTCAGCGCTTGCAAATAACGCAAACGCTGGAAATTAATAACGATTTGGTGATTTGGTTAGCGGGAATTGCCATAATTGCCAATGGACTAAGTGTTTTATTTTTAGCGAAGGATGCAAAGCATAGCATGAATATGAAATCTGCCTTTTTGCATTTACTTTCTGATACATTATTCTCAGCAGCAGTTTTAGGTGGAGGCTTGGCCATGAAATATTATGGAGTAACTTGGGTAGATGGCGTTTTATCAATATTAATCGGAATATATTTAATGGCCACTTCTTGGCAACTATTGTGGGGCACAACCAAAATATTATTGCAATTTGTGCCTGAGGGAATCAATATTCCCAAATTGGTAGAGGAGGTGGAAGAGTTAACAGAAGTAAAGAACATTCACCATATTCATGTTTGGCAATTAGATGAATACACCATTCATCTGGAAGCCCATGTAGATTTAAGACAAGATTTGAATGTGAGCCAAACACATGAAATTCAGAAGAAAATTGAAGATTTATTGCACACCAATTTTTCCATTGGACATATAACCCTGCAATTTGAACATGGCTTAGAAGAAAATAAGAAGTTGATTCAGTAAAAAAGCCCTTTATAATATATGCTATCTAAAGCACAAGCGGATGCTTGCGCTATCTTAATTTAGTCTGTTCCAATTTAGCACTGGTTCAAGCATCCGCTAGTGCTAAGGAGAAACAACTGATTCAATAAAAAAACCATCCCTTGACTTATTGCCAAAGGATGGTTTTCAATATCTAATCATTATGAATTTTACTCTCCTTTTTCTTTAAACTCGTCCAATTTGGTTTTGCTTTCCGTTTTTGGGAACACATTGTTAGAATTATCTGTGTCCGCTAATTCTCCTTCAGGATCGAAAACGATTTTGGAAACTTCCTTATCCAAAATCAACATTTTACGGGTTTTGCCTTCATTTTTTCTCCATATCTCTGCCGGAATATATTTTTGCTCTGTAGAGCCATCTTTATATTCAAGATTAAATAATAATGGAGTTACCAAACCGCCTTTATTACTAAGAGTCACTTCATAAAAATGTTTATCAGCATATCTCGCTTTGATTGCCTCATCATCCACTTTATTGCGGTACTCACCATACCAAAATTCAGGTGTTTCAGAAACAGAAATGTAAGCAGGGCCATCACTGAAATCAGTTTTCATTTCTTTTTCTTCTTTTTCGCCTAAATCACCCTCAGGAGCTTTTGTGTTTTTCTCCATATCGGATTCATCCTGTGCAATACGGAAATATTTTACCTCATCAACACTTACATCTACATGATCGGTAGTATAGAACCATCCTCTCCAGAACCAATCCAAATCAACCGCTGAAGCATCTTCCATAGTTCGGAAGAAATCAGCAGGAGTTGGGTGCTTAAACATCCATCTTTGGGCATAGGCTTTAAATGATTCATCAAAAAGCTCAGGCCCCATAATGGTATTTCTCAATAAATTTAAGGCAGCGGCCGGTTTCGAATAAGCATTAGGCCCTAACCTTAGTACTTGTTCTGGGTTGGTCATAATGGGTCTTTGCTGGTCTTTGCTACTTTTCATGTAACCAGTAACTGCTTGTGGAATGTTATCTGAATATGGTAAGTCCGGATAATATTCAAACATCACATTTGATTCTAAGAATGAATTTAATCCTTCATCCATCCAAGCCCACTGACGCTCGTCAGAATTTACGATCATTGGAAAGAAGTTATGCCCAATTTCATGCACGATCACATAAGTCATACCTAATTGAGTTCTGACAGAATATTCTCCATTTTTATCGGGTCTTCCGAAGTTAAAGCAAATCATTGGGTATTCCATTCCGATAGATGCGGCATGTACTGAGGTTGCTTGTGGGTAAGGGTAATCAAATGTTCTTTCAGAATATAATACCAAAGTGTTTTTAACCGCTTTGGTTGATTCTTCCTCCCAAAGTGGGTTTCCTTCTTTCGGGTAGAATGATTGTGCAAATGGTTTTGTCGTTTCCAATTCCACCATTTGACCGTCCCAAATGAATTTTCTGGATGCGGCAAAACCGAAATCCCTCACATTTTCAGCTTTAAATTTCCAAGTCTCATACTTTGAAGACTTTTCTTTTTCGTTTTCAATAGCTTCCTCTTCTGTAACAATGAAAGTCTGTTCAGTTGATTTTAAAGCTTTTTCATATCTTTTAGCCTGGTCTTTTGTCAATACTTCTTTCGGATTTTGCACCATTCCGGTAGCTCCCACGATAAAATCATCTGGAACTGTGATTTCCACATCATAATCTCCGAAGGTAAGCGCAAACTCTCCTGATCCTAAGAATTGTTTGTTTTGCCAGCCTTCCACATCATTGTAAACCGCCATTCTTGGGAAAAACTGAGCGATGGTATATAGTGCGTTTCCATCTTCCTCGAAATATTCATATCCACTTCTTCCGCCACCTTTCATTCTGTCATTTACAAAGTAATTCCATTCAACAGAAAATGAAATGTTTTCTCCTGGCTTTAATGTTTGTGGTAAACGGATTTTCATCATGGTTTTTTGAACCAGATAATCCATTTCATCCCCATCAGCATTTTTTACTGATTCAATATTAAAACCGCCTGGGAAATCGTAGGAATTACCGCCATTGGCAACATATTGCTCTAAATATTTACCAGGAATGGTATCGTTAAAGAAAGTAGCCGTTCCTACTAATTCGCTGTCAGATCCCTCTGCTCTCATGTTTTGGTCTAACTGTAACCACAAATAATTTAAAGGATGCGGGGATTGGTTATAGTAAGTGATAGTTTCAGAACCTGTAATCTTGTTGGCAGCTTCATCCAATTTTACTTTTATAGAATAATCAGCTTTTTGTTGCCAGTAGTTTTCACCGGGTGCACCTGAGGCAGTTCTGTAGGAATTAGGAGTAGGCAACATACTGCCTAATTGTTCAAAACGCTCTTTGTATTCTTGCTCTTGTGCCACTGCAAAAAATGGAGCACAGATCAGCATCATGATTAATAGTTTCTTCATAGTCTTCATATTATTAGCTAAAAATATATCCCAATACTACTAAAAATTTATGTGGCATCCATTTTTGGCATTTCAAAATTACACCAAAGGGCAAAAGAATTTTTTAAAGGGTCTTTTTATTAACGCAACTTTTATATATTTGCAACAATGTTGCGTTTAATAAAAATACTGTTTGTCATTTATGTATTTGCAATGCCTGAGCTAAGCATCGGTCAGGAGGAGTGTCGTGTCAGTTTTTCGGGACAAGTACTTTCTGAAGGAGAACATTTGCCAGTTGCCTTTGCCACAGTATATATCCCGGAAATTGAAGATGGTGTGCAAACTAATGAAGAAGGATATTTTAGTATTAAAATTCCGTGCCATAATAAATATGAGGTTATCATTAGCCAAGTAGAATATCAAAAAACCAGTACCTACATATCAGTTGAAATAGAGGATTATAAACAAACCTTTTATTTAAAATCTAAGCAGAACGTACTTTCAGCGGTAAGTGTACACTCCCATAAAAGAGAAGAAGTGCTTTTGAGCAATGTGGAGAGTGTGCTATCTACCCGAGAATTAAGAAAATTAAAGGGAAAATCGTTATCTGAATCAGTAAGTACCTTGCCGGGCGTTTATAATATCAAAACGGGTCCAGGTATTAATAAACCGATGATACACGGATTGTATGGGAGTAGAATCCAAGTTGTTAATAATGAGGTTTCTCAAATGGGGCAACAGTGGGGGGTAGATCATGCTCCTGAAATTGATCCTTTTGTGGCTTCAAGAATAACTATTGTGAAGGGAGCCTCCTCAGTAAAATACGGGCCTAGAGCGATAGGTGGAGCATTGCTATTAGAACCAGAGCCTTTAGTTCCAGATTCTACTTTGCATGGAAGTTTGGATTTAGTGGGATTCACCAACGGACGAGGTGGTATTGGTTCTGTCATGCTTTCAGGAAGTTTTTTATTAAATGAAGAAGAATCACTTAACTGGAGATTGCAATCTTCTGCCAAAAAATCCGGTGACCAGCATGCTGCCAATTATAATTTAACGAATACCGGCAGCGAGGAATTGAACTTTTCAGCTGCCGCTAATTACATCAAAGAAGATTTACAAGCAGATATTTTCTACAGCCGTTTCTCAACTGAAATTGGAATACTAAGAGGGGCTCATATAGGAAATGTGGATAACTTCTTTGAGGCTTTAGATAAACGCCCACCATTCTTCACTGAGGATTTTTCTTATGAAATCAATAATCCGAAGCAAAATGTGGTACATCAATTATTGAAAGCCAAAGTACACCTCGATCGTTCTGATTACGGTGATTTTGATTTTATTTATGCCTATCAGCAAAATGCTAGACAAGAATTTGACATCCGAAGAGGAGGTAGGAGTGATAGACCTTCGGTTGATTTGCAATTAGATAGCCATGTGGCAAAACTTCTATTCCATCACGAACCTATTTGGACCAATTTAAGTGGAGAAATAGGATTGGATTATGAATATCAAAATAATAAGAACGTACCAGGAACGGGCACTACACCATTAATCCCCAATTATTCAAGCTTCCAAACAGGTGCTTTTTTAAACGAAGCCTGGACTACAGAAAAATGGAATTTAGAAGCAGGTTTAAGGTTTGATGCTATTGCCATAGATGTGTTAAAATTTAATGAGGAAGACCAGCTGATCAATCCAAAGCATCAGTACAATATGTTCTCAGGAATAGTAGGAGGTGGCTATGATTTCAGCAGTAATTTTAAATATAAATCAAATATCAGTTGGAGCCAACGGGCACCAAGTATCAATGAATTGTATAGCCAAGGTTTGCATCATAGTGTAGCGGCTATAGAGGAGGGCGATGATCAGCTTTCACCAGAAACCTCTATGAAATGGTTACATAGTTTACAGTTTAGCTTTAATGAAAAACTCAGGTTAAATGTGGATGCTTATGCCAGTAGAATTCAAAACTATATCTATTTACAACCCGAAGAACCAAGGTTAACGATTAGAGGCGCATTTCCAGTTTATCAATATAGACAGACACTAGCAGATATTTATGGAACGGATATAATAGGGAGCTACGAATTTTTTCATCATTTCACATTAAATACTAAGGCCTCCATCATTCGTGGTAATGATATTTCAAACGAATTACCATTGATTTTTATGCCGGCAGACAGATGGGAAAACACTTTAAACTGGCGATTAAGCAATAAGCTGGGCTTTAAAGAAATCGATTTCAATTTAAGCGGATTAAAAGTCTTCGAACAATACAGAGCACCTATTACAGAAACCGAGGCTTATGAACAAGCAACTGTTCCGGTTCCAGATGGATATTTTATCACTAATTTTTCGTTGGACACCACCAAAAAACTAGAGAATGCGCAGCTTAATTTAGGCTTGAGCATTTATAATTTAATGAATACCGATTATACCGATTACCTGAATCGCTTGCGTTTTTATGCAGCTGAAACAGGCAGAAATTTTGAATTAAGAATTAATTACATCTTTTAAATATAACTTTTACAAATCAATTATTAACCCTTTAAATAACAATCAACAATGAAAACCCAAACAATGAGTATTTTAAGAAGTATGCTACTGCTAGTGGCAGTATTGCTATTTTCACAATGTGACACAGAAGATCCTGAGCCGGAAAACGAGGAAGAACTGATTACCACCTTAGAAATGACTTTTAGCCCAATAGGCGGAGGAGCTGATGTTGTTTTTTCTCTGGTAGATATGGATGGCCCTGGCGAAGATGAGCCAGTTTATACCAATGGAACCTTAGCTGCCAATACTCGATATAATGTGTCCATTGAGGTTAGAAATGACGAAGAAGGAGAAGATATCACGGAAGAAATTGAAGAAGAAGATGAGGAGCACCAGTTTTTCTTCCAGAAAACTAGTGGTTTGAATATTGAATTCAATTACGATGACGAAGATGGAAACGGAAATCCAATTGGATTATCTACTGTTTTTTCAACAGGAGATGCAAGTACTGGATCATTGGTAGTAATCTTAAGACACGAGCCAGATAAATCAGCTGATGGTGCAGTAAATGGCGATCCAAGCAATGCCGGTGGCGAAACCGATATTGAGGCTACCTTTGATGTAACAATAGAGTAAAAGAAAAATAGATTTAGGTTGTAAAAGCAGTGATTCGAGAGGGTTGCTGCTTTTTTTATTTTTGTACAACAATCATCCGATAATTGGTTTCAGATTTGTGACCGCTTTCTTGATCTTGATAAGTATAAATCAACTTTTGATCTTCTAATCGCGCCAAATCTCCCTTAAAGTCAAGTGTTTCATTAAATGTGGCTACCTTTTCCCCAGTATCTTGAATGCAAATGATGAGAATAGCCCCTTTTCTAAGCTCATTTAATATTTTCCTAATGAGATCCTGCTCCTTTTCTTTATCCTTTTTAGCAAAATGGAAGATGCTATCAAGCAAAATGAAATCAAATTCATGAAACTGATCGAAGCCATAGATATCACCTATTTTTCCGCTTAAATCAAGATTTTTATTCTTAGCAATCTGATTCATTTGGTCAATGCCCACTTTTGAATTATCAATTCCGACCACTGAGTATCCCATTCCAGCAATCGGAACTGCATCTCTACCCTGACCGCAACCCACATCCAGCACTTTTCCTTTTTTAGGAAACTGATCGAAAAACTCCATCAATTCGGGATAGGGTTTCCCGAAAAGATTTTCAGTTTGATAATATTGATCGTAAGCTACCATTACAAAATTTCATTTGTGCAGAAGTTTTTAATAAAAGCACTCTATTTAGAGTAATTTTAATGAAAGTATTACAATTTACTAAAAGTTCCTATTTGGTACTATTCAATTCACTCTGGTTTTGTCAATTAACAAAGAAGAGTGTTTACGTTGTAGCTGAAAGTGTGCAGACCACCATGTAAAATATGGCGGGAACGGGGTAAAATACAACCCAACTAAAACCAACAAAATGCCAATTGGGAGGTTTTCTGAATCTTGATTAATGTGCAACAAAGTAGAAACCCCAAAAATCAAAAATACCTCTCCAAAAATAAAGGGAGCAGTACCAAAATAAATGTACAAACAATTTAGAAATGAAAGTTTTTGTGGCATTATGGATTATTACTTTGAATAGTAATTGTAAAATATGACCCCAACATGCACAGCATGGAGGGAACGGGGTAAAGAGTAACTATTTGCTATTTGAATCCTCTGTAAAATCAAAAATTAAATGTTTCAATATTCCTATGTCAGAATGATTAGATTCGTAATAGGTATTTAATAGTTTTCCCTGTTTAGGTTTCAATTTTTCTGTTTCTCTTTTGTCTTTTCCAATAAAGTGTTAATTCCTTTTACAGTTGCGTCTATTTTACCCTCAAGTAAATAACCAATTAAACTGCCATTTTCGTATTTTTTAGAAATGAAGTTGTTAATACCTGTATTAATGTATCTTCGTTTTAATGCGTAATCGTTTTGCTTTATATTCTTTGCTTCAAAAAAGTAATCATATTCGTTTCTTTGAGAAAACGTAGTTAACCTAAAGTCTATTCTAGGAAATTTATCTGCAAAGCCTTTAACTTTAGGAATATTTTTGGGAATATGAGATTCAACATTACTAGAAACTTTCCATGTTATTCTTAATGGATTTTCTTTTATATGCCTGTGTATTTCAGAGGAAATATCGTTTTCATTCCAATCTAATTGTATTACTCTTTCACTTAAAGTTGTTTTATATGCTTCTATGATTAACTGAAAACATCGTTGCTCAAAAGCTCTTTTATAATTAAATTTATACGACATTCTGTTAATCCTCATTTAAAATTTCAAGAATCAACTCCGAAGCATCTTCTATTGCCATTGTTTTTGACCAAAACCTTCGCTGATTGGGGCGAATTATATAAATATCGTCTCCTGTTTTATAGTTCAGTTTTTTTCTGAAATAAATACTGTTTGATTTTTCGTCCCATAAATATTGGTCAAGTTTCTTTAATTCTATATCAATACTTTCTTTGGAAATAGAAATATATTTCTTTACTTTTTCGTGAGAAATTTTTATCATCATCAAAGGTGTAAACTTATTGATATTAAAAACTGTCGCATTTACAAACAAGTCTTGACCTTCGAGAAACTCATTTAACTCTTCCGTGATTGATGAAGCATATTTATTAATATCTGTAATTCTGGTAGACATATGGATTTCATTTACATCTTTTTTCAATAAAGGAAGTGTAAATGAAATAAAATCATCAATAATAAAACGATTTATATTTTTGTAAATAGCTAATTTTTCAAAAACAAACTCATCAATTTTTCGCTCTAATTCTTGAATATTTTGAAAGCTTTCAAATATATCCCTTGTTATGTATTTATCATATAAATTAGACAAATAATCAAAATCTTCCAGTGTGAGAAATAATGGTAGGTTATCAATTTCATTTGGTTTTATTTCCTCTCTTTCTATTCCGACAGATGCGGATGTCAAAAATATATAGTATAAGACAAATTTTGAATTAATAAAACAAGCTATTCCTTTTAACAAATTAGGGTTAGAATGATGTATTCCTATCACTTTGCTATTAAAAGAACAATCTTCGCCAAGATAGGAAGCACAAATTCTCCAATTAGACAAACCTTCCTTTATCAGGATATGTGGAGATTTATATGCTTTTATAGCACCAACTCTTCTAAAAACATTAATCTCTGGTATTGTTGATGTTTTTGTTTTGTAATATTCAGCATAAATTTTTCTTGATGCTCCTGTTAATCCATCATTTAAATTTGAAAAAGAATATGAGGCAAACCTTTCAATAGATTGAGGTTTTATATATTGTTGTGGAATACCCTCTTTAACGATGGGGGTAGTAGTTGATTTATCAAGAAATTGAAGACCAAGACCTTTCGAGAATCCTTTTTCAGAAAGGAAACTATAAAATTTGTTACCAGAAAGAGATTTTATTAAATCCCAGTCGCTCATTCCTCCCCACATTGCAACTTTCCAAATTTTTGTGTCGGGTTTTTGACACTCTTCCCTAGGAAGGTATTTTAAATCTGTAAAATCAATGCTTAAACCATCTATTACGTTTGACTTTATGAATGTTTTTGGAGCAAAATAAGCAATTTTATCACTTGGTTTTTCAGGTAATTCTTTCTGATAATATACAATACTTATTGGTCCCGTAGCATCACTAAATAATTGTCCGCCAAAGTTTTTATGAGCATTCCTGAGAATAGAAAAATTAAAAACCTTTTCCACATAACATTCATTGAACAACCATTCTCTGAACTTTTGATAAGTTGTGCCTGTATTGGTTAAAACTTTTGTATTGAAAATCAAGGCGATTTCACCATGGGGAGCAAGTTTGACAGCTTTATGTAAAAACGGCAAAACCATTTCCTGTGCAAATCCTTCTTTATTACAATAGTTTTTGATGGATGGTAATAAATTTTTTGTTCCAAATGGGGGGTTTCCAATAATCAAATCAAATTCATCAGAATCTATTTCTTTATTCTCAGCAATTGTATCTCTGCGAAACAAGTTTGTTCCCTGTTCATTTAGTGATTTGTCATCAGGATCATTGATAAGATTAGGTAAACGATGCTTTTTCTTTTGCCATAAATCTTTTGGGTCTAAACTATCAACTAAAGCTAAGTACAAACTAAAAGCCGCAACTTTTATTGCTTGTGGATGCAGTTCTACGCCAAAGATATTATCAGTTAACAGTTTTTTTAATTTATCAAAGTTGGTAAGTCTTTCGTTATGATGATTTTCATAACGCTTAACCAAACGCTTGAAACTTTCCACAAGAAAAATGCCCGAACCACAACTTGGGTCTAAAATTTTGACATTGTAGTTTTTTTCAGTTTTGTTAGTGGGTAACTTTTCATTCAGTATAAATTCAACTAATGCAGGAGGCGTGTAGTATGTCCCTGTTTTTTTCTTTAATTCCGGGTCGGTTTTGAATAAAAAATTCTCATAAATTTCACTCAACAATTCAATTTGAATAATGCTAAAATCAAACAACCGCCAATTGAAGTTTATTTCAATCTGTGTGGAATTTTCATTGCCACTAATGAAACATTTTTTTACCAGCTGGAGCTGTTCGGCAGATATTTGTTCGTCTTTTTCAATTGTAAAAACATTCCCATTAAAATCTTCTTCTAATCGTTTGAACAATTTATAAGTAGCTTCAACATCATCTAAAATATCGAAATATGAAGAAGCCTCTTTTTTATAAATGGAATATAGTTTCTTATCTGTAGCCCCTCTGTCCTCAAGATATAATAGAAATAAAGAACGAAGTATAATTTTATGGATAAAATCAATTTTTAAGCCTTGGGCTTTGAGTTGATTAGCGGTATTAACCAAGCTTGAAACAAGATATTTGTCAACCCTGCGTTGAAGCTTAATTTTATCTCTAATAAACTGTGCTTCTTCCAATGTCCAAATGATACCCGTATCAATTGCAACTCTTGAAAATAATTTATTTAGTTCTTCAAACTGTTCTTTATCTGAAAACTGATATGATTTTATTTCAACGTTTTGAAGTTCTTTCTCTAAATTAAAATTTTCTTTATTTTTAATAAGTGGTTTTTCTGAACAACTATAGATTCGAATCTCGGTATCGGAATAAACGTAAAGAAAGAGTACTTTTTTATAGTTCCATACTTTTTTGTGAATATCAGCTATTTTACCTAAAGTACTTTGATCAAATGATTTTACCTTTTTCAGGAATACAGCAGGGAAACTGTTACCATTATCATCTGTATTAAAGTAAATAGAGTCAATGTCAAAATCTCTCGTTAGTTCAAAAACAACAGATTCACTATCCAAAATTTTTTTGTTTTTGGATTTAACAGATTTTGCTCTTCCTAAACCGATTAATTCTATTGCTTCCTGCCCTGTCATTACATTTGTCTGATAAACAAATTTTTTTCTAAAATACAAATTTCAACTGGCAAAGGTAGCTGTTTTCTATAGTTTTTTAAGTTCATTATGTTTAAAACTCAAATCTGTAATTCTGGTTTTTTGACCTTTTAATTTTTAAAAAAGCAATAATGTAAACACTATATAATTTTCAGCGACAGACGGTGGGTTTCAAATACTCAAATAAGTTAGGTATGTTTTTGTATTAAAGATTTGATGGAAATTACTATAATTCTTATACAAATAACACAAAAAAAGCCTGCAGCGTCTCCACCACAGGCTTTCCAATCATCATCAAAATTTACTTATTCTTTTACTTCTATAGCCTCATATTCTTCAAAAAGAGAAAGATCCAATTCGCTAATGCTTTCTTGATAGGCTTTCCAATCCTCTGCAAAGAATTTGTTAAGCGCATCTATAGCGGGTTTTAGTGCCTCTTCTGCCTGTTTCTTTAATCTTTTTTGAGTATCACCTGGTTTGTCAAAACTAGCGGCCGTATAGTAATAAGCATTCCCGATTCTATCGCCTATGTCTGGTATAGGTGTTCTGATAATCCCTTGCTTTTCACTAAAGTCTTCTCCAACAAATGGCTCAAATAATACTTCCAAGGTATCTTTTATGGCTTTGCTCGCTTTAATCTGATCTTTGAAGGCTTCTTTATCTTTTTCTTTCATCCATTTGATGTAATGATCAGCTGTTTCCTTTGCTTCCAAAATTCTTTGGCTGGCTTCATAAGCAGTCTCTTGCATTTTTTCCATGGATTTTAAGAAATCATAGCGTGCTTTTAAGTCTGCTTCATCTACATCCAAACGAGGATCGAACTTCACTTCAATGTCTGTTGAATCTTTATGCTTACCAAAGTGCATCACCAGCTTATATTTTCCTGGGATTACATCCACTCCGCCTGACTCTTCAGCATCCTCTTTGGTCAACCTTCTGCTCGGGCCTCGTTGTCCTGCCTCATCCATTCTCCAATACATGCGGTGTAAGCCATTTTCCTTAGGAGCCTTCTCTCTTAAGGTACGGATCAATTCACCATCCATCGTATAAATTTTAAGCTTAAGAGAATCATAAGTGATTTTTTTCTCATTACTTTCCTCCTCTTTTTTCTCCTCTTTATCTTCTTCCTTTTGTTCTGGCTTATTAATCAAATAAGAAATCATCACATTAGAATTTCTATTTTCCCCATTGAAAAGGGCATTGGCTCCAAAGCGAGAACCACTTGGCTGCTGATTTACCGCCTGATAAGCCGTTGGTGGTGTGAACAATTTTAAGGGTTGATCAAGAACAGTTTTCCCTTGAGTAGCCAGTTCCCTCAATGGACGGATATCATCCATTACATAAATGGCTCGACCGAAAGTACCAATTACTAAATCATGCTCACGTGGATGAATAACCATATCACGAGTTGGCACATTCGGATAATCATTCGTCCATTTTTGCCAATTCTGGCCTTTATTAATGCTAAAATATAAACCGCCATCTGTTCCTAAGAACATTAGGTTCGGTTCTTCAGGATCTTGGACTACACTTAAGGTAAATGTCCAAACATCATCACCTGAGGTTAAATTAGTCCAGCTTTTACCATAATTGGTGGTATGAAATAAATAGGGTTTAAAATCAAAATTTCTATAATTATTCACCACAACAAATGCTTCACCTTCATTGTAAGTAGAAGCTTGAATTTGTGCCACCCAAGATTCCGCCGGGAAGCCTTTAATGTTGGTGCTTACTTTGTTCCACGTTTGACCACCATCTTGCGTCAGTTGAATATTTCCATCATCCGTACCTACCCAAATTACTTCTTCTTTTAGTGAAGATGGAGCAATTGCCGTAATGGTCGTATTATTTTCTGCCCCTGTAGCGTCATAAGTTAAGCCACCACTTTCAAACTGCTTTTGTTTTTCGGAATCATTGGTGGTCAAATCGGGTGAAATAATTTCCCATGTTTGTCCTTTATCGGTGGTTTTATGTAAAAACTGACTACCAAAATAAACAGAGCTATTATCAAATGGATTTTGTGCTATGGCCGCATTCCAGTTAAATCTTAAAAGCACATCTTTATCAGGATGAGTTGGTCTTACAATTTGATTGTTACCTGTTTCTCTATCATAGCGAACCACAAAACCTTGTTGCGATTGCGCAAATCCATAACGTGAATTATCCGGATCTGGCACTACATCAAAACCATCTCCAAATGCTAATTCTTGGAAATAAGAATTTCGGATTCCTTGTGACTTCCAAGCATAAGCTGGGCCTATCCAACTTCCGTTATCTTGCATTCCGCCATACACATTATAAGGATAATCATTATCTACATTGATATGGTAAAACTGCCCAACTGGAAGGTTTTGTACAAATCTCCAGGTTTCTCCGCCATCATAAGTAATGTTTAATCCACCGTCATTTCCATCTAACATCATATCTGGATTTTCTGGATGGATATACCAAGCATGGTGATCGGGGTGAACCCCAACTTCAGTACCGTAAGCAGGCATTAACTCTTTGAAAGACTTTCCGCCATCTTCGCTTACATTTACATAGGTGAAAATGGTGTAAACTCTATTTTCATTGGATGGGTCAGCATACAATTCTGCATAGTAAAAAGGACGATTCCCGATTTCTCCCATGTCTGAATTGATCATTTCCCATTTATAGCCGCCATCAGTTGATTTATATAAAGCATTCTTTTTAGATTCTATTAAAGCATAAACCGTTTTAGAATCTGCAGCTGAAATGGCTAGGCCAATTCGACCTAAATCACCTTTAGGCAAACCGTCTTCATCGCTTAACTTTTTCCAGTTTTCACCACCATCCACGGTCATGTATAAACCAGAACCCGGTCCACCCGATGTGAAAGTCCATGGTTTTCTTCTGTGCTCCCACATGGCGGCAAATAATTTATTCGGATTATTAGGGTCCATGATCAATTCGGCAACCCCCGTTTTGTTATCTACAAATAAGCTTTTGGCCCAGGTTTTTCCACCATCAGTGGTTTTGTAAACACCTCTTTCAGGATGCTCTCCCCAAGGAGAACCAATTGCCCCTACAAAAACTGTATTCGGGTTTTTGGGATCAATTCTAACACGATGGATATTGCGAGTTTTCTCTAGGCCCATCAGTTTCCAGCTTTTGCCGCCATCCATTGATTTGTAGAGTCCATAGCCACCATTAGAGCTATTTCGAGGATTTCCTTCTCCTGTTCCTACCCAAATTACATCTGGGTTGTCTTGCTGAATGGCGACTGCTCCTATAGACAGGATTTGCTCTTCATCGAAGACCGGTTTCCAATCAACACCGCCACTTTCAGATTTCCATAGACCACCAGAAGCGGAACCGACATACATCACTTGCGGATTGTCATGCACCACATCGATGGCGGTAATTCTACCACTCATACCAGCAGGACCTATGCTGCGGACATCAATGCCTTTTAATTTTTCTAAATCTACTTGCTGAGCGGATGCTGTAATATAGCAACTCATGATCAGTAATGTTAGAACCCATAGTTTTATAGTTGATTTTCTCATATTGCAAATTTTAAATTTCCATTAATCTCGCAATAGGAAGCTTTAGATGCAAGCAGCTTTTACTTTAAGGGTTGATTTGTGATTTGAATTACCGCTACTATTAACTTAAGGGTTTGAGAATGGTTTGAATATATTTATTGGTTCAAGTTGACGCTTCAATTAGAAATTAAAAGCTTGGGCCAGAAATAGTAGCGTTATAATTTTAAGATTAATATTGATCGATTTACAATTTATGTATCAGGAAACAGTTAATTTTTAAAGTAAACAAGATTAAAACATCAACCTATGAAAACCATCTTAGCATTTATTTTTTTCTTGTGCTTCCCGATAATCATTAATGCACAAGCGGAAGCAGAGACAAAAAAGCCTTATCAAATCGAAGGTAAAATTGGGATAGGACTTACTGCATTTCATGTGACGGGTTATCACACGGAGAATTACCCCGCTACTGCCATTCGTTTAGGTGGTATGCTCACCAGGCCCATCATCAATGATAGATTTAGGATAGGATTAGGGCTTAATCTCTTTTATCGTGATAAAAGCGAGCCACCGCTTGATGGAATTTATTATTATGGACGAGGTTATCCTTTACACAGATTAGATGAAACAGCTATTCAAAGACATCTCGCATTTGAATTTCCTATTAATTTTCAATATTCATTAAGTTCCAGTAACTCCATTGCGGCTGGCTTTATGGTAAGACAGTGGGCACCGAATAAAAACGTAGATTTATTATCCTCACAAACGGAATATGGTATTATAGCAGGATTTAAGCAAAATCTTGTCATGGGAATGAGTATAGGCCTTGACGTATTTACGGGTTTTGATTTTTACAACGCTTTACTTGTAACGCCTAGCAGAGATGGTAGAATAAGCATTAACAACCATTCAATATTATTAATCGCTGGCTATGATTTTTAAGTCTGAATATTTATATCAAGTAGATTCACGATAATCCACCGCTTCTATATTTCCCTCTTTATCAATTATATGAGTTTCTTTGCCGGGAACAATATCCGTATTTTGCGCTGATGCGCAGCTCCAATTACCATCATCACTTTGATGTACCACAAAAGTAAAAATAGTATTTCTTGCTTGAGCCTTTTTACCTTTTACGGAAGTTTGACCTTCCAAATGAATACGAGCATTTACAACTGCAATTGTATCTGATAAATATTTGACTTTCATTTTTCTTAAAGACAATTCTGAATCTTTAAAAATGACTTTTAGCCCATACTTATGGGCTTCAAATATAGATTCTCTATCGTGCCACCAAAGGCCAGTAACATTTATAAACTCTGCATCTTCATCAAAAATGGAAGCCAGCATTTTAGCATCTTTAAGGTTCCAGGCTTCTATAAATGTGTTTGGAATATCTGAAGGCTCGTTAAGATTTAAATCATTGATATTAGCCATGGCCGGTCAAATTATATTATTTAATGATCAAATCAACGTATATAAAACAAAAATAGCCACTAATTCAGTGGCTATTTATAAGATTTTAGATCTAATATTATTATTTACTAATAGCTTCTTTTGTTTCCTCCTCTTCTGAATCCGTTTCCACACTGTCCATTTCTTCTGTTGATTCATCTATCAATTCTTCCTCATCATTGTTTAAATCATTCAATTCATTTTTTAAATCCATCATAAATTGAGAAGAAATAAATGATTCATTTTCTATGATTTCTTGAATTGCGTCTGCCCTTTTTTCTTCATCTTCAATTTCTAATGCTTTTTGGGCATAAACTGCAACTGCTATGTCCACTTCATTATCGGATAAGTCAGTCCGTTTAACCCAACCAGTCCAAAACCAGGTTTCACCTTGGCTTTTACCTTTTACCTCTACCCATTCATCACGAGTATCAATGAGTGCCATTACATCCATTGGTTTAAAGCTGTTGTCAGTTTTGGTCAATAAATCCGGACGTTTATAAATTTGGACATCTTTGATGGCAGTAACCGCTGATCCCTCTTCAACAAAATCACTCACAACCCATCCTTGCTTATCATCACCTAATTTAATTTCTACATATTCCCGATTTTTTTCAGATGAATCTACTGCGGAATTTCCAGTAAGCTGGATTTTTTCTCCTAGACTGATGGAAGACACCCACTTACCATCAGACGATGGTTCCTTCCGGACAGAAATTCCATCCCATATTGAAACGGCATCTACCATTTCCATAGGTTTTTCCTCTTGAACAGCTTTTTCTTCTTTGTCTTTTGATTCATTTCCTGAGCACGATAATAATCCGATTACTAATAATGCACAAGCAAAAACATAGTAGTGTTTTTTCATTATTGTTATATTTTGGGTTTTAAAATTCCAACTAATGTAATTGATTTTTATAGGCTATGAAATAAAAGGGGGTGAATATTTGAATTTTTATAAAGCTAATCTCATTTGAGGAACCGTCACCCCATTAATTAAATATTCGCTTTTAAGAAAACGTGATTTGTCTGAGATGGAAGGTTTTAAGCTGTTTTGCAAGGATTTAAAACTCAGCTTACAGGATAAGACACGGCAGTTGGGATTGTTTTTTAGTCTCGCATTTGAGCAATAAAAAAAGCCGATTAAATTTTCATCTAATCGGCTCTGAAATTTATGATTTAACCTTGAGTTTATTTCAAAGTCCTTTTTACTTCTCTTTCTTCAAATCCTTCAATAATATCACCTTCTTTGATGTCATTATATCCTTTGATACTGATACCACATTCATATCCTTTCTTCACTTCCTGAACATCATCTTTGAAACGTTTCAATTGGTCAATCTCTCCTTCATACTTCACAATGCCTTCACGTATCAACCTGATTTTGTTATTACGTTTTAAGTAGCCATCCGTTACCATACAACCTGCTACGGTACCAATCTTGGATATTTTGAAAATTTCTCTAACCTCAATATTACCAGTGATAATTTCTTCAGTAGTTGGGGCCAACATACCTTCCATAGCGTCTTTCAGCTCATTGATGGCATCATAGATAATAGAATATAATCTAATTTCTATTTCTTCATTATCGGCTAATCTTCTGGCATTTACTGAAGGCCTTACTTGGAAACCTAAAATAATGGCATCAGATGCAGAAGCTAATAGCACATCAGATTCGGAAATCGGGCCAACTGCTTTGTGGATAATATTAACTTGAATTTCTTCCGTTGATAATTTCAATAAGGAATCCGACAAGGCTTCGATAGAACCATCCACATCCCCTTTAATGATCACATTCAATTCTTTAAAAGAACCGATTGCCAATCTACGGCCAATCTCATCTAGGGTGATATGCTTCTTAGTTCGCATGCTTTGCTCTCGCTGGATTTGCTCTCTTTTGTTGGCAATATCTCTTGCTTCACGATCGGTTTCCATCACATTAAAGCGGTCACCAGCTTGTGGGGCTCCATCCAACCCAAGCATTAATACAGGAGTAGAGGGTCCAGCTTCGCTAACTTTTTGTCCTTTATGGTCAAACATAGCTTTTACTTTACCATAATGGGCTCCGGCTAAAACTACATCTCCTACTTTAAGGGTTCCTGCCTGCACCATAATTGTGGTTACATAACCTCTACCTTTATCCAATTCAGCTTCCACTACAGTACCTACTGCAGATTTATTAGCATTGGCTTTAAGCTCTAATACTTCTGCTTCAAGCAACACTTTTTCTAACAAGTCTTCGATACCCGCCCCAGTTTTGGCAGATACTTCTTGACACTGATATTTACCACCCCAGTCCTCAACTAGTATGTTGATAGCTGATAATTGTTCTTTAATTTTATCTGGATTCGCATTTGGCTTATCCACTTTATTAATAGCAATGACCATTGGTACACCTGCCACCTGAGCATGATTAATAGCCTCTTTAGTTTGAGGCATCACAGCATCATCAGCCGCTACTACAATAATGGCAACATCGGTGATTTTAGCACCCCTTGCACGCATGGCTGTAAAAGCTTCGTGACCCGGAGTATCCAAAAAGGCTACCTTTTTACCGGATTCAGTCATTACATCATAAGCACCAATGTGCTGCGTAATTCCTCCGGCCTCTCCAGCGGTTACTTTTGATTCACGAATAAAATCCAGTAAGGAAGTTTTACCGTGGTCAACGTGACCCATGATGGTAACGATAGGAGCTCTGTCCTTTAAATCTTCCGGGGCATCTTGCTCTTCAATTACTTCAGTTTCATCATCCGCCTCAGTGAATTTTACATCAAAGCCGAATTCATCAGCAATGATGGTAATGGTTTCTGCATCTAATCTTTGGTTAATGGATGCAAAAATTCCCAAATTCATACACTTAGCAATGACATCATTTACGCTAACATCCATTAAGGACGCTAAGTCATTAGCCGAAATAAATTCCGTTGTTTTTAACAATTTAGATTCTGACTCTTGTTGTTGCAAGTCATCCTCTCTTTTGTCTGCCTGGGTTTGACGTTTTTCTTTTCTATATTTTGATCTATTACCACTAGCTCCGGGTGATTTACCACTCAAACGAGCCATGGTTTGCTTGATTTGCTCTTGGATTTCCTTTTCAGTCGGCTCAGCTTTTTCTACTCTACCTCTTCTGCCTCTGTTTTTATCGCTTCCGCCTCCTCTGTTTTGTCCTTGCTGACCCGGCCCTCTATTTTGACCTTGTCCACCGCCACCTGCTCCAGGTTTAGCATCTTGTGGTTTATTGCCGGCAATTCTTTTTCTTGGTCGCTTTCCTCTTCTTGCCTCCTTCTTATCATCTGATGAAGCAACAGGTTTAACTCCTTTCTTACCTTTTCTTTCCTTTTCTTTAGGTAAATCAATCTTACCTAAAACGGTCAGTCCTTTTAAAGAATCTGCTCTTGCAGCAATAGTGGAATCCTTAGGTTTTTCTTCCGTTAGCGGAAGTTTTTCCTCTTTCTTATCTTCCTCAGATTTATCAACTTCAGGTGCTTCTTCTTTTTTAGATTCAGCTTTCTTTGCCGTTTCTTCTTCTTCCTTAGCTTTTTCTGCTTTTGGAGCCTGCTCCTTTTTAGCCTCAGTCTTTTCTTCTTCTTTAGCTTCTACCTTTTCTTCTTTTTTAGGCTCGTCTTTTTTCTCCTCTTTTTCTTCAACTTTTCCTTTAGGAGCTTCTTCAGGTTTTTTCTTTTCGGCTACTGGCTCCTCTTCTTTTTTGGGTTGATCAGCTGGTTTTGGAGATTCCTGCTTCTTGCCTTTTTTGTGTTCGTCTAAATCAATTTTGCCCAAAACTTTAGGGCCAGATAATTTAGCACTTTCAGACTTATAGACATCATCCTTAGATTCTTCTTTCTTACTAGAAGTATCCTCAGCTGGTTTTTTGTCTTCTACTGGTGCTTTTTCTTTAGATTCACCTGCATTTTTGATCAGGACTTTATCTTCATCATCATTTCTATCATCAGCGCTATCAGCATCTGAATCGATGACTACATTGCTATTATGCTTTTTACCAATGGACAGACTGGATGCTTCCTCCTTCTCTTGAGCAGAGGAGGCAAACTCTTTAGCGAGCATTCCAAATTGCTCTTCGGTGATTTTTGAGTTTGGTTTACTATCAACCTCATAACCTTTTTTACCCAGAAAGTCCGTGATTGTAGATAATCCTACATTCAATTTTCTGGCCGCAAGGCTGAGTCGCATCATTTTTTCTTCTGACATAAATGCTTTGTATTCTCCTAAAAAATTATTGAACCTGGGTAATAAAAATGATTACTCAAATTCCTGACTGAATATTTTAAATATCTCGTCAATTGTTTCTTCTTCCAAGTCAGTCATTCTAACCAACTCTTCTCTACCTAATTCTAACACTCTTTTGGCGGTGTCAAGACCTACTTTTTTCAATTCTTCAATAACCCAATCTTCCAGTACGTCATTGAATTCATCAATCAAAACATCTTCCTCTTCAGCATCAGTCAATTCACGGAATACATCTATTTCCATTCCGACTAGTTTACTAGCCAATTTGATGTTCTGACCCCCTTTACCAATTGCTAAAGAGACTTGATCAGGTTTCAAATATACAGAAACTCGTTTATTCTCTTCATCAATTTTCATAGAACTTATTTTTGCAGGGCTTAATGCACGCTGAATATAAAGCTCCATGTTTTCTGTAAAGTTAATTACATCAATATTTTCATTTTGCAATTCGCGAACTATACTGTGAATTCTAGAGCCTTTCATCCCTACACAGGCACCTACCGGATCAATTCTATCATCATAAGATTCAACCGATACTTTGGCTCTTTCACCCGGTTCTCTTACAATTTTCCTAATATTGATAATTTCATCATAAATCTCAGGCACTTCCTGTTCAAACAAACGCTCTAAGAATACAGGCGATGTTCTTGAAAGCACAATTTTAGGATTACCATTTTGCATTTCCACTCTGTGAACCACTGCGCGAACGGAATCTCCTTTTCTAAATCTATCTTTCGGTATTTGCTCAGATTTTAATAATACCAACTCATTCCCTTCTGCATCGGTCAATAAAATTTCCCGACTTAGGATTTGATAAACCTCACCTGTTATGATTTCTCCAACAAGCTCGCTGTATTTATTAAACAAAATATCCTTCTCAAGGTCTTTTACCTTTTGAATTAAGGTTTGACGGGCAGTCGTTACAGCTCTTCTGCCGAAATGCTCTAATTCTACTTCCTCAGCCACTTCTTCACCGATTTCGAAATCTGGCTCAATTTTTCTAGCCTCAGTTAAACTGATTTTGTCGTGATCCCAGATATCCTCAGAGTTATCGTCAACGATTTCTCTAAAACGCCAGATTTCAAGGTCACCCTTGTCAGCGTTTATAATAATATCAAAGTTATCGTCCGTTTCGTATTTTTTACGAATCATGGTTTTAAACACATCCTCCAGGATGCGAATCATGGTGGGACGGTCGATATTTTTCTGCCTTGCAAAATCGGCAAACGATTCTATTAGATTTAATGTGTCCATGTTACTTAAATGAAACCAAGACTTTTGTTTTGTCTATATTTTCGAATGAAACTTTCGTTTCTTCCAACTTTATTTTCTTTTTACCTTTCTCCTTTATCTCTTGATTCACAAGAATAAAGTCATCTTTTGCTTCCAAAAGTTCTCCTCGAATGGATTTTCCGTCTGTAGTATCCACCTTAACTTTCCTTCCAATATTCTTTAAATATTGTCTTAGGTTAGCTAATGGATGATCTAAACCAGGTGAAGAAACTTCTAATACATAAGCTTTCTCCAATACTTCGTCTTCCTCCATTCTATGTGCTAATTGACGGCTTACGCTGGCACAATAATCAATAGAAATACCATTGTCTCCGTCAAGTAGTACAACAATTTTTAATTTATCGTTTCCACTAATCACAATATCCACAATAAAATATTCCGGCTCTGTGATTATTTCCTCTAAATAAGCCTTTATTTTTTCCTCTAAACCTATCATGCTACGATAAAAAAGAGGGGACTTGAAAGCCCCCTCGTCACCTTGTTTTACTAACTTTGTTGCAAATTTAGAGTAAATAATTGAGCAAAACAAATACTCTGGCTGAACAGATTTACATATTATTAGTATGTAAGATAAAATTCAATCATGTTTTTGTGCCTAAAAAGAGAATCTTATTTATAATTTTGCCTTATGGACAAAGAATTAAAGATACAAAACTCGCTGACAAGACAGAAGGAAATCTTCAAACCCATTAATCCTCCCTTTGTGGGGATGTATGTTTGTGGGCCTACTGTTTATAGTGATGCCCACATGGGAAATGTCAGGACATTTATGAGTTTTGATGTCATGAATCGTTATTTGCGCCATTTGGGATATAAAGTCCGATATGTTAGGAATATAACGGATGTGGGTCATTTGGTGGATGATGCGGATGATGGGGAAGATAAAATCGGGAAGAAGGCCAAGCTCGAAAATGTGGAGCCTATGGAAATTGTCCAAAGATATGCCAATGGATTCCACAGAGTGATGGATTTATTTAATATTCTCCCTCCCGATATTGAACCCACAGCTACTGGTCATATAGTAGAACAAATTGAGATTAATAAAAAATTATTGGAAAATGGATGGGCCTATGAAAAAAATGGCTCTATCTATTTTGACGTTAATAAATATAATGAGGCGCACGAATACGGAATATTGAGTGGAAGAAAGATTGAAGACCTGCAGAGCAATACCCGAACATTGGACGGGCAAGACGATAAAAAGAACCC
Organism: Marivirga sp.; assembly: GCF_051117495.1. NCBI lineage: Bacteria > Pseudomonadati > Bacteroidota > Cytophagia > Cytophagales > Marivirgaceae > Marivirga > Marivirga sp. The sequence continues at coordinate 82,365 of NZ_JBNPEF010000008.1, read as the reverse complement.
ATTGGATTTTGCCTTATGGAAAAAAGCTTCCGATGACCACATCATGCGTTGGCCTTCTCCTTGGAGTGATGGCTTTCCAGGCTGGCATTTAGAATGTACCGTAATGAGTACAAAATATTTAGGGGAGACTTTTGATATTCATGGCGGTGGAATGGATTTGAAATTTCCTCATCATGAATGTGAAATTGCTCAGGCTGTAGGGACCAATGGAAAATCCCCAGTAAACTACTGGATACACACCAATATGTTGACAGTAAATGGTCAAAAGATGAGTAAATCTTTAGGGAACTCATTTTTGCCGACCCAACTGGTAACAGGTGACCATAAAATGTTGGAACAAGGCTATTCACCTATGACCGTCCGCTTTTTCATGATGCAAACGCATTATTCCAGCACCTTGGATTTTAGTAATGAGGCGCTGAAAGCAGCACAAAAAGGCTACAGAAGATTGGCTAATGGTTTAAAAATCATAAAAAGTCTAAGTTTTAAAAATGATGAGGGCAAGAAAAATGAAAAGGCTATCAGCCAGATAGAGCAAGCCTGTGAGAATTGCAATAAATCCATGAATGATGATTTTAATACTGCAAAAACCATTGCGCAGTTATTTGAATTATTGAAGAAAATCAATTCCTTGCATACTGGTCAGCTGAAATATGGTGAAATAGGACAAGAGGTATTTGAAAAACTATCTCAGAATTATCAAACTTTTATGGTAGAGATTTTGGGCTTAAAAGAAGAAACCCCAACTGCGGTTGATCCAATTATAGATGCCTTACTGGAATTTTATAAAAAAGCTAAAGCCGAAAAGAATTACGATCAGGTGGATGAAATCAGAGCAATCCTTAAGTCTAATAAATTGATTATAAAAGACTTGAAGACTGGCGTTGATTGGGGATATGAGGAGTAATTATTCTGTTTGGGGTGTTTTCGCCCAAACTAAATTATTGAAGCGCTTTGGAATCTTATTGAAAATGTTAGATGATCGCAACCTTTGAAATAGCATGGGATAAAAGGTGTTAAAAAATTCAATTTTTTAACAAACAAAGTAGTCAGGCTAACTTTGATAAATGCAACTAAACTTCAAAATTAAGCGACCATTGTTCCGTGCTAGCGGGCAGGAGGAAAGTTTAGCGGGCCAGCGTTGAAATTGTGGGTTGAAGCTTTAAACTTTCTTGATTTTTTGGGTGTTTTCACCCAAACTTTTGTAGTGATAGCTTGCTTTAATCTCACAGAAACTTGAAGGTGAAAACACCTTCAAGGCGGAGTACTGATTCAAATGTATAATCTCAATAAGATTTATCAAAAAGAAAGGCAAACCAGTTGGGCTGCCTTTCTTTAATAATTGGAGTTTATAAAACCTATTCTGGCTGAGGTGTAGTTCTCAAATAAGGCTTGATTATTTTATGTCCTTTCGGAAATTTAGCCTCTATTTCTTCATCTTTGACACCTAAACCAATGATAACATCATTACCAGGTACCCAGTCTGCTGGTGTTGCCACTGGATGTTTTGCTGAAAGCTGTAAAGAATCAATTACCCTTAAAATCTCTGCAAAATTTCTACCTGTGCTTGCCGGATAAACAATCGTTGCTTTGATTTTTTTATCAGGTCCAATAAAAAATACGGATCTAACTGTTGCTGTTTCTGATGCATTTTCATGAATCATATCATATAAATTTGCAACCTTTTTGTCCTCATCACCAATAATTGGAAATTCTACTGATGTATTTTGCGTTTCGTTTACATCTTTTTTCCATTCGTTGTGTGATTTCACATCATCCACACTTACAACTGCTACTTTAGTATTACGCTTGGCAAATTCATCTTTCAATTGAGCAGTTCTGCCTATCTCGGTTGTACATACCGGTGTGAAATCAGCAGGGTGAGAATATAAAATTCCCCAGCTGTCGCCTAACCATTCGTGAAAATCTATTTTTCCTTCTGTTGTATCCGCCTGAAAATTGGGTGCGGTATCTCCTATTCTAAGTCCCATAATTTTATAGTTTTATTAATTTATTTTAGAGTTATAACGCTTTGTTTAAGAATGTGTTTGCACAAAAAAGTAGATAAGTGATAATTGTTACTTACAGGATTTTTGCCTCATTATAGAAGCGGTTTGTAAAAGTTTTTCTGTTTACTTTTAGGATAAATTTAAATTAACTAATTTCAACTTTGAACCTAGATAAAAATGCAAGTCAAACTATTAACCCTGATTATTACCTTCCTTAGTTTTTTGTTTTTCTTAAACCCCATCAAAGCACAGAAAGAATGGAACTTTGGCCCTAAAATAGGGATGTATAATTATCAGATGGCAAATAATATATCGGGGAGATATAATGACATTGATGTTAAAGTTCACACGCCAATTTGGAATATTTATGAGCCTCGCTTTCCTTATTTAGGAATTTTTATTGAGCAACCCTTAAAGATGCTTCCCTATTTCAGTATTACCTATGATCTTTCTACTTTCAGACGGTATTTGTTCATATCTCCTTATGATTATAATCCCCCTCAAGGATTTATCATTCCACAAGCTGGTGCTTTCACAACTGAATATCAAAATTATACGCTGGGAATTTTGCCCTCAGTTCATTTCAAGAGAGGTTTAGATATGCGTTTGTTTGCAGGCTATGAAGTTCATTATATGCATCATAAGGATGAGACATTATATGCGTCTGATTTTACACCCAGATGGTTGAATAATAACATCAGGCGTTTTGAAGTAGCCAAGAAGTTTGTGGAGGAGAACCCTATGGTGCCATTTATCCATCATCTGGCAATAGGTGGAGAAGTTAAGTATTGGAGGCTAGGCTTAGAGGTAAAGTTCTTGCGAGGTTTAAACTCTCCGCTTAGAAGTGTAAAATTCAATGATGAGTTTACATATCCTCTTAACACCTATGTAAATAGCTTGTACTACTCACTTAAATTCTATATTAGGAAGGATAATAACTGAAAATTAAAGCTGGTTTAGGTGTTTATTTTACTATAAACCCCGTTTTTTTGGCATGATTTTCAGCCTCTTTTGTATTTTCCAACATCAGTAGAGGAACACCTTTATCTTGAAATTCTTGAGTGGTTTCTTGGTCAAAATTATCTTTCTTGCCGATTTTACGTATATAAACAGCCAAAATTCTTTCAGGGAATTCATGTAATGCTTGTCTATATATTTCCGTATCCCTTTGACCACTATCGCCTATCAAAATAAATTTGAGATTGGGGAAAAGCGTCATTAATCTTTTAATTTTATCTTGTTTGTGTTGGTGACTTCCCCCTCCTGTAAAAAGTAAATCCCTTAAGCCCGACTTATATTCTTGCAAAAGAAATGGGCCTTTGGGAATATTTCTGACTTTGAAAAAATCCTGAAGGAAATCATATAAATTCCATTCGCTACTGCTGACATAAAAAAAAGGATTGGCTTCGGCTCTTAATTTTTCATAAAATTCAGTCACCCCTTCAAAAGGCAATCTTGTCTTGGCATTTTTGGTCATGATGAGACGAAATTTCTTAAATAGCTGAGTGGCATGAGAAACTAAAATGGTATCATCTATGTCTGAAATAGTACCGAATTTTGCTTCATCTCCCACTACCAGAAATTCTCCTGTCGCCCGGTAAATTTCATTCCCTTCATCTATTATACTATAATTCACATCATGCCAACCAGGGTTATAATTTTGCTTTGGCTCTACCCAGGCACTAAAATATCCATACTCATCGGTTTTGGTGAAAAAGGTTTCATCGCCTAGAATAATTTTAACCTCCATTTCCGGAATAGGGGAGCTTAAATAACGGGAAAGCATCACTCGAAAATTCTTTCTTCTTTTATCCGTTTCTTTAACCTCAAACTCAGGCCGATTTTCCAAAACACCTCCTTTCAAATAAATAAGATTATTTCTACCATAGCCCATAAAAGGAACAATTTTAGGTGGAGAAATAATGCCTAATAATCGTTTTAAATAAAGGGCAAATCGTATATTGAGCGAGCGTAGAATAATTTATAATTTTTAGTTAAATGATCCCGTTTAAATTACTTTTTATCATTAATCCTAAATCAGGTAATTCGGATAAATCCCGATTGGAGAATCAAATCAAAAGTGTATGTGCTAAAAATAATAAGGAATATGCGGTTTTCTATACAACAGGTGAAAATGATTCCGAAAAAATGAGGAAAAAAATTTCTGAATATCAGCCTGACACCTTAGTAGCTTGTGGAGGTGACGGAACCGTAAATTTAGTCGCCCAACTTTTATTAAATTCTGAAATACAATTAGGGATAATCCCTCTTGGTTCTGCCAATGGATTGGCTTATGAATTAGAAATTGAAGAAGACATTGCGGAAAGTTTGGATATTATCCTAAGAGGAAAAACCATTTCAATGGATGTAATCTGGATTAATGAAGAGTTCATTTGTCTTCATTTGAGTGATTTAGGCTTCAACGCCAAAATGATAAGAGAATTTGAAGAAAGTGGGGATAGAGGCATGTTGGCTTATGCAAAAGCATTTTTCAGTTCGTTGATGGATAAAAAAACCACTGAATTCAGCCTTGAATTTAACGGTACTCAAAAAGATATTAAGGCAGAAATGATAGTAATGGCCAATGCTTCAAGCTATGGTTCAGGTGCGGTCATCAACCCTGGAAGTAAACTAGATGACGGCTCTTTTGAGTTGGTTATTTTTAAACCGATTCCATTGAGGGATTTACTATCTTTAACTTTAGAGTCTTTTTTGGGTGACATTAAAAATTCCCCTTATGTAGAAATTTATAAGGTAGAAGAAGCCAAAATTTTCTGTAAAGAAGCCGAGCTCTTGCAAGTGGACGGTGAACTAAAAGGAGAAAATAGGGAAGTAAAAGCCGAGGTAATGAAAGGCGCTATTAAAGTTATTTCATCATGATGGAAAATGGAAACCCCTTTCAGAAAGGGGTTTAAGGCAGTTATTTTATTTGCTATTTTCAGGATCTATAAATTTGATATTAGATTTTATGAAATATTTAGGCCTGATTCAATAATCTGTTACCATTTCTTCCACTTCGTTTAGTTTTTTAATGGAAGATCTGCCAGCCGTTGCATAAATTATCTCTCCTGCTTTATTAACTACAAAGAAATAAGGCTGGTCTTTTTCAGTCATATTCAATTGGTCTTCATAATCACCCATTTTTCCACTATACACAATTACATGAGGGTGCAATTTTTTATCAACATCTTTTTGCATTTTTTTAATGGCGGAACCAGAAGCACCCCTTTTTAATCCAGTAAACATTGGAATGAAAACCACATTTACATCAGGCTTCATTTCTGGAATTAAAGCATTTGGGTCTGCCTCCCTAATAAATCTTTCCCAAATAGGTTGAAACCATGTTTTCAAATCATCCTCAGCTTTCTTGCTAAAAGCAATCCCTATCAAGGTCATTTTATCTTGGGTAGCTGAGGGAACGGTGATTTCCTCATCAGTTAAACTTGTCCCTGTCATCTCAGGGAAACTATCTCCTACCTGAGCGTTAACAAATTGTACCAGTAAAAATATAGTTGCGATTGTTAAGCTTAATTTTTTCATATAATTCGAAACGTTGATAATTGAATTCTGTTATAATCAAAACTACAAAATATGTTAGAACATTTCTTTCAATGCCCCCATTGTTTCCAAGAAATCAGTATGCTGATTGATATCAGCGTATCTAAACAATCCTATGTGGAAGATTGTGAGGTTTGTTGTAATCCATTGCAGATCAATTTGGAAATAGAAGATGGGGAAATTATTTATTTTGAGGCCAATCCTGCCCAATGATTTTAGTTTTATCACTTCGATAGATTAGAATTTTTACTAAATTGACTTTGGATAACCCAATCAACTTACTTAACATGAAAATTGACTGTTCAAATCAACATATATTGGTCACAGGCGGAACCAGAGGAATTGGTGCCGCCATTACCAGAACCTTAGTTGAATGCGGGGCGTATGTAGTCGCTCATTATAATCGAAATGAAGAATCCGCCCAGAAACTGAAGGCCGAATTGGGTTCAAGCATTCATTTAATAAAAGCTGATTTATCTGGCGCTATGGAAGTAGCACGACTATTTAGTGAGACTTTAGAATATTTTGATGGTAGATTAGATGGCATTGTCAATAATGCAGGAATTGCTTTATCGTCCGATATCCATAAAAATGCAGTAGAATGGACAGATGATTGGCTCAAAACCATGGATGTGAATGTAAATGCAGTAGGCTTATTATGCAAAAGAAGCGTAGTGCAATTCCAAAAACAGGAAACAGGGGGCAGAATAGTCAATATCTCTTCTCGTGCTGCCTTTAGAGGCGATACTGCGGATTATTTGGCTTATGCCACTTCAAAGGGAGCCGTGGTTTCTTTAACTAAATCTATTGCCAGAGCTTTTGGAAAACAAAATATCAAAGCCTTTACGGTTGCTCCGGGTTTTGTAAGAACGGATATGGCGCAACAATTTATTAACCAATACGGTGAAGATTATGCCTTAAACGATATTGCGCTTACAAAATTAACGGAACCAAAAGATGTTGCCCCTACCATTGCCATGTTGATGAGCGGTTTAATGGATCATGCCACGGGAACGACTATTGATATAAATGCAGGAAGCTATGTCCATTAAGAAAGAGAGATGTCCTTGGTGCTTGGGTTTTGATCAATATATTCAATATCATGATGAAGAATGGGGAGTTCCAGTTCATGATGATCGAAAGCATTTTGAATTTTTAATTTTGGAGGGTGCTCAAGCTGGATTAAGTTGGGCTACGGTTTTAAAAAAAAGAGAGAATTACAGAAAGCTTTTTGCTGACTTTGATCCCAAAAAAGTAGCAGAGTTTGATCAAACTAAAATTGAAGAGTTATTGCAGGATGCTGGAATCATCCGCAATAAATTGAAAGTTAATGGAGCGGTCATTAATGCCCAAAAATTTATAGAAGTACAGCAAGAGTTTGGAAGCTTCGATCAATACATTTGGTCGTTTGTCAATCACAAACCTATCATCAATGAGTTACAAACCATGAATGATGTCCCAGCTACATCTCCTGAATCAGATGCTTTAAGCAAAGATTTAAAAAAGCGTGGGTTCAAGTTTGTGGGTAGCACCATAATGTATGCACACATGCAAGCCTGTGGTTTGGTGAATGACCATTTGCAAAGTTGTTTTCGGTATAAGGAAGTGATGGAGTCCTATTGAAAAGAATCAAGTTATTAGGAAAAACCATAAGACATAGATAGTGTTTCAATTACCATGAATAAATTCATTATACTATTCTTAATAAGCAGTGTTGCTTGCTCAGTAAATACCTCAGAAAAAGTAGAATTGGAAAAACTAAGATTCAATTATACTGATGATGCTTATATATTTTTCAGAAATATGAGGCAAACCAATTATGATTTGGAAGTCATGGAAGAAGGTGGTTGGCGAATTTACCGCCATGAAGATCGGCAAACCGATACTACAGATTTTTATTTCAATATATCAATGGTGGTCAATTGGCGGGTTAATAGAGTTTATCCTATCATAGAAATGACCAAAAGCATTGATAAAGAAAGTTTTCAAGTGTATTGGGAAGCAATAGAGTCAACTGAAAAAGGAAATATTTCAATGGAAGGAGAAAAGAGAAGAGATGAAATGCTATTTGCTAGCAAACTTTACAATAAAATGACCGATGAGGTGGAAATGTATGTCCACTATAAAAACAAAAAGCGCCCGTTATTTCTAGATTCAGATAAAAAAGAGGCTTTTCGGGTCAGTATGTATGATTTTTATAGAATGACAGGAGTGCTTTAAACCAGTTTAAACTTTCGCATAATTAGAAATTATCAAGGCATTAGGTTTTCCAAAAACATTCTTCTACCTTTGCAGTCCTCAAAACAAAGGGCTAATTGATTAATAAACAACAGCTTAAAAATTTTGGGAGAATATTCACGAGAGGAGGTGTAAAAAATGATCGTAATAAACGTAAAAGAAAACGAATCAATTGATAAAGCTTTAAAACGCTTTAAGAAGAAGTTTGAGAAGACCGGAGCTTTGAAAGAAGTACGTGCTCGTCAACACTTTGTAAAGCCTTCTGTTGCCAGAAGAAAAGAAGTTATCCGTGCCGCCTATAGGCAAAAAATGAGGGATTTAGACAGCTAATTTTTATTTAGCTTTTCTCAAATAAATTTATTAAGTTAGTATCCACTTGCAATAATTGCATAGAAAGGATACTAACTTTTTTTTGCTTAAAACTTTAGTATTCCTTTCCGTAAATTTATTGATAGCTCAACTAATCTATGCTCAATACTTTTTGGAAATATTTGGAATTTGAAAAGCGCTACAGCCACCATACTTTAGTTTCCTACCAAAATGATTTAAATCAGTTCTCTAAATTTCTGGAAAGTCAATATCAAACACATGATTTACTGAAGGCAGAGCATCGCCATATCCGAGCTTGGATTGTGAGCTTGATGCAAGAAAAAATCAATCCGAAAAGTATCAATAGGAAAATTATTTCCTTACGGGCATTTTATAAATTCGCAATTTCTAGGGAAGCCATCAATCAAAACCCAACTCAAAAAATTAAGGCTTTAAAAACCAGCAAGGAACTTCCTCAATTCGTGCAGGAAAAAGAGATGGATAATCTTTTAAACCTGATTGATTTTACCGATGATTTTGAAGGTTGTAGAGATGCCTTAATCATGGAGCTTTTATACGGTACAGGCATAAGGTTGTCAGAATTGATCGGGTTAAAATATTCAGATTTCAATATCCAATCCAAAACCATAAGAGTTTTAGGAAAGGGAAATAAAGAGCGAGTGATTCCGTTTCATAATAAAATCTTGACCCGATTGAATATTTATATTTCCCATAAAAATAAAATGTTTTCCGGCAACGGCAACACAGCTTTAATCGTTTCTAATAATGGAAACGAAGCTTATCCAATGATGATAAATCGCATAACGAAAAAATATCTCAACCAAGTTACGACTATCAGTAAAACAAGTCCTCATGTTCTGAGGCATACATTTGCAACACATTTATTAAATAAAGGGGCAGACCTCAATGCAGTAAAAGATTTGCTGGGACACAGCAGTTTGGCCGCTACTCAGGTCTATACCCATAATTCGCTTGACAAACTCAAAAAAGTGTTTGATCAGGCACATCCTAAAGCGTAAGTTTAACCATAAAACACAAAAATCATGAAGCTACAAATGCATTCGATCCACTTTGACGCAGACGTAAAGTTGTTAGACTTTATTCAGAAGAGAATTGACAAATTGGAAACCTTTTATGATCGATTTATCGATGGAGAGGTATTTTTAAGATTGGACAAAGACTCGAATAATGCTAATAAAATCGTAGAGGTGAAATTAAATATTCCGGGAAACCAGCTATTTGCAAAAGAGAAAAGTGATTCTTTTGAAGCTGGAGTTGATAGCGCTTCTGAAGCTTTAAGGAGACAAATTAAAAAATTCAAAGAAAAACAAATGGCACATTAAACATTTGAAATCAATATAAATTTTTAAAAAGCTCGATTTAAGTCGAGCTTTTTTAATTTTGCATTTGTTAGAGATAAATAAATGATTAGAAAATTAATTTTTATTACGTTTTTACTGGGATTAGCCTGGCCCCTAAAGGCCCAATATGTTATGGAACAGGATAGCAGTATCCTGTTGAACAATATGTATATCCAAATGGAAGTAAATGCTTCCGTTAATGCCATTTATAATGCAGAGCACGACAAAGTGGAAAAAGATTTCAGGTGGTTGCGTTACCGTTTTCCCAATCATCCACTTCCCTACTTCTTATATGGCTTAAATGAATGGTGGAAAATATTGCCCGAACCTTCACATTATCCTAATAATGAAAAGATGATCGCTTATTTGGATACCGCTCAATATTATGCGGAGTTCATGAAAGAAAAGGATGATGAAAACATGGAAGCCACTTTTTTTCTGGCGGCCATTCATGGCTTCAAAGGAAGGTTTTATGCGGAAAATCAAAGCTGGACAAAAGCGGCCTTCGAAGCACGCAATGCTTTAAACTATATGGAGGAAAGCAAGGGCAATAAAAATTTAAGTCCTGAATTTCTTTTCGGGGATGCTCTGTACAATTATTATGTAGAATGGGTACCTGAGCACTATCCAATCCTAAAACCAGTTTTAAGTTTTTTTGATGATGGAGATAAAAAATTGGGCATGGAGCAATTGACCAAAGTAGCCCAAAATGCTTTTTATACCAGAACGGAAGCTCAATATTTCCTAATGCGAATATGGGCTTTAGATGAAGGAGAGTTAAGGAAAGGGCTACAGCTCTCAGAATATCTACATGAAACATATCCACAAAATGCCTATTTCCACCGGTTTTATGCCCGTTTGCTTTATACAGCTGGAAGAATTCAAGACTCTGAAAGAGAATGTTTAGAGATTTTCCAAAATATAGACAGTGCAAAGGCAGGTTATGGGGGTACTTCCGGAAGATACGCAGGATTTTTCTTGGGACAAATTTATGAACGACAGGCAAAGTTAGATGAAGCCAAAAAATATTACGAAAGAGCGATGATTGCCTCCGAAAGTGTAGGGGAAGAAGAAGCAGGCTATTATCTTTTCAGTATTTATCATCTGGGACTGATTGCTGAAAAGCAGGATCAACCTGAACTGGCCATAATATATTATAAAAAAGCTAAGAAAAAGGCAGGACGGAAGCAAGCGGTTTTCAAAAGTGCCAAAGATAAGTTGAAAGATTTGTAGATTTAGGCAGTGAAACCCATTGATTTCCTCATAGCGCCAGTCACATTCTTTGTTCTAATGTTTATTGCATATGGAATTAGAGAGATTTCAGCTGATCAGGAAACTAAAAAATATTTTTTTCCGGCACTGATTTTAAAGATGTTGGGTGCCATTGGAGTAGGCTTAATTTATCAATTTTATTATGGTGGAGGGGATACTTTTTCATACTACACGCATGGGGCATCCCATATTGTAGAGGCTTTTTACGATAATTTCTCCGCTGGTTTTAAATTATTGACGGCCGATGGTGAATTTGATCCTGAGACCTATAAGTATTCCTCTAAAATATGGATGTATCGAGATACTACCTCTTATTTTGTGGTTAGAATTGCGGCTGTTTTTGGAGTGCTAACCTACAATTCTTACGCGGGAGTGGCTTTATTTTTTGCGTTTTTCTCTTTTTGGGGTTTATGGTTGATGTATCAATCATTTTGTAATATTTACCCCGAACTCAAGCTTCAATTTGCCATAGCCATATTTTTTGTGCCGACCGTTTTTTTCTGGGGCTCAGGTATTTTAAAAGATACGGTTACATTAGGCGCATCGGGTTTTCTGGTATATGCCTTCATTCAGATCTTTTTTGAAAGGAAGAAGTTGGTTTTGAATATTATTTTATTGTTGTTGTCTATCTATATCATCACTTCCATTAAGCTTTACATATTTTTATGTTTAATGCCAGCCTTAATCCTGTGGTATTTCTTTTACAGAATTGGAAGAATCCCTTCATTGGTAGCAAGGGTAATGGTGGCTCCTTTTTTACTCACAATTGGAGTCGCATTAGCTTATTTTGTAGCACTAAAAGCCGGAGAGGATAACAGTAGATATGCATTGGACCAAATAGCTGAAACAGCACAAGTAACGGCTTATGACATTCGCTACTGGACAGGTAAGGATGCAGGTTCAGGTTATTCACTGGGAGAGTTGGACGGAACCTTTGGCAGTATGATTAGATTAGCACCACAAGCTATTAATGTTTCTTTATTTCGACCCTATCTGTGGGAAGTTAACAATCCTTTAATGCTACTTTCAGCATTAGAAGCGCTATTTTTATTGGGTTTGACTATCAGGCTCTTTTATAGAAATAGATTTATCCATATCACTCAAAGTATTCGATCGCCAATTATATTATTTTGCTTGATTTTCGCCATTATTTTTGCCTTTGGAGTGGGAATTTCCACTTATAATTTCGGTACGCTTTCCCGTTACAGAATTGTGATGGTCCCTTTTTATCTTATGGCAGTTTTTATGTTGGATTTTCATGCTCAATCAAAGATTAAGGAAAATAATACTTAAATAGCATTATTTATATTACAAATAAAAAAAACAATAACTCATCTATATTTTATTACAAATCAACTAGGATTTTATTATATTGCTGTATATAAAATGTTCAATTTTGATATAAAATTGACAATTAGCTATTAGCATCTATGGATCCTGTTGAATTTGAAAAACTGAAACTTCTTTATAATCAAGTTGAATCCTTGACTAATACAGGAACCTGGGAGTTGGACTTAAAGAATAACCAACTCAAATGGTCGGATGGTGTATTTCAAATGCTAGGCTACCAACCACAAGAATTTGAGGTTACATTTGAAAAAGGCATAGAAGTTATCCACCCTACAGACAGGGAAAGAGCCACAAAATTAATGGAGGATGTACTGCAAAATGATGCTGAGTACTTTATTAAGAAAAAATTGCTCTCAAAATCCGGTAATATCATCCATATTCGATCAAAAGCTAATATTTTTAAAGATGAAAAAGGAAATCCGATTAAACTCATAGGGGTTTTTCAAGACATAACTGAATTTGAAAAATCAGAGGAAGAAATTAAACAGCAAAACACACTTACGCTGAATATTATCAAAAATCTGCCTTCTGCCTTTTTCCTTTTTAATCAAAAAGGGCAACACCTATTGTGGAACAAGCAACTTGAGGAAATCACAGGTTATGATCATGATGAAATTGCTTCCATGTCTCCTGAGGAAATGTATGAAGGGGAGGAAAAAGAGAAGGTGAAAAATCATGTAAAAGAAGTTTTAAAAAAGGGATATACTGAAATTGAAGCTTGGCTTTCTACAAAAAGCAATGGTAAGGTCCCGATTTACTTCACAGCATCCACTATTCAATACAAAGGGGAAAAGTGCATATTCGGTACAGGTACGGATATCAGCCAAAGGCTTTCCTTATTACATGAGCTACAGTTGCTCATCAATAATACAGAGGAAGCCTTTATGTATTTAGATCATGAGTTAAATGTAATTACCTACAACAAACAAATGGAAACGCATTATGAAATGCTTTTTCAGAAAGAACTTAAAAAAGGCCTTAAACTTTCCAATTTGGCAAGAGAAGACCAAGAGGAAGAATTAACAAAAATTTTAAAGGAAGTTTGGTCAGGCAACAAGGCAAAAGCAATCTTAAAAATTACGGCTGATAAGGAACTTAAGCACTACCAAATAAAATTTCGCCCCATCCAATCGGAAAGTAAAAAAATTGAAGGGGTGTTTTTAACATCTTCTGATGTAACGGAACGCTATCAATATGAATCTGCACTGAAAAAAACCAATGAAAGGCTCGAGTTAGTCATGAAAGCTGGTTACGAAAGCATTTGGGATTATGATGTAATAAAAGATGAGCTTTTTTTAGGTGAGGGATACCTCAAAAAATTTGGTTTTGATCAAGTTAAAGCAAATAATAACATAGAATGGCAGGATGCCCTTGTTCATCCTGAAGATTTTCAAGAATTTAAATCAAGCATACTCTCTGCTCTTGAAAATAAGGATGATACTGAGTGGGAAGCCTTTTATCGCTTTAGAAAGAAAGACGGGAATTATGCACATGTTAAAGACAAGGCGGTAATCTTAAGGGATGAAAATGGTAAAGCCATCCGAATGGTGGGGGCTATCAGTGATGTAAGCAAGGACTTTATCAAAGATAAGCTAGATGAACTGGAAAAAACCTTAATGGAGCGGAGCATTACATCAAAAAAACCGATTGAGAATATATTTAAGGATTATTTGATAGGGATCGATAGGCTTTTTGATGGTATCAATACCTCAATTATATCAATTATAAACAATAAACTTAAAAATCTATGTAGCCCCAATTTAAACGAGGAATACCTCTTATTAATTGAAGACTTACCTATTGGTTTAAATCAAGGGTCATGTGGAACTGCCGCTTATTTAAAGGAAAGGGTTATTGCTGCTGATGTGTTGACAGATGAAAGATGGGCTGGATATAGGGATTTGGCCAAAAAATTTGGAATAGGAGCATGTTGGTCTCAACCTATTTTCGGTTCTAATGGTGAGGTGATGGCAACTTTTGCCATCTATAATAAAGAAGCAAAGAATCCTCAAGAATTGGAAATCAGTGTCTTCAACAGAGCCGCCAACATAGTTTCCATTATACTTCAAAATCATGCTCATATAAAAAGTATTGAGCAAAGCCATGACCGCTTTACTTTTATTAATAAAGCCACCAATAATGCTATTTATGATTGGGATATTGAAAAGGATCATATTTATTGGGGCGATAGCCTTACAAGGGTATTTGGTCATAAATTCAATTCTAATGGATTCACTTTAAATGATTGGGCTAAAATGATTCATCCTGATGATTTGGATGAGGTACTACAAAGCCTCGATATTTTTTTAGCAAACCATAAAGAAGTGAAGTGGTCTTATGAGTACCGTTTTCAAGATGTAAATAAAGATTACGCCTATGTAGAGGAAGTTGGATATTTGATAAGAGATAAAAATGGAAAACCCCTCAGGATGATTGGGGCATTGCGTGACCACACCCATTTAAAGCAAGAACAAATAAAGAAAGACATCCAACAAAACATTAGTCTTATTTTTAAAAAGGAAAAAAGCTTGGAACTGTCTTTAAAAAAGGGGCTCAAATACTTAACTGAATTTCCCAATTTTAGTCTAGGGGAAATATGGTCGGTTAGTCAAGATCGGGATTGTTTAAGGTTAAGTGCAAAATATGATCGTACTCAATCTGCCACTGAATTTTACAGCTATAATTCCCCTTCAAAATTTTATAAAGATGAAGGCTTGCCAGGGAAGGTTTGGAAGCAGAAGAATTTTTTGAAGTGGGATGATATATCCTCAAATCCTGAATTTTTGCGAAAAGAAGGGGCAAAAGCTACAGGGCTTGTATCAGCCATTGCCTATCCGATTTACTTTGGCAATTCCATTACCGGGGTCATCCTTTTTGCAAAAGATTCGGAAATTGAAAATCATGCGCACGAAGTCCATAATTTTAAGGTATTGGAGAAAGTATTGGGGGAGGAAATTAAAAGAAAAGAACAAGAGGAGGAATTAAAATTATTTTTTGATTATGCCCCTGAAATTTTGGCAGTGGCAAACACTGATGGATACTTTGTGAAAGTAAATCCAGCTTTTTGTGATTTATTGGGATACAGTAAAATAGAACTCACCTCTCAACCTTTTATCAACCTTATTCACCCTGATGATCTAAATCAAACTCAAGAGGTATATGATGAAACAAAAACAGGGGAAAAGCAATCGAAAAACTTTATTAACCGATATAGAACTAAGTCAGGAGATTATAGATGGATTTCTTGGAGTTCATCAGAAAGTTTTGGGCCTGATGATTTGGTCTTTGCTTACGGAAGAGATGTTACTGAAAATATAGAATTGCAACAAACTGTTGAAAATGCTACTAAATTAGCTAGAGTCGGGGGTTGGGAGATCAATATGTTGACTAATGCTCATTATTGGTCACCTATGACAAAAGAAATCCATGAAGTACCTGAAGATTTCACTCCTGATATGAATCAAGCCGTGAATTTTTATCATCCTGATTTTCATGAGCAAGTAAACCATGCGGTCGAAAAAGCGGTGCAAGATGGAATCTCATTTGATTTTGAGGCTATTATCATTACTTACAAAGGGAATGAAAAATGGGTAAGGGCAAAGGGAAATGCTGAAATTATAGATGGGCAATGTGTTCGCTTGTATGGAAGTTTTCAAGATATCCATGATCGAAAAATTACTGAAATAAGATTAGAAAATATTTCCAATAATATCCCCGGGGTTTTGTTTCAGTTTCACCTAAGACCGGATGGAAGTGATTCAGTAGATTTAGTAAGTAAGGGAGCAAAGGAGATTTTTGGAGTTTCGGCTGAAAAATGGATGGAAGACCCAGGTATTATATGGGAAAATATAGAAAAAGGTGGAGATTTAGATAAGGTTAAAGACTCCATAATGGAGTCTGCGGAAAATTTAACCAAATGGCAGTCCAGATGGCGCTATGTCATGCCTGATGGTTCCATAAGGTTTCATGAAGGCTTTGGCAATCCTCAAAAAATTATTGATGGTACTATTATCTGGGATTCTATTATTACGGATATCACAGAACTGAGAGAATTAGAAATTTTGGCGGATAGAACAGCGGAGTTAGCCAAAATAGGAAGTTGGGAGTTGAATTTAGCGGATGGAAAGGAAAAAGTCTATTGGTCTCCTATGACCAAAAAAATTCTTGAGGTAGAAGCTGATTATCAACCTTCAATATCCGAAGGATTGGCATTTTATACAGCTCAAAGTAAGATTAAAATTGAAAAGGCCATCAAAAATTTAATTGATACTGGTCAGGAATTTGATTTAGAACTTTTAGTCAATACTAAAAAAGGATCCGAAAAATGGATCCGCTGCATCGGGCAGGCCGATAGAATAAAAAATAAGACCAGCCGTATTTTTGGTAGCTATCAAGATATAGATGGACAAAAGCGTGCTGAGTTAAAAGCTCAAGAGACCTTAAAAGAAAAGGAAGATATACTTGAGAGTATTGGGGATGCATTTTTCGCAGTAGATCATAACTGGACCGTTACTTATTGGAACAAAGAAGCGGAAAAGCTTTTAGGAAAAAAACGAAAGGATATCCTCAATAAGAATTTATGGGAAGAATATGCAGAGGCCATAAACCTTAAATTTTACACAGAATATCATAAAGCAGTTGACAATCAAGAGACTGTTCATTTTGAAGAATATTTTCCTCCCCTTGAAAAATGGTTTGAAGTAAGTGCCTACCCCTCAGAAAAAGGATTAGCAGTATATTTCAAGGATGTGACCCTAAGAAAAACAGCTGAGGAAAAAATCAGGGCCTCCAATGAACGTTTTGAAAAAGTAGCCTTGGCCACTAGCGATGCCATTTGGGATTGGGATTTAAGTACAGGGCAATCAATCCGTTTTGGAACCGGTTTTGAAAGGCAGTTCGGTTATTCTAATGAGGAAGCCAACATTAAAAAGCCTTTTTGGAAAAGCCATGTACATCCCGATGACCTTGCGCATATATTAAAATCCCAAAATGAAGCTTTAGCCGATAAAAAGGTGAATTTTTGGAAAGAAGAATACCGCTTTCAAAAAAAATCGGGGGCTTATGCCTATGTTATTGATAAAGGTTATATAGTGCGAGATAAAAAAGGAAATGCCATTAGAATGATTGGTGCCACCACCGATATTTCCGACAGAAAAAATTACGAAAAATCGCTTTTAGATATAAACGAAAAACTTGAAAAACAAGCCCATGAGCTTTCCATTTCTAATGCCGAATTAGAGCAGTTTGCATATGTTGCCTCTCATGATTTACAGGAACCGCTTAGAATGGTATCCGGTTTTCTTACTCAACTTGAAAAGAAATATGGTGAACAGCTTGACGACAGAGCACATCAATATATTGACTTTGCGGTAGATGGTGCCAAAAGAATGCGCCAAATTATATTGGATTTATTAGATTTTTCAAGAATAGGTAAGGAAGAAGAGGATTTTGTTGATGTTGATTTAAACGAAGTAGTAAATGAAGTTTGTTTATTGCACAGAAAGCAGATTGAAGAATTAAATGCGGAAGTACTCTTTGATAATTTGCCAATCATTAAGGGACATCCATCTCCCATGATACAGCTATTTCAAAATTTAATTTCCAATGGCTTGAAATACAGGCATGCAGAATCAAGGCCTAAGATATTAATAAGAGCTCAAGAGCTTAAAAATGAATGGAAGTTTACGGTAAAGGATAATGGAATTGGCATAGAAGAAAAATATTTTGAAAGAATATTTAATATTTTCCAAAGACTTCATAATAAAACAGCCTATTCAGGCACCGGAATGGGGCTTGCTATAGTAAAGAAAATAGTAGAAAACCAAAAGGGAAGGATTTGGCTTGAATCGGAAGTGGGAAAAGGAACAACTTTTTACTTTACTATTCCTAAATAAAATTATCTCCTTAAAAAACTATTGATGTAATATTTCTTGGTCATTAGATAAACTAGTAGCTAATATAAAATTACTATTTATATATACTATTTCTCGATTAATTTATGTAATTTTCTTATAAATATTTTAATTTAACCCACACCCTTTTTAAAAAGTATGACAAAAGTCATTGATTTAGAGAGGTGTTGGAATTTGATTTATATTTTGTTGAATTAAATTTCATACCATTTAAAGGTTTGACTTAGTTAAAATGGAATTAAAATATTTAAAAAATTTTTGTGTAATGATTTAGGATAGAGTGCGAAATGAGCTTCTAAAAACTTTATTAGCTTTAAATAATGAAAAAAGGAATAATGAAACCAAAACCCATCCGTATCCTTTTAGTTGAGGATAACGAAGGCGATATTGTATTAACGCAAGAGGCCTTGGAAGATAGTAAATTTATTAATACCGTTGATGTCGCTAGAAATGGTAGAGAAGCATTAGATCATCTGATGAAGAATGAGGGATACGAAGATGCAATTCTGCCAGACTTAATTTTATTGGATATTAACCTTCCTATTATGAGTGGCCATGAAGTTTTATCTGAAATCAAAAACAATGAAGAATTAAAGCAAATACCTGTTATTATGCTCACTACTTCCTCAGCTGACAGTGATATCAACAAAGCTTATCATAATCATGCGAATTGTTTCATTAGTAAACCTGTAGAAATTAATGAGTTTATGGAAGCTATTTCAGGGATTGAACAATTTTGGTTTAGCATTGTAAGTTTACCTAGAGGTAAAAAATGATATGTCAAAAAATTTAAGCCGATATGATATTTTAGTAGTGGAAGATAATCCTGGTGACTATCTTTTGGTAGAGGATTTTCTTGATGAAACCAATGTGACTAAAAGCATCAAATGGGCAAAAGATTTTAAGTCAGCTACAGAAATACTTAAAGATACAGAGACTCACACTGATTTAATATTTCTTGATCTTAGTCTTCCCGATAAACAAGGAGAAGAATTAATCAATGAAATTAAAAATGTTTCTAAAAATATACCCATTATCATTTTAACAGGATATCCTGATGCAGATTTTGCTATCAAAACCTTGTCTTTGGGCGCATCAGACTATTTATTAAAAGATGTTTTAAATGCTACGGTACTTCATAAAAGCATTTTATATAATATAGAGCGAAATAAAATAATGGTGAATTTGAAGGAATCGGAGCAAAGGTACTCTGATCTATTTCATTTTAGCCCATTACCCATGTGGGTGTTTGATAAGGAGACACTCAAATTTTTAGACGTAAACGATGCGGCCATAGAACATTATGGTTATTCTTATGAGGAATTTCTTAAGATGGATATTACTAAAATTCGGCCCAAAGAGGAACTGCCAGCATTGAAAAATTCAATAAAAAATGTAAGGAAACCACATAAAAACATATTTCATGGCGAATTCACCCATTTAAAGAAGAATGGTGAAAAAATTAAAGTGGAAATACGCTCTAATAGTTTTGAATATAAAGGACGCCAAGCTCAAATTATATTAGTGAATGACGTAACAGAAAGGAATCTTCATATAGAGGCAGTTGAAAAACAAAACGAAATATTAAAGGATATTGCATGGACGCAATCACATGTGGTAAGGGCACCTTTAGCACGTTTAATGGGCTTAGTGCAAGCCATGAAGGATGAAAAGATTAGCGAAAGTGATAAAACGATTTTCTATAATCACATATTGAAATCTGCTGATGAACTAGATGAAATAGTGAAATCTGTGGTTAATAAATCACAAGCAGTAAACATTAACGACCAAAGTAAATGAATAATTTGAAAAACCTTATAGTAGATGATGATGAAATTTCCTTAAAGCTATCAGAAATGATATTCGAAGGAGATACATTTTTTCAAGAACCCAAAAAATTTTTGGACGGTACTTATGCGCTAGAGTATTTAAAAGAGGATTACTCGCCTGATAAAACCTATGCTATTATTTTAGACATCAACATGCCGCTCATGAATGGATGGGAGTTTTTGGAGAATATTGAATCCTTTGTTTCTTCTAATAACACCTATGTTTTTATGCTAAGTTCATCATCAGATAAGGCGGATATTGCAAAATCTGATCAATTCAATTTAGTCAAAGGTTATTTTACAAAGCCTTTGCAGAAGGAGCATTTAGAGCAGATTCATAAGCTTGTATCAAAATGAAAAACAGCCCTAACCAAACGGCTAGGGCCTAACGGGAGTTTACTGAATTACTTCAATTACGCTCCCCCCGCTCTTTGCAATTCTTCCAAATTAATCTTTTTCTGTTTGGATTTGAATTGATCACCTAAACTAAACTTGTAGCGTAAATTTAATCGGATACCTTGTTGATATTGATATTGTGTAACTTTAGTTAAATTGTTATTCACAACAGATGAACCAGTAAACTTAAAGCTTCTGAAGATGTCATTAAAGGCTATTGAAACATCCAGTTTTTCATTGATAAAAGATTTTTTGAAACTTACATCAGTGAACCAATAACCCTCCATTTGATATACACCATAAATTTCCGGACTTTGATATGCACTTAAAACATCCATTTTTATTTCACCTGGCAACTGAATGCTCTGAGTTGCTCTGATATTAAAAGTTGTTCCTTTGTTAAGGATTTTTTGTCCTTCATGCACTGTTGAAAATTTCTGATAAGTAGCTATTCCCTGAAAATTAAGGCTCCAAAAATCGGCTATTTGAACAGGAGCCAAAATACTTAAATTTACTGCTTGCATTTCATCAATATTACCCATTCGAAAGACTGTATTGTTGTTAGAAGGATCTACAGTAGGAATTTCGCTTATGAAATCTTTTGCTTCATCATACCCAATGCTTAAGTTAAATTGCTGAGTAAAAACTTGTGTGAAAGTAATACCATCGGTAAATCTTGGCTTCATTTCTGGATTACCAATAATGTAGGAATATGGATCCGTGTACATAATGCTTGGATTTAAAAATATATAAGGAGGTCTTGAAATTCTTCTGGAATAATTCAAATTAGTACTGTAGTTGTCTGTCCATTTGTGTTGAAGGAAAACACTTGGAAAAAAACTTAAAAAGTCTCTTTTAATTTTACCATCATCCAAAGATGATTGTGTGGCAGTACCGTCCATTAAAGTATGTTCAGTTCGAAGCCCAGCCTTAAGATTTGTATTCTCTCCAATTTTTTTGCTGAAATTAATATAGCCTGCTTTTATGGTTTCTTTATATAAAAATTCATTAGAACGATTTACATCAAAAACCTTTTCGTCCTCTTCATTTAAGTAGAAATCTAAACTGTTGTCAGAGGTCACTTGGCTATATTTTAAACCCGTTTCAAATTTTGTGTCAATCCCATTCAAATGCGTTTCATAATCTGTTTGAATACTGTTAATGTTAAAGAAGGATTCGTTTTCATTGCTTAATTCCTCATAATTTCTGGCTTCATTTTTATAATAGTTTTGGAATAGTGATTGCTGAAAAGTATTTAAATCTGCATATGTAGCATCAAAGCTAATTTTAGAAACATCCGAGAAATCATATTTAAAAAATCCATTTATTGTGTGATTATGTGTTTGTACGTCATTGTCATTATAGGCATCCACATCAAATTGATTTTCGCCTTCCACTATCTTGCTTTCTGTATCCCAGTGGTTATCTCTTAATTTACCTGTGCCCCTGTAACTCAATCCAAAAGAAAGCTTATCATTTAATTGGTAATCAAATCCACTAATGACATTTGTTTTGTATAGATCTCTTCTATCTTTCACATCTTGCGTAAGAACAAAATCATTTTGTGCTACCGTTCTTTTAGCTTGCATGTCTCTCCAAAAAGGAGTAGAACCCGCATCTGCGTTAAAATAATAGCCCAAACCATTTTTCTTACCACTTAAATTTAGTCCGCTAAAGGTAGAATGAGCACCATTAAATCTATAATTTGAGAATACGCTACCACTGAGCCCGCGAGTAGAGTTTTTCTTAAAGTTGATGTTAATCACACCGCCAGCTCCTTCTGCATCGTATTTTGCTGATGGGTTTGAGACCACTTCTATGTTTTTAATAGACTCAGCGGACATGCCTTCCAACATCGATTTCAAATCGCTTCCGCTTACATAAGTTGGTCTGCCATCAAGCAAAATTCGAACACCTTTTTTGCCATTAATGGAAAGCTCTCCATCTTTATTTACCCAAACTCCAGGAGATTTACTCAAGGCTTCCAAAGCCGTGGTTCCATCATGTAAGCTGGTGTTTTCCACATCCATCACCACCTTATCAGCATAGGTAATAAATTGAGGACGCTGTGCTTTTACTTCTACTGCCTCCAGTATTTCTGTGCTGGTTTTCATCGAAATCACACCTAAATTGAGATCTTTAGTGCTTTCCGATTTATTGATTGTCCTGAAATAGTCTGTAAGTCCCATCACAGATATCTTTAATAAGTAATCATTTGGCTCAGGACTTTGCAAGCTGAATTTTCCTTGCATGCCAGAAGTGGTTCCACTGATTAAACTGCTGTCAGTTTTGTTAAGTAAGACTACATTCGCAAAAGGAACGGCCTCTTGATTTTCATCTTCAATTTGTCCAATAATGGATTGCGATTTTCCTTGAAGAGAAGCCATACATAATATGGCTAAAATTCCGAGTGTTAATTTTAAATTTTTCATGTTTTCGGGGGTTTAGTTTGTAATTGATTTGATACAAACTTGCCCTGATGTGAGTGCTTTTTTACTATTGGGTTTGATGAAGCCGGATATTTTTGACTTGAAATGGAATAAAAGCAGGATGAAGTTATCAAGAAAACTTGCTATTTTAGCAATTGAAGATGTTTCAGCGAATGAAAAAGGTTTTTAATAAGTGGAATGGTAAAATATTCCTACAGGCACTTCTCAGTTCATACTTTATCTATTATCTGTTAAGTTTTATTGTGAATGGCGTTTTTCGAAACCCCATCACTATGATAAATTTTAATTTCTTTTTAGTCGTCATTTACTTGTGCATAATATTTTTTGGCTCAAAGTATGTTTCTGGTTTCTTCAATAAGCTGAGCCAAAATGGGCAAAATTTACTCACTGTAAGAATATTAGAACTTATAACCGTGCTTTTGGTAAGTCTCTTTTTAAATTATGTGATCATTATAATACCAGTAGATATCTACTATGCAGACTGGATCAAAGAAAATGACTTTCCTGTTGAACGGAAACGGCTTGTTATTTCAGTTCAAATGATTGTAGCCGTTGGATACTACTATTTTGTGGAGCAGATAAAATCAAAGAAGGCGCTTGCGGAAGCAGAACTAAACGCTCAAAAACTACAAAAGGAAAATACCAAGGCCCAGTTACAGACCCTAAAAAATCAAATCAATCCTCATTTTCTTTTCAATAGCTTTAATATCCTCAATTCCTTAATTGAATTAGAACCTAAACGAGCGCAATTATTTTTAGAGCAATTGTCCAATATTTACAGAGTGTTTTTAGAGAATATCAATGAGAGTTTAATTCCATTACAAAAAGAAATAGAAGTGATGGAGAGCTATAGAGATTTATTACAAACTCGATTTCATAATCATTTAAAAATAGAAATTAAGATAAAGGAAAATAATACGAATTGGCTAATTCCTCCAGGGGTAAGCCAGATGTTAATGGAAAATGCTATAAAACATAATGGTTTTAATAAGAGCAACCCTCTGTCTATTGAAATTTACCAAGAGGGAGATTATATCGTAGTTAAAAATAATAAACAAGAAAGAACTGAACCCTCCACCTCCACAGGAATCGGATTGAGAAATATAAAAGCAAGATATGAATTACAAGGCAATGAGAAATTGTTGATTGAAAATACAGATCAATATTTTATTGTTAAAGCGCCTTTACTTAAATCGCAAGCTTCATGAACTACATCATCATAGAAGACGAGTTTTTAGCGGCTCAATTACTAGAGAAAAAGATTAAAGAAATCAGACCGAAATGGCATTGTGTAGCCAAATTGGAGTCAGTGTTAGAAGCAAGCGAATACTTAAGTCAAGAAGCTAGTTTTGATTTAATATTTTGTGACATTCACCTTTCGGATGGCTTAAGCTTTGAAATATTTGAGAAAATAACGGTTAGCCAACCGCTAATTTTCACCACGGCCTTCGATAAATATGCCATAGAAGCCTTTAAGGTGCATAGTATTCACTATTTACTAAAACCCATAAAGGATGAACAGCTTAAAGAAGCCATAGAAAAATTTGAAAACCAGAAAGAAGCTATTCCTCAGAAAGTGAATATGGAAGCTTTATTGAAAGCTAGCGAAGCGGATAGCAAGACTAGATTTTTGGTTAAAAAAGGACAAAATATGAAGGTTATACCAGTGGAGGAAGTAGCCTATTTTTATTCCAAAAGTGGTTTAACTCATCTGGTTTGCACCAATGCAGATAGCTTTTTAATCAATGATACCTTGGATTATTTGGAAGCTAAACTGAATCCTAAAGAATTTTACAGAGCAAATCGGCAATATATTATTCACATCCAGTCCATTAAAATAATAGAGCCATACTTTAAAGGTAAGTTATTTGTACAACTTCAGCCAGAGCAAACAGATGATTGCGTGATAAGTCAAGCTAAGGCAAGTAGTTTTAAAGAATGGTTAAATGAAAAGTGAAAAGCTTAATTGCTTTTCACTTTTTGATGTACTAATTTTTTCTCTTGTCTTCTGGAATTAATAAATCCCGTAACAAAAGGAAATAAAATGGCTGATGTGATCACTATTGTCTGTATAATAAGTTCTTTGTTCATAATTTTTATAACGCCTTTGAATTTAAAATGTTCGGGTAAAATACATTTTATAAATTTAAAACTCAATCTTCAAATTATGGAGTCTGTCATATAGCTCTACTTTTCCTCCCTTAATTTTATTTCCATCATAAATTATGGTCTTGGCTTCAGGGAAGTCAAAAATTATTTTCCAGTTATGTAACTGAGAAATACGGAATTCCAATATATTACCTACTCTTTTGGCTGATATATCTAGCTTGTTATTACCTATTTTTATATTTTCAAGGCTTATGTCTGTCCATTCGGTAGGTAAATTTGGCCTTATTAAAATCTCATTTTTCCAAGCTTTAGGTTGAATGCCAAAAAACTCTTCTACCACTGGAACAGCCACAGCATAAATATTCCAAGCTTGTGTCATCATGCCAAAATCAGGGCTTACCTCATACATAGAGCCAGGTAGAGCGTAACTAAATGAGTTTTGTAATTTTTTTAAATAGGCCAGTGCTTTATCCGGATTACCATATTTTGCCTCCGCCAAGGCCTGCACCCCCGTTGGCAGTGTCATAACAGCGCCCACATAGCTAAAAGATTTCCATTTAGAGGCTTTTTCTTGTTGTTCGTCCCGGTCTATACCTGTAACAAACATCCCAAATCTATTTTGGTACTTTTCTGCGGTTAATAAGGCTTTTGCTGCTTTATCTTGATCTGCTGCCCCAACTTCCATAGGTGTATTGACAATCCAATTATGATGGACTACAAAAGGGGCTGTCCCCTTTATTTCTTGTGATCTAATAGTGTCTAAAGTGTTGTTTAATTCAGTCACAGACCAAGGCTTTTCAATGCTGTCAGCTCTTATGATGGCATCTTCGGTCAATTTTAAGGCTTGTGATTTAGGAGATCGAAAATCTGCATAGGAATTGAATTCTTCCACCCACCAATCACTATTGATTTTCATTTTAAGATTTTCGGCTTTTTTATGGTATTCATCGGCCAAAACCTTATCACCTTTTACTTTTGCAAAGTTTTCAGCTGCCAAATACATTTCATATTGATAAACTACTACATCTATCATTTCACTATCAAGCCCATGGATTTCCATCATGCCAGCCCCATCAGGATATCCATTCCCATCTTTATCTTGAGATTCAATCCAATCAACTGATTTATGAACCAAATCATAATAGTCCAATAGTTTTTGATCTCCTGTCCAGGCATAAGCCTTCCAAAGCATGCTTATAAATTTTGGAGTAGTATTTAAATTTCCAGGGTTAAAAACTACACCATTTGTGGAGGCTTCGTGCATTATTCTTCCATTCTTTCCATTCGCTTTTTCAGATAAATCAACTACCAAATCAATCGTTTTTAATGCCTGCTCATGCATGCCCGCAACCAACAAACCTTGAAGTGCATAGCTATTATCAGTTCCGAACCACCAAGGATAATCTGGACTTCCCGCAGTTAGGCCTGTTCCTATTCCAGGAACTTCTTGCATTAACCATTCTGAATTATATTTCAACCACCTGAACATTTGGTCGAAATTTTTGTCTCGGGTTTTTAAACTATTGGTTTCGCTTATTTTTTGGTATGCTTTGATTTTTTCACGTAGTAATATATCGTGGTTTTTGGATAAATACTGTGCGGTATTGATGGCTTCTTTTTCACTTTCTGAAGAGCCACTAATGATAAAATAAATAGTCCTTTTTTCATTTGCTTTTAGATTTATCGTCTGTCCTAACGCTTGGTCAAAACCCATTCCTTTTCTTTTGGTCTTGCAAGAATTCTCAGCATTAGATGGTTTGAAATTTTTTCCACTAATAGCCGTAAACCAGTTGTTTTTAGTATCCTTTGCCAAAAAAATATTATTTCTTTTATTCCATTGACCTTCGTCTTTACCGTCACTAATATCCATAGAATCAGCCAGCCAAACGGGGCGTAAGTCTATTGCTGTGTTAAAAGTAAAGTTAAATTGATTTTCTGAAGGGAGTGTGTTTTCTAATTGATAGGCTACAATTAATCCGTTTTCATTTTCGGGTACAAAATGGAATTGGGAAACTTTTAAGCCTAAATCGTTGAAATCAAAAATTTGCTCAGCCCCTATGGGGTAATTAATAAATTGATTGGCTTCTGTTAAGCATAAATGGTCTTTATTTTTTTTGATTTCAGCATGATATCCATCCAACAATTTAATAGGATGAAGCCATACTCCTCCCATTTCACCCTCAACATGCCAGCCCAAATCTGGGAAAGTACCGTTTTGGTGACCCACTACATAAAGCCTTTTTCCTGCACTTAAGAACGGGCTTTCTTTATAATCTGAGTTTCCTTTTATTTTTTCTAAATTGTTAACCTGAGTAAAAAAATCTAACGACTTATCATTTTGACAACTTATTAAAAAAATGGTCAGGAGTAATGTGATATATCTCATAATATGTATATTGACTTAAATTCTGAATAGTTTAAATGTAATTCTTTGTAACAGGAAAAATTAAGATTATTGTAAAATTAAAAGATAAAAAGTGGTTTTAAACGAAATAATTGTCTTTAGATGTAAGGTTTTTTCATAAATGTTTAACTTTTTTATGTGATTTTCATCTAAATAATTAACTTTCCTTTGAATTGAATTAAAATTGGTGAATAAATAAGAATATGGCGAAACTTAAGAATATAATCATGCAACTTTCAGACGCGGATTTTCTTGCGGTTCATGAGAGTTTATCAACAGGTGGTGCAGAAAAATCTGCTTATTTGCTAAAATCCATGCGTGAGAGTTCTTCTAGTGATCATGCCATCATGGAAGAGCTAGAGGTGAATACCAATGCATATTATACTTTAAGGTCAAGGCTAAATCAAAAAATAGAAGAATACCTTTTACAACAAATGGAAAATCCGAGAACGGATATTCTAAAGAAAGTGGCCAACATCAATGAAATAATTTTTACCAAGAAGAAAGCCATTGCCATTGCCACATTAAAAAAGCTTGAGAAAGAATTAATTGATTATGACCTCTCCAACGAACTCACCATCGTTTATAAGGCGCTAAAAAAATTACACCAGAACACGGAGGAATATTTTGGTTATAGCCAATTATATAACCGTCATGTTGCCTATATGTTGGCGGTTGATAAGGCAGAAGATTTACTGAGCAGTTATTTCATTAAGTTCGGTAATTATTCCCTTACTGGTGATGAAACTAATAAATTGGAATTGGTACTCTTAAACAAGGAGATGCTAAACACATGCCAAATATATGATTCACACCGACTTTTTATTTATAAAAACTGCTTAAATATCTTTCATAGGCTGTTTGTGGAAGAGGATGAAAATAATGTTGACTTAGATCCTATTGAAGATGTATTGGCAAAAGCGGATGGGATTTTTGAGTTGTATAGTTTGGATTCAATATATTTCCATTTAAAATTGGTATATGAATTTTTAAAACTAGAATATTATAATCATTATAGGTTATATAGAAAGGCTGAAAATTATTTTGAGGAAGTAAACGAATCTTGTGCCGCATTTCTATCTAATTTCAACTTATTTACTTATCCGGCTCAATTTTTAATTACAAAACTCCAAAGGGCGAAAAGAATGCCGGAAAAGATTATGTTGTCTGAAGAAAATGTAGCCTTATTTCAGGATTTTGAGCCGGACAAGGATGATGTTCCTCAATATATCACTTATGCAACTTATCGCTCATTGAGTTGTCACTTTGACCAAAAGCACGAAGAGGCGGCTAAGTGGTTAAATAATTTATTAAATGATGTTAGCCTGAAGAAATATCAAAATGCCCAGTTGGAAATAAAGACATTATTGGCACTTGAATATTGCTTAATGAAAGACTATGAATTGTTTAATCAGCTAATCAATAGTATTCAAAGGCAAATACGGATTATCGGAAAGGAGAATTGCATGAATATTCAAGTTTTGAATAAAATCATGAAAATTTCCTTAAGTGAATCGAAAAGAAATAAAGAGGAAAAAATAAAAGAGTTGGTTAAGAAATTCAAATCATTAGAACCCATACAACATTTCGCGCCAAGCTTATTACTTGAATTTGATGACGAGCTTATCAAAAAATTGGTGGTTTGAAATTAAAAAAAGGTCAAAAAAAAAGCCCATTTGATAAATTTTCAAATGGGCTTTTTTTTATTTAATTTTTTTTTAAATGGATAACTCTGTTAAGCTCTCTTGGGAAAGCGGTTTGTTAAGGTATTTTTTAACAGCATCATATTTCTTTGATTTGCTTACATCTTGAGGATTGATGGAAGAAGTCAACATAACAATTTTGCATTTCTCTTTGGTGCTATCTTTTAACTTATTGAATTCCTCCAAAAATTGGAACCCATCCATTAAAGGCATATCAATATCTAAGAAAATAATATCAGGCAAGACACTGGAAACTATGTCATTTTCTAATTGCTCAATATTTTTTAAAAACTCTATAGCACTTTTCGCACCTGTATGTGTATAGATATACTTTGACAAGCCTGCAGCTTCAACCATTTTCTGGTTTATCAAATTATCGATTTCGTTATCATCGATTAGCATGACGGATTGATACTTACTCATATTGAACAATTTTTAATTTGGGAACAAGTTAATAAAATCAATATTGTTTAAAAACAATTCAATATAGAAAATGCACACGAATAATCGTGTGCATTTCATCGAAAATATTAAATATCAAACTTAATTCCTTGTGCTAAAGGTAAAGAATTTCCATAATTCAAAGTATTGGTCTGCCTTCTCATATAAGCTTTCCAAGCATCAGAGCCAGATTCTCTTCCCCCACCAGTTTCCTTTTCACCACCAAATGCTCCTCCAATTTCAGCACCGGATGTTCCAATATTAACATTGGCAATACCACAATCTGATCCTCTAGAGGATAAGAATCTATGAGCCTCTTGCATATTATTGGTCATAATAGCAGAAGACAAGCCTTGCTTTACCCCATTCTGAAGTGCAATGGCATTTTCAATATCGCCACTATATTTCATGACATATAAAATAGGCGCAAATGTTTCTTCTTGGACTATTTCAAAATCATTTTGAGCTTCAATGATTACAGGTTTTACATAACACCCACTTTCATATCCTTCTCCTTCCAATACTCCACCTTCAACAATTACTTTTCCGCCTTCAGCCTTAGCTTTTTCTATAGCTTTCAAATAATTATTGACTGAATCTTTATCGATTACCGGGCCAACATGGTTTTTTTCGTCCAATGGATTCCCAATGCTTAGTTGCGCATAAGCATCTTTCATTTTACCGATCAAATCATCATAAATGTCTTCGTGAATAATTAACCTACGAGTTGAAGTACATCGCTGTCCTGCGGTACCCACAGCCCCAAAAACAGCTCCTATTAAGGTCATTTTTAAATCTGCCTCTTTTGAGATGATCATAGCATTGTTTCCGCCTAATTCTAGGATGGATTTCCCTAATCTTGACGCCACTTCCTGCCCCACAATTTTACCCATCCTGATCGAGCCTGTAGCAGATACTAAAGGAACTCTTGCGTCCTTAGTCATCATTTCACCTACTTTGTAATCTCCATTGATTAAGCAAGAAATACCTTCTGGCATGTCATTTTCTTTCAATACTTCTGCTATGATATTTTGGCAAGCAACGCCTGTTAAAGGAGCTTTTTCCGATGGCTTCCAAACGGTAACATTACCACAAACCCAAGCTAATGCTGTATTCCAACTCCAAACGGCCACTGGGAAATTAAAAGCTGAAATGATGCCCGTAATTCCTAAAGGGTGCCATTGTTCTTGCATTGAATGATCAGGTCGCTCAGACTTTATGGTTAATCCGTATAATTGGCGAGATAATCCAACACCAAAATCACAGATATCAATCATCTCCTGAACTTCACCCCAACCTTCTTGCAAGGATTTTCCCATTTCATAAGAAACTAATCTACCTAATGGATCTTTCAGTTCTCTTAATCTGTTTCCGAATTGGCGAACAATTTCCCCTCTTGCCGGAGCCGGCATATTACTCCAAGTTTTGAAAGCATCTTCAGCAGTTTGGATAGTTTTCTCAAAATCCTCAGCTGTTGTTACTCCTACTGAAGCGATTTCTTTTCCATCTACTGGAGAAATAGAACTGATTTTTCCACTTCCTTCCATCCAGTTACTTCCTGTTGAAGTCCCTCCGTTGTGATTTTTTACTCCTAATTTTTGTAAGGCCTCTTCTAAGCCATAAGTTTTCTTAATATCCATAGTATTCAATTAATTACAAAAAATATGATTTTATAGGTTTAAATAGTTTAAAGTATGTTTTTAGCTGATACCCAATTAATTCAGCTGATATAGTTGATTTTTAATGGCACAAAATTGGCTTTTTTTGAATGATAACAAAAGAAAAAGGCACCCGTATTTGAGTGCCTTTGAAAATTAATTACTAAAGTTAGGGTTTATTGCCAACCCATTCCATAGTATGCTTTTGTACCGTCAGGATATACACCTTCTATCAAAACTCCGCCTCTTTTGCCTTCTAATGTAGCAATTAAGTCTTCAGTGTCTTCAATTGCTCCTTTATCAACTGCCGTAATTATAAAGCCTTCTTTAATTCCAATATCCTTCCATTTTCCATCTTGAAGTTCCGCTACTTTTGAACCACCAGAGATGTTTAATGCTTCCATTTCATCTTCGCTTATATCTTCAAAAATAGCTCCTCCCAGCATTCTTGATGTACTTGCTTTTACTATTTCAGTAGTATTTTCTAAACTCTTGAGTTCAACTTTGGTGCTCTTTTCTTTTCCGTCTCTCAAATAAGTTACTTTGACTTCCTCGCCAGGACTATATCTTGCGATTTGCTCCTGCAATTCAGCCACATTTTTGACATCTTTATCATCAATTTTTATAATGATGTCATCTTTTTTCATGCCTGCTTCTTCTGCAGCGCTGCCGGGTGTAGTGCCATCAACATAGACTCCTGCCGTAGTAGGAAAATTCTTATCATCTAACGTTGGAGCATTTAAATCAGCTATTTGAACTCCAAGTACGGCTCTTTGTACCACGCCATACTCTTTCAAATCATTCACTACTTTTTGAACCAATATAGAAGGAACCGCAAATGAATAGCCTGCATAACTTCCAGTTGGTGTTGCTATAGCGGTGTTGACTCCAATTAATTTTCCAGATAAGTTGACTAATGCACCTCCGCTGTTTCCAGGGTTTACCGCAGCATCAGTTTGGATAAATGACTCGATACCGTATCTGTTTTGTCTATTTAATATGTTGATATTTCTAGCTTTAGCACTAACGATTCCAGCTGTTACAGTAGAGGTTAAATTAAATGGATTTCCCACTGCCAATACCCACTCACCAATTTTTGCATTATCGGAATTACCGAATTCTACAAAGTTTAAGTCTTTTTCATCAATTTTTAAAAGAGCAATATCTGTATTGGGGTCAGTGCCAATTACCTTGGCTTGGTAACTTCTGTTATCGTGCAATACCACTTCTAATTTCGAAGCATTTTCAACCACATGATTATTAGTAACAATATAACCATCGGGTGAGATGATCACGCCCGAACCAGATGATTGTCCTTTTCTCGGTTGTGGACTCTTATCACCGTAATAATCTCTAAAGAATTCTTCAAAAGGAGACCTACCCCTTGGAATATCTCTTTCAACCTCAGCTTTAATGTGAACTACCCCTTTGGTTACTTGTTCGGCAGCATAGATAAAATTAATGCCTTCTGGGACGTTGTATTCTGTTTCATCCAAAAAACTAGAAAAGCGCGTGTTATTGGATTGAATTTCTTCAAAACTTTTGTTGTCCGTTGCCGATGGGCTAGGATTGAAATAAATATAGCCCCCCACTGAAATCAATGCACTCAAGATTGAGGCAAAAATAATTCCTAAAAAAAACTGTCTCTTTTCCATCTCTTACTATTTTTTAAATCTACATTACAAACGCAGAATTAACGTTTCTGTTCTTTTACATATTGTCGAAAATCAAAAAAGGGGACAAAAGCCCCCTTTTTGATTTTAAAAGGACAGATTACTTGATTTGAATTGTTCTTTTCAATTCTTTTTGCTCATCCTTAGGAATCACGATATTCAATATTCCATCTTGATAAGAAGCCTCTATTTTATCTTCTTTTATGTTATCTGGCAAATGGAATGTTCTTGAAAAAGAACCATATTGTGTTTCCACAGAATGAAAATTCTTCTCCTCTTTTTTCTCCTCAAATTTTCTTTCACCGGAAATAGTGATTGATTCATCGCTCATGTCGATGTTGAAATCAGATTTTTTCATGCCCGGTGCCGCTACTGAAATTTCGAATGCTTTTTTGCTTTCGGCAATATCAACTTGAGGGGCAAAGTGTTGCATCTCTTTACCGATTCCATTGAAGGACTCGTTAAAGAATCTGTCTAATAAACTTGAAAAACTTCTGTTTTCAGTATTAGGTAAACTTGGATTATACTTTATAAGTGTCATAGCTTTTATTGTTTTTAAGGTTTAACATCTAACTTGTTAATACCATAGAAAAATCTATACCAATTGATTTTGGTTCAAAAAATAAGCCATATTGGCATATAGTTGTAATTCAGCATTAATTAAACATGTCAATATGGCTGTTTGTTAAAAAAAGACGTATTAAAAACTGCCAGAATTCTTATTGAAAAATAATTTTCAATTTTTTAAAAGAAGTATTTGGAAATAATAAAAGAGCCATGCATATTTGCATTCCCAAAAGGGAAAATTCCTCTTTAGCTCAGCTGGTTAGAGCATTTGACTGTTAATCAAAGGGTCCTTGGTTCGAGTCCAAGAAGAGGAGCAAAGCCTTGCAGAGATGCAGGGCTTTTTTTATGCCTTTTTCACAACAAATTCAAAATATACTTCTTTTTCAGGATGTTGATATAGTGGATGACTTATTAAAGATAATAAGGAGGGAATAAAAACAGGCTTACTATAAAAAACAGGCAGGCCCGCACTAGTTAATGCTCACAAAAGTTTAAGTTTTGTTGAGATCTGTTTTAGAAATTCCCTACTAGCACTACTTTTCAACCATTTTTCATGATCTCTTGCATTCTTTCTATTGGAAAATTCCTTTGTGTAAATAATCTTAAAGGGCCTGTAATGAGCTGTGGTTTTTTCTCTTCCTTCATTATGTCTTTTAAATCTATCTTTAAGATTTGATGTAAACCCCTTATAGATGTAGTTTTTATGAATACTTTGAAGAGCATAAGCCGTAAACATAAAAGCAAAATAATGGATGCCTGCTAAAAAACAAAAAGCTTCCCATTACTGAGAAGCTTTTGTGCCAGGAGCGGGACTTGAACCCGCACGAGCTAATGCTCACAAGATTTTAAGTCTTGCGTGTCTACCAATTTCACCATCCCGGCTAAGAAGGTGGTATGTGCCAAAAAAATAAGTGAGCCTTATGCTCACTTATCAATGATTTGAGCGGGAGACGAGGTTCGAACTCGCGACCTCAACCTTGGCAAGGTTGCGCTCTACCAGCTGAGCTACTCTCGCTTTTCCCCCAATGGGATTGCAAATTTAATAGGCTGTTTTTAAAATACAATAGCAATTCATAAAATTTTTTAATTTTTTATGCTACTTGTTTTTTAAACTGTTCTTTCAACTCTTTTGCCTCTTGTTTATTTCTTGATTTTTTGATGTGTTTTGGAACTGGTTTCAGATCCCAGATCAATCCTAACATTGACATAAATTTCAAGCCATAATAGGTAAAATCAATCTCCCACCAGAAAAATCCTTGTCTAGCAGAGGTTTCATAATAATGATGATTGTTGTGCCATCCTTCTCCTAAGGTTAATAATGCTAACCAAACGCTATTTTTGGACTCATCCCCAGTTTCATAACGTTGCTTTCCAAACTTGTGCATGATGCTGTTAATAGAAAAAGTAGCATGATACAGAATAATAGTACTTAAAAAGAAGCCTATAAATAAAGTAGAAAAACCTGCAGATGTAAACATGGCCATAATACTTCCACCATTGACTATTCCGCCTAATGCCATTACAGTTATAGCTAAAATAAAAGGAGGTACTAAATAATTCTTATTGAGCCATCTTAACTCAGGATATTTACTGTAATCAGAAATCACCTTGAAATCAGTATGTTTAAAATCAGAACCAATAATCCAACCTACATGTGAATACCAAAATCCAAAATGCAACATGCTATGCGGATCTTTTAATGTATCGCTGTTTCTGTGATGATGACGGTGATGCGATGCCCACCATAATGCCCCTTTTTGGGCTGAGGTTTGCGCAAAAAAAGCAATCAAAAATTGAAACCAACGCGAAGTATTATAACTCCTGTGGGCAAAATATCTATGGTAGCCACCAGTGACCCAAAACATTCGCCAAACATATAAGAAAGCACAGACAGTCCAATCGAACCAAGTGGCACCAGTCCAAATTGCGCCTAATGGCAATAAATGGACGATGGCAAAACTAACTTCCTTTTTCCAAGTGCCTTTTTTTCTAATTTTTAGGTTTTCTTTTACTGCAACTGCCATTTTAAATAATGTGTAATTAAATATATGTTGATACAAAGATAGGACTATTCCTTTTTTAATCTTGAAAATTGACAACGATTTGATTTAAAAAATAGTTCTGGATCAACAGAAAGTAATTGAATTTTATTCTTTATTATCATTTAGGGGAACTATACGCCAATAAAAATTAAGAGAAAAGAATGTGTTTTGCTGCTTCATGGTGTTACCAAACCCTAAATAGGCTTCCGACATGAGGTCTTTATTAAAATAGTAGCCAACCCCAATATTTCCATAATTATTCCATGTTAATTCTCCGTATTGCCCATAAAACTCTAAAATAATATCTAATGGGTATGGAATCGTAAACGTTAGCCCAGATAAGTACATGAGGTTAGCTTGTGGTTGGCCACTGTTCCAATTTAGTCCCAAATTGTTTTCCCAGCCTAAAAAACTATCAATGGTATGTTCTGATATTGCGAATATTTGCGCGCCTCCTTCTAACTCCCCAAATTCATTTTTCGAAAAACCAATATTTGATTTTAATGAGTAGTTTTTGCTCAATTTATTCTTAATTCCAACAGCTAAGTTAGTTAAGCCATTGGACCGCCTCAGTTGGTCAGAAACAAAGATTTTCACCTTTGCATAGTTATAACTGATGGAGAAATCTGTATTATCATTAATCCCATATTTTATTAGCGCATATTGTGAGATTTGTTGGTTAGTGCGGCTAATATTCAATTTTTGCCTTTCAAAATTAAGCCCATACTCTACTTGCGTTACATCTTCCCCCACAAAATTCTTTCCTCCCGAAAAAACCAAGGCCGGAATTTCCTGCGCTTTTAATGGAGCCACAAGAAAGCAAAGAAGAATAATTGTTAAACTGGATTTTTTCATCCTTTCCCATTCGGGCTTTAATTTTCTGACCTAAAACCGGTGATAATCCTGTAGGAAACCCCTGCCGTAATAAAATAGCTTTTATAAGGATAGTTTTTCCCCCAACCAGCATTTAGGTCAATCAACAAATCTTTATTGATATTATAGCCTAAACCAACATCGAAATAATTATTGATTTTAGACCGCACAAAGTCTCCATAACTTTCAGCAACAAGAGATAAGTCTTTGGTGAGCGCATAGGAAAAACTAAACACATAAAATCCTGTAGGCTTACTATCATTTCCGTTCCAGAAGCCCCCGATATTTGTCGTTAGGTTCGCATTTTTACCAAGTGAGGTATTGTACATTAATCTAAATCTTGGTGCGAAATAACGAATTTGATAATCCTTGCCTCTCAACTTAGTGCGGATACCGACTTGAAAAGCCATGTTCTTATTTATTTTAGCTCTTGCTCTTAGCAAGCTAGTATTGACACCATTCCGATAGATCTTAGCAGTATCTTCGTTAATAAATTCTGTCGAGTTTATATGGTTTATTACTGCACTCACCTCAAGTCGTTCTTGAATTCCAAAGCGGACAACAAGGTTTTCAGAAATATTATTGATATGCCATTGCGATGAATCTCTTGTGTCTTGAACATTATCAAATTGAATCCCGCTTTGAAATTGCAAAATTCCTTTTCCTACAGTTCCTGCTCCATTGGCAACGCCCGGACGAGCTGTGGCTATTGTTTCGCTGTATTGGCCATAAGCAGAGAGACTAAAGCCTCCTAAAAGGATAATAATTATAATTTTTTTCATTGCAAAGATTGCTTCTTTAACGTATTGCTATTTTATAGAAATTGTAAAGTTCTTATGCTATTCTGAACTGAATAAGTCATGTAATCAATTTCCTTCGAACCGTATTCTTCCCAAAAAGTTCATTTAATAACCATCAAATATATCAAATTATTTTTACTGCTTTTTAAATTCACATGCTTATTCCAAAAATTAAGAAACGCAGATGTTCAACCATCAGAACGTCCGATTATTTGAAAGCTGGGAAAGTCTACAAAGTAAAAATATTACTTCAATTTACTTTTTAGCTCATTCAGTTTTAGCAAGGCTTCTACTGGTGACATGGAGTTGATATCTAGTTTATCCAGTA
The DNA here is from genome assembly GCF_051117495.1 of Marivirga sp. Lineage (NCBI taxonomy): Bacteria > Pseudomonadati > Bacteroidota > Cytophagia > Cytophagales > Marivirgaceae > Marivirga > Marivirga sp. Next base: position 45,062 of record NZ_JBNPEF010000008.1, on the reverse strand, counting down.
GTTCTTTTATTTCTGATAACACAGGATACGCTTCGAACATATTGAGTTGATAATTATTTTTAGGAGTCTCATGCTTTTTGAGGTTGACCTTGTCCCGGATTTTATCTTTTTCCAGATGATGCATGATTTCATTTGCTCTCATCACCACTGGATTGGGCATTCCAGCTAAATGTGCTACATGAATACCAAAACTATGCTCGCTTCCTCCGAACACATAATTCGGATCTTATCTAATTTTTGAGCATAAATTTGAATTGAACACAGTAATAGTAGGGGGAGTAAAAATATGTTTTTTATTTTTAAATTTGTTTTTTTAGGCAGATTTGTTAGTATCTGCATTAGTTAAATAAGTATTTTCAGACACCTTATGAATTATTTTTTCAAGTGATTAAGGATTATTTTGCTGTCCTCACTTACTGATTCGAAATCCAATAAATTAAGCAACCCTAAGATGGAAGCTAACGGAGCCCTTACTTCATGGGCATTGATAAAAGCTATATCATCTAATTTTTTCTCTGAAACTCTAATCCTTCTTTCTAAATTTACCTCTGCTGTAATATCAGAGGAATTTAATATTACACCCATTATAGTTCCGGTAGAGTTAGATACTGGCTTTAATTCCATCTCCATCACTTTTTCATATCCACTTAGATTTTTAAAGGTTCTACAGAATTTTTGCTTATATCCTTTTTTAGCTTTTTGAAAAAGTGCTTCAAAAGTATTGGAAAAACTACCACTAAAATAATGAGTCATCGTTTCATTAAGTCTCAGTTCTTTATGCGTGTACCAAGACATAAACTCATAGGCCGTGGCATTAAATTCAATTACATTTCCATCTAACCCAATTAAGACATTGCCTTCGTCAGCATCATTGAATATTGCTTTCATCCAGCTTTCTGTAGTCTCCTTCTCGGTAATCATGCTTTGCTGAGACTTTCCGATCGTAGCTAGCAAATTAAAGCCGATGTAGGTGCCATTTTCATCTCTTGAAGGAATTATATTGGTATGAAACCAAGAAGATTTTCCTGCTACATTTGGAAAGGCAAAATTGCCATTCCAAGATTTTTGTTGCCTCAATAAATAACTTAATTCATCCTGAATATAATCTGGAAGTTTATCACATAGATGTTCGAAAAAATTTAATTGGTCTAAATTTTCTCTAGTTATCCCTGTTACTTTAAGGAAAGTCTCGTTTGCAGAAAGCACATCGAAGCTTTCATTCAGAGACAATAGCACAACATTTTCCGACAAGTAATCGATAGGATCTTTTTTTGCCTTTTGCGCTTGTTGAATGTTTATTACTTTTTCCATAAGAATTATTAAACAGGATAAATAAAAAAATGTTTATTTGTTTTTCACTATAAACTCTACGTAATTATGCTTACCTCAGATTTAGGTAAAATAAAGTAACGCAAAGATAAGATAATAGTTGTTGGAAATGAACCGTAAAACAAACTTATATTTTGTTTTACAATAAATATTATTTGTTTTTCAGAATAATATTCTAAATAAAGCCTATAGGTCAGAAGATTTATTTTATTGATAGACTAATACATTCATTTCATCGAAAACTAAAGGAATTAAGAATATTGATTGGAATTATTACTTCAATTTACTTTTCATCTCATTCAGTTTCAATAGTGCTTCAACTGGAGACATCGAATTGATATCTAATTTATCCAATAAATCTTTTATTTCAGAAAGTACAGGATCAGCTTCGAACATATTGAGTTGATAATTATTTTTAGGGACTTCATTCATTTTGCGGTTGGCTTTATCCCTGATTTTATCCTTTTCTAAATGGTGCATAATTTCATTGGCTCTCAATACCACTGGATTAGGCATACCGGCCAAATGTGCAACATGAATACCAAAACTATGCTCACTTCCTCCTTTTTTAAGCTTCCGTAAAAAGATAATTTCCCCATCTATCTCCTTCACTGAAACATTATAATTCTTGATTCTTGGAAAATCATGAGCCAATTGATTCAATTCATGATAGTGCGTGGCAAAAAGCGTTTTGGCTTTTGATTTCGGGTGATTATGTAAAAATTCGACTATACTCCAGGCAATGGAAACTCCATCATAAGTACTGGTGCCACGACCAATTTCATCCATCAGCACCAAACTTCTATCGGAAAGATTATTCAAGATGCTGGCGGTTTCTGTCATCTCCACCATAAAGGTTGATTCTCCTTTTGAAAGGTTGTCGGAGGCCCCCACTCTAGTAAAAACTTTATCTACTAAACCAATTTCAGCGGATTTAGCCGGAACATAACAGCCCATTTGAGCCATTAAAACAATCAATGCAGTTTGCCTCAATAAAGCGGATTTACCCGCCATATTGGGGCCGGTAATAATCATGATTTGTTGACTCTCATTATCCAAAAAAACATCATTCGGAATATATTCTTCCCCATGTGGTAGCTGTTGTTCGATCACAGGATGGCGACCTGATTTTATATCTAATGCAGTATTTTCAGTAATGGCGGGTTTAACATAATTATTGGCCCTGGCGATTTCAGCAAAGCTAAGCAAGCAATCCACTTGGGCTATAATTTTGGCATTTTGCTGAATAGGGCTCACAAAATCCATAGCATTTTGCAATAGCGTTTGAAAAATTCTCTGCTCAATCACCACCATTTTATCCTCTGCTCCTAATATTTTTTCCTCATATTCCTTCAGTTCTTCTGTGATGTATCTTTCTGCATTGACCAAAGTTTGTTTTCGAATCCATTCCTGAGGCACTTTATCTTTATGAGAATTGGTCACTTCCAAATAGTAGCCAAAGACTTTATTGTAGGCTACTTTCAGAGAGGTAATGCCGGTTTTTTCCATTTCCCGCTTTTGCAACTGAAGCAGATAATCTTTACCCGAAAAGGCTATTTTCTTTAACTCATCCAATTCATGGTCCACTCCTTCTTTTATTAGATTTCCTTGATTGGTATGCAAAGGAGCATCTTCCATTAATTGAGTATCAATCAATTTATATAAATATTCGCATGGATTGATTTGATTGGAAAGTTTTTTCAAGGCTTGCTCTCCGGATTCATCTAAAGCTTTTTTCAATGGAACCATTAAGCCCAAAGCTTTTTTCAATTGATTTAGCTCTCGTGGGTTCACTCTGCCTACCGCTACTTTGGAGATTAATCTTTCCACATCGCCCATGGATTTTAAAGAGGCGCTCAACTGTTCAGTTAAATCCTGATTGTTATGAAAGGCTTCCACAATTTGCAATCGTTCTTCAATGACCGCTTTGTCTTTCACGGGCAACACCATCCATTTTTTGATCTGGCGAGAACCCATTGGGGTTAAGGTTTTATCCAAAATCTGGATAAGTGGGATTCCGCCCTCTTGTTGTGGATAAACCAATTCCAGGTTTCGGATGGTAAACTTATCCATCCAAACATATTTTTCCTCCTCAATTCTGGAAATAGACGCAATATGCTCTATTTTCTTATGCTCGGTTTCTTCCAAATAATGAAGAATGGCCCCCGCTGCAATGATTCCCTCCTCTAATGATTCTATACCAAAGCCTTTCAAGGAGTTGGTTTTAAATTGCTTGGTTAGTTTTTCGTAGGCAAAATCGAAAGCATAAATCCAATCTTCTAAATGATGGACATTGTAATCATCTGAAAATTTTTGTGAGAAGTGTTCCCTTGCTGATTTTGAATATATGATTTCAGATGGCTGAAAGCCCTGCAATAATTTATCAATATACGAGGGATTTCCGGAGGCCGTCATAAACTCACCGGTGGAAATATCAAGGAAAGCAATTCCTAAAGCATTTTTTGAAAAATGAATGGAAGCCAAGTAATTATTTCTGCCTTGTTCTAAAACATTGTCATCAAAACTTACGCCTGGGGTGACCAATTCTGTCACCCCTCTTTTTACAATTCCCTTTACGGATTTCGGGTCTTCCAGCTGGTCACATATAGCTACTCTATGTCCGGCACGAACCAATTTTGGCAAGTAGTTATCCATCGCATGATGCGGGAAGCCAGCCAATTCAATGTGGGAGGCGGAACCATTTGCCCTTTTGGTCAAAATTATATTCAGGACTTTGCTTGCCTTCACGGCATCCTCCCCAAAAGTCTCATAAAAGTCGCCCACACGGAATAATAATAAAGCCCCTGGATATTTGGACTTTATCTGATTATACTGCTTCATTAAAGGAGTTTCCTTTGCTTCTTGAGTCTTCGCCATGCTTTTAGGGAAATGTTCTTAGTTTTGCACTTCAAAGATGATAAAATATGAGGAAATTAGCCAATGAAGAATTAAATCGATTGGAAATTGATGAGTTCAAAAGGGTAAAGAAAAATCCGGTTGTTGTTGTGCTAGACAATGTCAGAAGCATGAATAATGTAGGTTCTGCCTTCAGAACGGGGGATGCATTTCTAATTGAAAAAATTTATTTGTGCGGTATCACAGCTCAGCCCCCTCATAGGGAAATCAACAAAACGGCTTTGGGAGCTACCGAAACCGTAGAATGGGAGCATTGTGAAAACACTTTGGATGCTATTGCTAAACTGAAAAAAGAAGGCTACAAAATCATGAGCGTGGAGCAAGCTGAAAATAGTTTGAGCTTAAAGAAATTCACTCCCGAACCGAATGAAAAATATGCTTATGTTTTCGGAAATGAGGTATATGGTGTTGAGCAGGAAGTGGTAGATCAAAGCGACCATTGTCTTGAAATACCTCAGTTTGGTACTAAACATTCATTGAATATTTCGGTGAGTATCGGGGTTGTGCTTTGGCATACTGTGTTGAAAAGCCCTCTGGCCCCCTAACCCCCAATGGGGAAAAAAGCACGGAATAACCTTTGCTTTCTATTTGGTAAAGTGCCAGAGGTACCAGTAATCATCACCAGCGAGACGCTGGCGACAGCGTGAGGACTGCATTAGCTAGAAATTTAAAATTTTAAATCTAAAGTCACATAAAAATTCCTGCCAGCTGAAGGGATGATGCCCGGGCCTGGATAGCCTACAGCCCTTCTTGTGAAGTAGTAATTATTAGTTAAGTTGTTGATTCCTGCTTCAAGTTGAGCAAATTTGTATTTGTATTTAGCGCTCAAATCCAAAACATGAAATGAAGGGATAATACCGTCCACACCAGTTGCGGTTCTTTTAGCATTGGTGGCTTCTGTATATTGCTCACTCAAATAAGTGAATTGTAATGTGGAAGAGAAGTTTTTCCAACTGTAATTAATACCAGTTTTAATATTCAAATCTGGAACTAATTCCACTTTATTCCCGGCAATAGAGCTTTCCATATTATCTTCTGCATACTTTCCTCTAATGAAAGCGGCATTTAAAAAAGTCGAGAACTCATGAATGGGTTGAGGGTTCAAAAATCTGCTCCAGTTCATTTCAGTGTAAGATTCAACCCCCGCAATGGCTGCATTGCCCACATTAGTTCTGTATCGGTATATTCTAGGGAATCCATCAATAGCATCATCATAGCGCAACAAAGCTCCTAATCGGTCATTATAGGCCAAATAAAATAAACTCCAATCAAAATTTAAAAAGTCGCTATAATTACCTCTGAAACCTAAATCAGCATTGTAACCACTTTCATCTTTCAAATTTGGATCTACCAAAATATTAGTGTTATTGACTCTTAGGTCATTAAAGTTTATTCCTCTATAATTCATGGAAATATTGCCATATACTTCCAAATCTGCATTTGTTTTATAGCTTATGCCCAGACCGCCCAGCATAAAAGAACGATCTAAATTTTTAGATTCATAAATAGTAGTATCAAAAATAACATCACCTGCCAGATTTTCCACCATATTTCGATAATACCCTGTGCTGTTGGTGCTGATATATTCCCACCTTAAGCCAGGTGTAATGCTAAGTCTGCTATTAAGGTTGATAATGTTTTCAGCAAAAAGCGCAATGTTTTCTGATGGGTAACGGAATGATAAATCTTCTAAGTTGTTAGGGTTGTTGTATTGAAAATCGGCCTCATAGCCTGCCGGGCCCAGGCCTTGCCGTTGCTGAGTATTGCCTCTAAAATACCTAGCACCCACAGCAAGCGCTTGGATTTGCCCCATAAAATCATAGCGGTGCAAAAATCTTAGTTCAGAACCAAAGTTTTCATAATCATCCCAAAGAAGATTACGTTCTTCTTCAGGGAAATCTGCTTGTGTTACTCTTTCTAGATTACCCAATGCTTTTCTAGAGCCAACTAAACCAAAGGTTTTCCAGTTGAGCTTTGTTCTATCATTGATTCTGTAGTCCAGAATGATAGCGGGAATATTCCATTCAATACCGAACCAGTTTCGCTCTCTTACCGATTGCCTTGGATCTTGCTCAAAAAGGTTATCTGTCAATCCACCGGCTTGTTGAGCTAAGTAGTCCATGTGCGTGAATTCAAAGCAGAGATATAATTTATCCCCAATATCAAAGTTGACATCAGCAAATAAGGTATTGGATTCAAATGATTCATTATCTCGAAATCCATCCCCTTGCTTTCTTTGATAGAAAACAAAATAGTCCATTTTTTCGGTATTGCCCGATAGACTATTATAAGAACTGAACAAACCAAAAGATCCGGCAGTGTTTCTGGTATGAAATTGAATTGGCGTTTCTTCAGGGGCTTTTTTGAACAAAAAGTTAATCATTCCACCAAACTGAGAACCATATTGAAGAGAAGCCGCTCCTCTTACCACTTCAATTTTGGATAGGGCTTCAACTGGTGGAGTATAATAGCTTTCAGGATAGCCTAATGGATCAGCTGAGATATCATATCCATTTTGTCTGGTATTGAAATTAGAAGTTCTGTTTGGATTAAGACCTCTACCACCTATTCCTAATTGAAGTCCACCCCCATCACTTTCCCAAATATTTAATCCAGGTACTTTGGCAAATACTTGACGAGCATTATTGGTGGCCAAATTACCATTGATTTGATCAATTGAAATCACCTCATTTTTCTTTGCTTCATAAATCAGTGTACCTTCTACTGGATTAAGCCTGGTTATATTGAATACCTCAGATTTTTTACCAATGGTTTTAACTTCTTCTAAAGTTTTCAATAAAGGAGTTAGCGTAAAATTGATGTTTTCCCAACTTTCGTTTACTTCAATTTCTTTGATTTCACTTTGTCTCCCTAAGTAAAAGGCCGCAATTTTATAGTCCCCCTTAGGCAAATCTAATTTATAGTTACCTTTAGCATCGGTAACGGCTTTGTATTTACTGTCTAATACAAAAATTTCTGCCAGTTCAATTCCTTTTTCGCTTTCGGAATCTTTCACCACACCTTTAATACCTTGCGCATGTAATGCATTAGTAAATGCAATCATCAAGAATAAAACAATATGGACGCTAAGTTTTCTCATTGATTGTAAGGCAGTACCCAATTTTTATGTTGATAACTATTTTTAATGGTGGCTAAATTAACTTCAGGATTAATGAAAGGCCGGCTACCTTTGCCGTTTATGGTCGCATAACTTTCCACAAATACCTCCACCTCTGCATTATATTCAGCTTGATATTGATCCCTTAAAAAATGGGCAAATTGCAATATCATATCAGGTTGGGTATTCATCATTTTTTCCTGTACCGGGGTTAAATATTGGCTCGGTAATACTTCAAATGCTTTTTTCTTTTCAGGAAGGTTAACAGTGAATTGCGTATAACCCACTTTTTCCATCAACATTACTCGCCACGAAAACCGATAGCCTTGTTCAGTCCAAAAAAGCTTGCCCGGATATAGTGCATACCTGAAAGGCAATAGAATTTGTAAGCTGAAATAAATTATTAGGAAATATTTTAACACAGCAGAATTATTCATGCTCGGTGCTGTCGAAATTGTTTTTTCTTTAGTAGGGGAAAGTTTACCCCATATTTTTTTATGAAAATCTTCTGAGAAAAATATTAAAGTACTGACCACCATAATGTAGGGGAACATTCCGATCTGAAATAGTGCAGCAGTCATAAAATGAAAAGCAATGACGGTGAGATAGGCAAAAAACCTTGTTTTTCTCCACAATAGGAAAAAAGGAATGCTTAAATCATAAAAAGCACCAAACCAACTGAAAAGGTAGGCGGTTACTTTATAATCTAATAAGGGTCCAATGATAGGCGTATCGGCTCTTGAGGGGAGCCATATTTTTAAAGGTAAAGCTTCCAATAACCAGTCAGGCTGGAGTTTGGCCAAGCCGGCAAAAAAATACACCAAACTTAGTTGCAGTATGATAATATGAATGCTCCAAGCAGGAACATAAAACTCTTGTTTTTTTCTGCGCCAGGCATCAAAAGAGTAAGCTTTATTAGCTGGAACTAAAATCAGTAAAAAGGCAATTATGCTTACGAAATAATAATGATTGAGGTAATTGGTTTTATCTATAAGCTCTACATAAGTAAAGCTTAGAAAAAAGAGCGTAGCACTCCATCTGTAAAATGCTCCTAGGGCAATTCCAATTGCGGCAATACCCATAATGGCAAAAAGGATGTACATGCCAGGATCTCCCCATGTTTTGATCCATTCAAATCCTAAATAGGGGAAATAAAATTCGGGTTCAATGTATTGTTTAGCTATCCAACCATTAGCCCAAAAGCGAATAATGGAGGCTAGCATCATAACACCAAAAGCTACCCGAAAGGTAGCTAATGGTGCAATGTGTTTTGCTTGATGGGGTCGATATGTGGATAAGCCACTAGTCACCGTCATTATCTTGGAAGGTGATAGAAACAGACATGGCTGATGTCATATCCACTTTTATTAATGGGATGACTCCTTGTAGTGCATTATAAACATTAACCAATTGACTTCCTTCTGTGGAGGCTACTTCGCTATAAGGCTGTGTAATTTTCTCCATTTCTTCTAATGCCAATAGTTTTTGGTCTATAATAGCAGTGCTTAAGTCTAAATCATCACGAGTTTTTGCGTCCAAGGCCAATAAATAATCATCCAAACCGAGACCATCTTCACCCGAATTAAAATTTTCGCCCTTAAATACTTGAATAGAAGATTGAACAGCTTTTTCTGCTAAATCACCAGACCAACGAGAATAATATCCTTCTACATTTTCAGGTGATAGCACTCCACCAGTTCTAGGATTTCCCCCAGATGGAAAACCGATTTTAGCATTTTTGATTCTGATGTCAAACTGGAAATTATACTCATTGACCAAAAGACTAGTACCACTTCCAACATCAGTGCCTGTATTTCCAATGAAAGTTGATCTGTAATCAGGCCAGCCTTCTAAGATTAGGTTAGATGTTGTTTGTATATCTTCAACTACATCTGATAGATATTGTATGCGGTTTTCTCCTAAATTAGGGTCTCCAAAATATGCTATGATTTCCTCTTCATCATTTCCTGTTCCAAATAATAAGTAATCCAATGCTGGAAATCCTTTGGCCGCCACATTTGAAGCAGCACCCAAAACATAGCTTTGTGAATTTATATTTTCTTCTATCACATCAGTTTTGGGAGGAAAAATATTGACCCTATCCCTTAAATTGACACTTGAAACGGGCCCAACATGCACAAAAGCCAAGTGTTGATAGCTTAACCAAGCTTCTTTCAATTCAGCTCTCAAAACCTCTAAACTTTCAATTGAAATATTTTCATTAAAGGAGTTAGTAGCAACTGAAAGCCCCTCAGCTTCTGAGGCAAAATTTTCGATAGAAGGCTCGATAACATTATCAGCCATATTGATCAGAAATGCCTCTCTGTCAAAATCTACTTTTTCACTGCCTGATTCATTATCACAGGCAGTGAAAAAAATAGATACTACTAATATGAAGAAAGAAAATCTTAAATTTACCATTATATATTATAATTCATTTTGAACATCTTCAAATCCGTAAGCTTCTACTAAAATTGCTTTTGCGGCATTGATGTTATCAGTTGTGATTTCATAGAAATTGTCTCCTAACTCGTCTAAGACTGCAGTAACTTCGGCATTGCTTAATTTTTTGTTCGGATTATATTTTAAAGCATGAATGAAAGCCCATGCCTCAGATAAAGTATGGTTTCTTACCGCATCATCTGCAAAAGCTGCGTTAGCTTCGTTTAAGTAATGAACAGCTGTTCCGGCAGATACTTTTTCCCACTCATTTCTAATGATTTCAATTTGTTCATCTCTAGTATCTAAATCTTTATTGGAAATAGCAGCTCTACCTGTAATGAAAGCATTCATAATGGCTTCATTTGTTCCTAATAAAGCATCTCTTCCATTTGAATACTTACCCCAGAATCTTGCTCCATCAGTATTGGCAGGGAAATCAGTGGCAACACCTAAATAACCAAAAGCTTCATCCCAGTGGTGCTCCATTGCGGTTCCTTTTCCTTCTTCTATTTCATCATTATCCACATCCATTTTACCAGATCCTAAATAGATAGAGGTTCCTTGGAAGTAAAAACAAGAACCCATTAGTCCTTTTTCGATTAATTGAATGTGCTCAAATCCATTGGCATCGAAGAAATATTTTTTAGAGGCATCATTTGGAGAAGTTACTACTCCAGGAGTACCATTGCTTCCAACACCACCATCTGCTTCAACTGTTGCTGCAGCAAACTCTCTAATAAATCCTTTGAACATGTCAATGTCAGCTTCAACTGTTTTGTTTTCCAATTCTTTGGTATCCGCTTCATTTAATTCTGCATTATCAAATGCATTATTTTCATTGGCATACATATCCAACATTACTTGAGCATCTAAAACTTCGCCATTGTTAGCTGTTTTCATATAAACAGTCAATTCATCCAACATATCCAATCTTTGGATTTGTCCTGTATAGCTTACATTTTCAAAATCATAAGTAGATGGGATTTCATAATTACCATCATTTTCTCCTTCTGTGTTTTCATCGTCACAGGCAGTAAAGGCAAATACTGCCAAAAGCGCTAATCCTAATAATCTCAACTTGTTCATTTTTTGCAAATTTAATATTTGTATTTAGATTGATTCTAATGATGACGCAAAATTAATTTTATTTAGATTGCTTACAAATAAAAAACTGATTTTAATTAGATTATTTATAAATAATTGTAAAAATGTGCCTTTAAACTGGTGTTTGAAATGATTTGTTCCTGTAGGTAATTCGTAAATCCGGAGCAAATTTCAAATTTTTTACTGTTTCCAAATGGAAAAGTCCATAAATTGCTGGGATGATTGATAAAGTGAATGTCAATAAACTACTGAATCTACTATGATCCAGATACAAATATTTTACACAGGAAATGGTATAAGAAGTTAAAGATTTACCTTTAAATTATAGGAAATAGTGATGTGATCATTTTACGGGAAAACCGCATAGCTTGTGGATACCTTAGAAATGTCCTGTAAAGATGACATTACCTTTTTTCCACCTTCTTTTAATTGATGACAATAGCTCACTGATAATACGCAGACAAATATCATAAGTAAACTTATCATCAGCCTTCTGTATAGGTTGTTCATTAAAGCCTTTAATTTGATGTGGTGCAAAAATATTGGAATTTTCTATCATTTGCTAAAAAATTATGAATTATTTAATATTCTATTTGATTATTATAATTTGTTAGTGTGTTGATTTTAGCAGTTTATCATAGCAATTCATTTGATTAGTTGTAATTTTACGCTATTAATCGAAAAATACATTTGGAAATGGAATATAGGATTGAAAAAGACACAATGGGCGATGTGAAAGTGCCCGCTGATAAGTATTGGGGAGCCCAAACTGAAAGAAGTAGAAACAATTTTAAAATAGGTGCTGAAGCCAGTATGCCTTTGGAAATTGTCCATGGATTTGCTTACCTTAAGAAAGCTGCCGCACATACCAACCATGAGTTAGGTGTTTTAAGCCAAGAAAAGAGAGATTTAATCTCCAAAGTTTGTGATGAGATTTTAGACAATCAACATAATGATCAATTTCCATTGGTTGTTTGGCAGACTGGTTCCGGTACTCAATCCAATATGAATGTAAATGAAGTTGTATCGAACAGGGCACAAATCTTGGCTGGTAAAACTTATGATGATGAAAAATTGGTACATCCTAATGATGACGTAAATAAATCCCAATCATCAAACGATACTTTCCCTACAGGAATGCATATTGCTTGCTATAAAATGGTGATCGAAACGACCATTCCTGGAATTGAGAAATTACGTGATACTTTAAAGGAAAAATCCAAAGCTTTCGAAAAAGTGGTGAAAATTGGAAGAACGCATTTAATGGATGCGACTCCTCTAACCATTGGCCAAGAATTTTCAGGATATGTTTCACAATTAGATCATGGCTTGAAAGCTTTGAGAAACACCTTAGATCACCTTTCAGAAATAGCCTTAGGTGGAACTGCTGTTGGAACTGGCATTAACACCCCTGATGGATATGCTGAATTGGTGGCTAAAAAAATTGCTGAATTTTCTGGATTACCATTTAGAACTGCAGAAAATAAATTTGAGGCATTAGCGGCTCATGATGCAATAGTGGAATCTCACGGTGCACTAAAGCAGATAGCCGTATCTTTAAATAAAATTGGGAACGATATTAGATTATTGGCTTCTGGACCAAGGTCCGGAATCGGAGAAATCATTATTCCAGCTAACGAACCAGGTTCTTCAATTATGCCGGGCAAGGTTAATCCTACTCAAGCGGAAGCCTTAACCATGGTTTGTGCTCAAGTAATGGGAAATGATGTGGCCATTACAGTAGGTGGAACACAAGGGCATTATGAGTTGAACGTTTTCAAACCAGTGATGGCGGCTAACTTTCTTCAATCAGCAAGGTTAATAGGAGATGCTTGTGTATCATTTAATGATAACTGTGCTGTTGGAATCGAGCCTAATTACGAGAGAATAAAAGAACATTTAGATAATTCCTTGATGTTGGTAACGGCATTAAACACAAAAATCGGTTATGAGAAAGCGGCCAAGATAGCGAAAACTGCACATGAAAATGGCACTAGGCTTAAAGATGAGGCTGTTAATCTAGGTTTTTTGACTGCTGAGGAGTTTGACGAATGGGTGAAACCAGAAGATATGATTGGCAGTTTGAAAAAACAATAAATAGTATTATTTGTCTTTATAATAGTTATTTACTTACTTTAGTTGTACAAAATTGAATTAACCGAATTGATGATATGAAAAGCAAGATAAGTTTAATTGCCATACTGATGATTTTTTGCATGGCATTTTCCGTTTCCGCACAAATGAGCAGGAAAGAAAAAAAGGAAATGAAGAAGATGGCCAAAGAGCTTAAGCGAAACCCTGAGCAAATGAAAGCTATGGTGGAAGAAAATGAAAGTTTGAAGAGTTCAGTGGCCAGCTTGACTGCGGAAGTGGAGAATTTAAAAGGGCAGTTGAGCACTAAGAATGCTGAAATTGCAACCGCTAGACAAGAAGCTCAGGAAGCCAAAGCAATGGCTGAAGCCCAAAGGCAAAGAGCTAATGAAATGGCTAGAAAAGCAAAAGAGGCTCAGAATAGTGAGCCAAATGCATTAGATGAAAGTGGCACTTGGTTTAAAGTGCAAGTTGGGGCTTTTGAAAATATCGATATGTCAGAATATTTCAAAAATAATCCTAATTTCAGTGGAGAAGAAACCGAAGAAGGTTTGCAGAGAATTACTTTGGGTCGATTTAGGGATTATTGGGAAGCCGACAGATTCAAAAAGACATTACGAAAAATGGGCGTTAAAGAAGCTTGGATCGTACCTTATAAAGAGGGTGTAAGAGTGCCGTTAAAAGAGGTTTTAGAAAATCTTTCCGCTAAACCGGAAAATGCTGGAGAATAAATAATTCAAAGCTTGTTTAAAAGTTAGTTCCATTTATAGTAATTGGAAATTTTGCAATTAGTATTGCATTTAACTTTTGGGCAAGCTTTTTTAATATTTATTGTGAACCATTCATTTTATATCATAATTTGAAAATTAACTTTTCTTTTCTACCCACTATTCTCAATGGAGATCTTCATCAGCTCCAAAAAGATAATGCTATTGAGAATATTTACATTGATAGTAGAAATATCGTCACAAATCCTAAAAACTTATTTATTGCCATAAATGGAGAGCGCCATAATGGTCATCATTTTATAGATGAGCTCTATAATAAAGGAATACAAAACTTTATTATTGACCAAGACATTAGTCTTCAAAACTATCCAAAGGCCAATTTTTTTAAAGCATATAATAGCGTGGAGGCTTTGCAGGCATTGGCAGGTCATAAAAGAAAGGGCTTTAAAGGGAAGTTAATTAGCATCACGGGAAGTAACGGAAAAACAATTGTAAAAGAATGGCTGGGGAAATTAATTGAATCCGTTTATGCGGTTTACAGAAGTCCAAGAAGTTATAATTCTCAGGTGGGGGTGCCTTTATCATTATGGCATTTGAATAATTATCAAGATTATGCCATCATTGAAGCAGGTATTTCCAAGATGGGTGAAATGGAAAAATTGGAGGCCATTATCAAACCTGAATTAGGGATTTATACCAACTTGGGCACGGCCCATGATGAAGGTTTCCCGAGTTTGGAGGAAAAAGCCCATCAAAAAGCACTGTTATTTAAAGATGCGACCACTATCATCTTTTGTAAGGACTTCCCTGAGATTTCCAATGCGCTTCACAATCTGCCAAAACTTGAAGAAAAGGAATTTATAGGCTGGTCTTTTGAGGACAATACTTCCAACTATTTTGTGGAAACAGAGGAGCGCGGAAATGGAACTGCTATTCGGATTCCTTTTGATGATCAGTTTCATATTTTTTATGTGCCTTTTCAAGATTACGCCTCACTGGAAAATATTACTCATTGTTTATTACTCTTACTGCATGAAGGCCTGCCAATCAAAATCATCCAAAATACACTAAATGATATTAGGCCGCTCAATATGAGGCTTGAAACAAAGAAAGGGAAGAATAACACCTATTTAGTGGATGATTCCTATAATAATGATTTAGTAGGCCTTGATACTGCACTTCAGTTTTTCGTACAGCAAAAGCAATATAAAAAGAGAATCCTCATTTTATCGGATTTATTGGAAACAGGCCTTAGCTCCGAAGTATTGTATAAACAACTTGCAGAAAGAATGGCCTCTGAAAATCTGAGCTTGATAATCGGGATCGGTAATGACATCACCTTGCTTGAAAATCATTACGATGGGGAGCTTATTTTTTTTAAGGATACCGCCTCATTTTTAGAGTATGAAAAAGACCATCCATTTCAAGAGGCAGTAATTCTCATTAAGGGAGCAAGAAAATTTGGATTTGAGTCAATTGTCCAGCGATTGGAGCAAAAAATCCATGGAACCGTATTGGAGATTGACCTCAATAAAATAACCCATAATTTAAATCATTACCGAGCCAGGTTAAAGCCTAATGTAAAAACCATGGTGATGGTAAAAGCCTTTGCTTATGGCAGTAGCAGCCATGAAATTGCCAATTGGCTAGAATTTCAAAATGTAGATTATTTGGCGGTTGCCTATGCTGATGAAGGAGTGGTTCTACGTCAGCACGGAATTAAATTACCCATTATGGTGATGAACCCAGATCCAAGGTCATTTGAACTTTTGCATCAATACGATTTAGAACCAGAACTCTACAGCCAAGAGGTTTTTAAAGATTACGCAAGCTATACCCGTAATCAGAAAAAGCAATTCAAAATCCATTTAAAATTGGATACAGGGATGCATAGATTGGGTTTTGAAACCTATGAAATTGATCATTTGAAGTCATTATTGAAGCAAAATCCACAGTTGAAAGTAACCTCTGTATTCAGTCATTTGGCGGGTTCTGATGAGGCTTTGCATAATGGGTTTTCAGCTCAGCAAGCCATGTCCTTTAAAAAATCAGCGGATGAAATAATTGATGCAATAGGCTATAAACCGATATTACATTTATTAAACAGCCCAGGCATAAGCCGATTTCCTGATTACCAATTTGATATGGTCAGGCTTGGCATTGGTTTATATGGAGTTGACCCAACAGGCCTACACAGCGGACAGTTGAAATCGGTCTCAACATTGAAAACAGTCATTTCACAGGTAAAAAACATTAAAAAAGGCGAGACCATAGGTTATTCCAGAATGGGTATTGCTCATGAGGAAATGAAAACGGCCACTATTTCCATAGGTTATGCTGATGGCTTCAATAGAAAATTCAGTAAAGGGGTTGGAAAAGTCATGATCAACGGAAAATTGGCTCCAGTTATTGGCAATGTTTGCATGGACATGACCATGGTGGATGTCACCAATATTGAGTGTCGGGCTGGAGATGAAGTGATTGTATTTGGTGAGAATCCCCATATTTCCGATATGGCAGAATCTATTGGCACCATACCCTACGAAATCCTAACCAATATAAGTGAAAGGGTAAAAAGAGTTTTTTATACGGAGTAATCGCCCTTCATTTGATTTAAAATTACTTTTCCAAATAAATACCCATTTTTGGGTATTGCCAATCTAAGGATAACCATCGAAATTTGATAAAAAACTTAGGGGATGAAGTTTTTCTTAGTTATATCAATTATTGCCTTGTGGTGGGTTCCCATGAACTCACCAGGCAATATTGGTATGCCTACTTTTAAGCTTTCTACAGAACTATCAATATCTTCTGATACCTCCTATCAGATATTAGGTAGTCAAAATACTTTTTCTACAAAAAGAAAAATGGATCACTTTGGGTTTCAGTCAAGAAGGTATTTAATAAAGAATGAAATCGATTAAGATGGAAGTGAATTATCATAATATAATGGAGGAAATCCAAGGAAAATGGATTTGCACCAAGGCTTTTAATAAAATAAAGGAAGAGTTGTTAAGTTTGCAATTTTCCCTTCTCATATCAGAAAATCTAATTTCCAGAACGGGAGGAGGCGGTGATCAATATTGGCCCAATATTTCAAATTTTGAACTTGTAGGTTCTAATAAGGATGGATATTTTTACCGAGAAGACGGATGTTTCATGCAAGTAAAGTCTATTAGCAACCAAGAGTTAGTAATAGAACTTCATCAAAAAGATTCAGATGGTGAATTAAATACTGTTGCTTTTACTTTTGAGAAGATAATGGAATAGTGATTCAGCATTTTAAGCTAAGTTAATTTTAAATCTTTGCTAAAAGTCTTCAAAGCATCATCTCGGATTAAATGAAGTAAACTGACCAAAAGCATCATACCACCAAGTATGTAATTAAAATTTGGATGATTCCAATCAATAGTCTTTTTGGATGTTTTGCTTGACGGTAGCTAAAAATTAACAAGCAAAGCTTTAAATAGGAATTAATTTACTTTACGGAAAGCCAATAATAATCTTCCAAGATTTGACCTTGGAAGATTACGTTATATCAAAGTTAACTATTGGTTTTTACCCATTTCAATAAAGTTTTATAATTCACTTTGGTGCCATGCATTAAAATTCCAATTCTGTAAATTCTGCCCGCCATCCAAATTGTGAAAATAAAGCCTAGCACCATCAGTCCCATACTTAAAGCAAGCTCCCAAGCAGGAACGCCAAAAGCAACACGAGCCATCATGGCAACTGGAGCTGTAAATGGAATGATAGAAAGCCAGAAACTCACATTACCATCAGGTTCAGGCATCACAAACATGAATGTTCCTAAAAATCCGATGATCATAGGCATGGTGATCGGCATGGTAAATTGTTGAGCATCGGAGATATTATCAACAGCTGATCCAACAGCAGCGAATAGAGCACCATACAATAAATAGCCACTAATAAAGAAAAAGGCAAAAACAGATATATAATAAGCATAAGGAATATCATAAACGATATTAAGGATCTCGCCTACCTTAGAATTCTCCATCATTTCTTGTGTTTCACTATTGCCATTTATGCCTGACATGCTTTGTTGGGCAGACTGCATATCGGCTGGGTTTAAATCAAACATGCTGAAAACAGCGGATGAAAGCACAAAAATCAATACTACCCAAATGACAAACTGCAATAAACCGACCGAGGCTACTCCAACTACTTTCCCTATCATAAGCTGGAATGGCTTAACTGAAGAGACAATAATTTCTACTATTTTACTGGATTTCTCTTCAATAACTCCTTGCATAATTTGACTTCCATAAATCAATACAAACATGTAAACCAGGAAACTAAATGCATACGCTATGCCGTAAGCTACACCTGCACTACTTGCTTTTTCCTCTCCAGAATCGGATACATTGATAGTACTTAAGCTTATATTTGTTTTAAGGCTTTCTAGTTCTGCTTCATTTATACCACTTGCTTTTAATTTTTGATCTCGAATTTGAGATTCTATTTGATTTTCAAAATATGAACTGGCTTGTAAGCTTGGGTTCTTTTTGGCATACATGGTAATGCCTTGAGGATTAGAAAGTTCAATTTTTGGCAAGTATAGAAGTGCATAAGCCTCACTTTCCGTAAATATAGTTTTGGCTTCCTCTAAGTTTATATTTAATTCTTCAAAAGCATATTTTTGATCATTCTCGAAATTGAAGGTTCCTGCTTCATCCAACACATAAACTTTTTGTTGTTCCGCATTTTTGGATTCTTCTATAGCGAAATAAAGCATTCCGCCTATAATTGCAGGAAAAAGTAAAGGCACTAAAATAGTAGCCAATAGAAAGCTTTTCTTTTTTACTCTGCTGTCGAATTCCCTTTTAATTATTAAGCCTATCTTACTCATCTGATGGTTATTTTAAGGTTATGATGTTGGAATGTTTTGTTTGTCTCCTTTTACCAATTGGATAAAAATGTCGTTGATGGATGGAATTTCCTCTTGAAAAGAAACTATGTCCACATTTTGATTGATCAATTCTTGCAATACTTGGTTAGAGGATGTCCCGGATACAAGTTTTAATGTTGATTGGTTGAGTCCATCGCCCAATTCAACTTTACTTTCCAGGTTGAAAGTGTCATTGGTGGAAATGCCATTGCCTCTGTGCACCAAAGTGTATTGATTGGATTTAAAATCATTCTTGATTTTGGATTTCTCCCCGTCTAATATTTTTTCCGATTTATTGATTAGTGCGATATAATCGCACATTTCCTCAACAGATTCCATGCGGTGAGTACTGAAAATAATCGTGCTACCCTTTTCCCTGAGGCTCAATATTTCATCCTTTATCAAATTGGCATTGATGGGATCAAAACCTGAAAAAGGCTCATCCAAAATAATCAATTCGGGTTCATGCATTACCGTTGAGATGAACTGCACTTTTTGTTGCATCCCTTTAGAAAGGTCTTCTATTTTCTTGTTCAACCAATCGGAAGCTTCGAATCTTTCTAACCAGGCTTTAATTTTTTGAACGGCCTCTTTTTTGGAAAGGCCTTTTAATTGTGCCAAATACAGAAGCTGGTCGCCTACTTTCATCTTTTTGTATAAGCCCCTTTCTTCAGGAAGGTAACCTATAGTTCCGATGTGCTTGGGGGCTAACTTCTCTCCATTGATCTGAATCTGACCTGAATCGGCATTGATTATTTGATTCACGATTCTAATGAAAGTACTTTTTCCTGCTCCATTGGGTCCCAACAATCCAAATATTGATTGCTTTGGGATTTCCAGTTCCACATCATGGAGCGCTACATTTTTATGAAATGTTTTGTTGAGGTTCTTTGCGGTAAGTATATGCACGTTGATAATTATTTTTTTACAAATGTATTCCAATAATTATTAGCTGCAATAAATAGATTTATAATTGCACTATTTTACTGATGAGTGGTTTCATCATTCATTTTGTAATTTTTTGATTAATTCCTCTTTTTGTTCCAATTGGCGCTCTAAGCTTTCCTTGTCTTTTTGAACTTCATTTAATTCCGCACGCAACTCTCTTTCCAGTCGCTCTTGTTGTTCTTGGGTGGCCTGTAATTCTTCCATATTTTGCCTCATTTCCTCCTCCTGAGAATGTAGCTGTTGCGATTGTTCCTGCATTTCAACTAAAAGCTGTTTTGTTTTTTCGTTATTTTTCAAACTATTGAGTTGCATGGCAATGTTTTCTCCCATTTCAAGCATGAAATCTATTTGATATTGTTCGAAGGTCTTGAAGGAGGCTATTTCGAAAATTCCATAAACTTCCTCATTAACAATCATAGGCGTTATCAAAATTGCCCTGGGATTGGCATCGCCCAATCCGCTGGTAATGGTGATATAATTTTCAGGAACTTCCGTTAAATAGATATAATTTTTTTCCAAGTAGCATTGGCCAACCAAACCTTCCCCAGGCTTCATTTTTCTGTCCAAATGCTTTTTGCGGTTAAAAGCGTATGCAGATTTCAAATTAAGCTGTAAATCTTCATCACTTTCATTCTCCAATAGAAACAAGGCGCCTTGATTGGCCTCCAAATACTTTACCACGAAAGTGATAATCTTATCAGTCAAAACTTTTAAATCCTCTTCTCCTCTTAAGATAGAACCAATTTCTGCCAAACCTTTCGTTGCCCAAGCCCTTTTCTTTTCTTCTATCTGGGCTTTTTCCAATTTTTCCAAAGACTCCCCTAACTCTTTCTCCTTCTCTGTAGCCCTTTTATTTTCTTCAGCAAACTGATTGGTTAATTCTTGGGCTTTATTGAATTCCTTTTGATTAAGCCTTTGCAAAAAGATAAATAAAAAGCCACCGAGGAAAAAGGCTCCAAATAAGACTGTAATCCTAATCCAGGCTTGTTGGAAAGTGGAATTATCGAAAGTAATTCCAAAGTAGTTATTCAAGTCATAGATATAAAGGATCGGTAATATGGCAATTATGAAAGCGGGTAACCATAACTGAACTCTTTTATAATCAAATAAACTAAATGCGATTAAAGACCCAACAATTTGAAATGCATAAATTTCTTTAAAAACCATATCCTCTTGTTGCATAATAACTGCATGCAACATCCCTATAACTAGTGCTGGCATAATTGACATTAAAAACCTACTGAGGATATTCAAACCAAAATAAGAGGTGCCTAATATAATTGTATAGGCAATTAATCCATATAAGCAATAAGGCAATACTTCAGGGATGACTAAGCCAGAAATGAGGGCATAAAAGCTGATAATGATGATTAATGCTAGATTTAGAATATTACCTAACCTTATCTTGGTTTTGATAGAATCAGACAAATCATCCTTTATTCCGAAATCTACAACTTTTGAAAAAAGACTCATATATGAAATGATTAATGGTAGTTTGCTAGCAACGCTTGGTAAAAATATAATAATCCAAGGATTAATTTTATTTTTTAAATACTTTTTTAAAATGATAATTGAATCATAAGCAAGCATTTAGAGTTAATTAAACCCAAAAACAGCCTTTAAACGACTTCAGGGCGTTAAATCATACTTTTCCATGACCTAGGTCATGGTTTCCCTAACATTTACCTGCCACCTTTATATCATAATTAAAAAGTCAAAAGCTATGAGAAATTTAATGATCATAATGATGCTGTTTTTTGCACCCTTGGTGCACGCACAGCAATTAACGGTAAACGAAAGCAATACTAAACTAAGCATTGATGGAACTTCAACAGTTCATGATTGGACAATTGAAGCTGAGGAGTTCGATGGAAAAGCAGATGTGGAAATTAAAGGCGATGCTTTACAAAGTATTAAAAGCTTAAGTTTTAATGTGCCGGTGAAAAGTTTGAAAAGTGGAAAATCTGCAATGGATGATAACACTTATGAAGCTTTGAAAGCTAAAAGTCATCCGGTTATCAAATATGAATTCCGCTCAATGGATAATGTAAAAGTGGATGGAAATAAGACCACTATGAGTACAAAAGGCTTACTAACTATTGGAGGAGTGAGTAAAATAGTCAATATGAATGTAACAGCAGATGCAAGTAATGGCATAGCATTCAGCGGAGATATCACCTTCAAAATGTCTGTATTCGAAATTGACCCACCTACTGCGGTATTTGGAACAATCAAAACAGGCGATCAAGTAACCATAAAATTTAATGCACAATATAAATAAATCAAAGACAACAATTTAAATAAGAAAATCATGAAAACGTTTTTTAGATTCACAATGATAGCCCTCTTAATGGGCTTTGCGCAAGTGCTTTTCGCACAGGACGGTAGAAACCTACAGTTTTTCAGACCAGTAGGGCAACCAGGATTAAATGTATTTGAACCTTCAAAAGCTGATACAGTAGAGTATGAAGGAGTTAAAGTAAGAGTAGGTGGTGATTTTGCCATGCAATTTCAAGGCTTAAGTCAAAGTAATGATGCTGCAGCTGGTTCAGGTTTAGAATTGAAAGAGTTAAATAGCAATATGAACTTACCCACTGCAAACTTCAATTTAGATGTTCAAATGTATGATGGAGTAAGATTACACTTACGTACCTATCTTTCTGCTCGCCACCATGCTGAAGCATGGGTAAAAGGTGGACACATGCAAATAGATAAATTAGATTTCATAAGCGAAGGGTTTATGGAAGGCATTATGAAATATACTACCGTGACCATAGGTTTGGATGAGTTTAATTATGGTGATGCACACTTCAGAAGAACTGATAATGCAAGAGCCATTTACAACCCTTTTGTCGGTAACTTTATCATGGATGCATTTTCTACTGAAGCTTTTGGTGAAGTAACAGTTCAAAACAATGGATTATTGGCAGTCGTTGGTGTAACAAACGGTAAATTAAACCAAAGCGTAACTTCTGGAACTGATAATAAAGCATCTTTCTATACCAAATTAGGATTCGATAAGCAAATTAGTGATGATTTCAGAGCCCGTTTAACTGGTAGTTGGTATGTAAATACTGGAACAAGTACTGGAACTTGGTTATACGGTGGTGACCGTGGAGGTTCTAGATATTACCAAGTATTGCATACAGTAGGTAACGATGCTGCTGGCGTGCCTTCTCAGGGTAGTGATTTCGATGGAAGATTTAATGCAAGATTTACTAAGATATCTGCTGTACAAATCAACCCATTCATTAAGGCAGGAGGATTTGAATTCTTCGGTATCTATGAAGTAGCTAGTGGGTTGAATGAAGGTGACGGAGCCATGACTCAAATTGCCGGTGAAGCCCTTTACAGATTTGGTGCTAATGACAGATACTACATTGGTGGACGTTACAACACCGTAAACGGTAAAATGGCTGAAGCTGCAACAGAGGACATGAACATTAGCCGATTGAACTTCGGTGGTGGTTGGTTCTTAACCGATAACATCATTACTAAAGTAGAGTATGTAAATCAACAGTATAATGGTGATGCGTGGGCAGGACGATTTGCAGGAGCAGAATTCAAGGGTGTGATGATTGAAGCTGCAATTAGTTTCTAATTTGAAGCATCTTGTTTAGGGAAAGGCGGTGGAGCAATGCTTCATCGCTTTTTTTAATTGCAGTAATTAATTTTTCCAAAATTTGTTCTAGAAAAGTTATTGGTCCAATTATGATATATTTGATGCTTCAGCCCAAACCTGTCAGTTTTCCAGAAATTAGAAAACTGAAATGAAAGCGTTCTTCATCATTAATATCAAGGACAAACCTGACAAGTTTCCTTTTTATTTTAAGCTTGACTAAGTAGAATTATTACATTTATTTAAATTACTATCTATTTAACATAAAAATGAAGGTTCTTTTTTTACATATATTATTCATTTCAATTACTGGGCTTTTTTCTGCCTTTGGGCAGGGAGATAAAAAGCTGGTAAAAATCAATACCTCCAATTCTTATGTAGAAATTCATGGAACCACTAATGTGAATAGTTTTAACTGTAGTTACAATGCAAAACTTCCTGAAAATGAATTTGAATTGTCACTTATTAAGAAGGGAAATGTTATTGAAATTGAGCATGAAGCACTATTCCTAAAAGTACTCAATTTCAAATGCCCTAACTCACAGATGACTCATGACTTGCATGATCTTTTAGAATATGAGGATTATCCCTTCATCATTTTTCAGCTCAAAAGAATTACCCATAATAAGACCGCTCATATTATGATTGAAATGACCGGTGAAAAGCAATTCTATACGGTCAACCTCAACAATAACCTCAATAATGATAAACTGATTTCTAATGCCACCATGGAATTATGCATTACAGATTTTGGTCTGATAGCGCCAGAAAAATTCTTTGGAATGGTGAAGGTAAATGAAAATATAGAAGTGGAATTTAAAATTGATTTGAATATTTACGATAAATAATTATTGTTTATCAATAATATTATATAGTTTTACGATTATAAAATCCTAAAGCTATGAAAAGTAATATCATCCTTTCTATTAGTACAGCTTTAATGCAAGTGGCAAGAGTAGCTATTGCATTACTTGCTGGAGTTCTGGTCGTTTTGGTTGTTGGATCTTTTGTTAACGATTCTTTAACGCTATCTGATCTTTCATTTCAAGTTTCATTTTTAGATTCAGAATCAGCTCATACCATTTACACCGTAGCGGAGGATAATTTTTGGATTTCAATAATTGTGATTATCCAGAAACTGTCAGTACTGATTATTTGGTTTCAAATACTTGGTTACGGTAAAGACATAGTAGCTAATATCAAAAGTATTAAAACCTTTGCAAAAGATAATGTAAAAGCATTTAGTAATCTAAGCAGATTATCTATCATACTTTTATTGATTCATATCCCTACTTTAAGTTCAGGTAAGATAGGAATCAGATTAGAATTTAATTATCTATTCTTAGCATTTGCTGCCATTATTTTGACGCAAGTATTCAAGGAAGGTCAAAATTTAATGGAAGAAAATGAGTTAACCGTATAAGCCATGCCTATTGTTGTAAATGTAGATGTCATGTTGGCCAGAAGGAAAATGCAATCCAAAGAATTGGCTGAGATCATAGGCGTAACGGTGGCTAATTTGTCTATTTTAAAAACAGGCAAAGCCAAAGCCATTCGTTTCTCAACGCTGGAGGCCATCTGTAAAGCATTGGATTGCCAACCTGGGGATCTATTGGAATACCGGGAGGAATAGCATTATGGTCAAATTGCCCATGCAAGCTGTTTCAAATTCTTAGGATTATTTTCGAGATCAATCTTCTAACTCCAAACTTCCAACTTCCAACTTCCATCTTCCATCTTCCAACTTCTAACTTCCATCTTCCTACTTCTGCCTTCCAACTTCTAACTCTTTCCCCTATATTTGTAAATTAATTGAAAACCCGGAATATCATTCCCAAGCAGCATGGAAAAACTAGTAGTGGACTCATCCAAACCCAAATGGCACATCAATTTGAAAGAATTGTGGGCTTATAGGGATTTGTTCTACATTTTGGCTTACCGTGATTTAAGAGTGCGATATGCACAAACTTTTCTGGGCTTAGCTTGGGCCTTTATTCAGCCATTGGCTACGCTAGTGATTTTTACAGTAGTATTCGGAAGAGTTGCACAAGTTGACACGGGTGGAATTCCATACCCGCTCTTTGCTGTATGCGGAATGGCTTCCTGGTCCTATTTTTCTTTCGTATTGAATCAATCAGGTAATTCTATTATTGGTGCCCAGGAAATGGTGAAGAAAATCTATTTTCCTCGGTTGGTAATTCCCTTATCAAAAGCATTAGTGGGCTTTGTAGATTTTGCCATAGCCTTAGTATTTGTCGTGATTTTGATGATCTATTATGGATTTATTCCATCAGCTAATATTATTTATCTCCCCATATTTATCATATTAACCATTATTTCAGCCTTGGCAGTGGGTATTTGGCTAAGCGCTTTGACTATTCGCTACCGGGATTTTCAGCACGTAGTCCCCTTTTTAGTACAGTTTGGTTTATATGCGACCCCTGTAGGTTATCAAGCAAAAGATGTTTTCAATAGAATTCCTGAATGGGCTTCCTTTGTCTATTATGCAAATCCGATGGCGGGTGTGGTAGAGGGTTTCAGATGGAGTTTGCTAGGCGGTGACCCACCGAGTATTTTTGCCTATTTTTCTTTCAGTATTGTCATTTTGTTATTCATCACGGGACTGCTTTACTTCAAAAGAGTAGAAAAAGTAATGGCGGATATTGTTTGAGGAGATTCAAGAAAAAAGATTCTAGATTCAAGACGTCTTTCTTTTTTGGTCTTTGGTTATCTATTTGTATCAATGAGCTAGAAAACTCTTCCATACTTCGATCTTCCAACTTCTGAACTTCCGCCACCCCAGTTCCCCCATCAGTGCTATTAAGTTAAGATTTGAAGCCCTATATTTTAATACACTCCTTGAAAAATAACCTTAGTTATTTTACTTTGTGTTCTGCTGTTTCTTTTGTGGTAAAAACTTGCTAAGCTTTGAACAGATTAAAATAGATTTTTTTAACCACAATAGGTACAAAAGAAAACAAAAGGTTTTTCGCTAAAGCGAAAAACTGAAATCTTCTTAACTTAATTGTATTGGTTCCGCCATTGGGGGGTAGGGGGCTTCCATCTTCCATCTTCCAATCTTTATCGAAATCACGAAAATTCCTTTTTATAAAGTGTGAGAAGCATTAATTTTGGATAATATATTAAAATTTATGGAATATTGGTTTGCCATTTACACGAAATCCAGAATGGAGAAAAAAGTTGCGGATAGGCTTACCGAACAACGGATAGAAGTCTATTGCCCTACCCAAACGGTGCTAAGGCAATGGTCCGATAGAAAAAAGAAAGTAAAAGTTGCTGTTTTCCCTTCTTATGTATTTGTTAAGTTTCAAGATGATCATGAGCGATTGAAGATATTGCAAACTCCTGGAGTAGTGAATTTCGTACGTCATTTAGGAGCAGATGCCAAAATTCGACCCAAGGAAATTGAGGCCATACAAAATTTGTTAGGAGAATATGAGGAAGTGAGCGTAGAGCCAATTGAAAAAGGTGATATGGTGCAAATACAGCACGGAGGTATGAAAGGACAGGAAGGTAAAGTAATATTAGAGCAGAAAGACAAAGTAATTGTATATATTGAAAGCCTGGGCTTAAGCTTAAAAGCAGAAGTAAGCAAAGCCAAGGTGAAGAAAGTAGGAAAGGATGAGGAAGAAAAGAGCGGAAAGTATCATTTTTAATGGAGAGCCTAGATGCTAGAATCTAGATTCAAGATAAAAAACACCGCTAGTGCGGTTTGACGGTTGAAACCGTCTAATCGCTAAAGTAGAAAAGTAATTAGGGATTTTCTGCTTATAATTAGGTGAGGTGCCCAGAGTTACTTGAAAGAGATAGTTCCTAGCGGACGCTTGAAACAGCTGCCAAGACTATGTTTGGAGACTTCAATACCTCCAAACTTCAGCACTTTACAACTTGCAAGCTAAGTTCCAGCAATGGGACTGAAAGGGCGGAGCCGTAGATAATTAGTATTTAATAATTTTAGAATTAAGAATTAGGAAGACAAATACTCGGTCGTATTTCTAGTTAGCGTCCAACTTCAATCTAATTAGGGCTAAACATTGAAAACCAAGAAGCCTAAAAAGTTGGCCTATCATAACGTAGGGTGAAGCCCTAGGGAAGGAGTCTAGGTGTCAATTAGCCCTGAAAAGGCGTAATATAATGGCCTTCAAGAATGATTGTATTATGTAAAGCACTCAATCAGAAAAAAATAGTCATTCCTTTGAAGAAAGGAATCTTGTCAAGATTGTTAAAGTAGTTGGTTTCAATATTGAGATGTAATTTGAATTGAGTAAATTAGAAAAATAAATAATTATTATCATGGACATTCAAACAAAAAAGCTATCACTTATTAATAGAATTATACAGCATAAGGATGAAAGTATCTTAGATAAAATTGCCTTGATATTTGAAGAAGAGAAGTTACAAGACTTAACTGAGGAGGATATTATTCAACGCTCTGAAAAAGCCGAAAAAGATTATAAAGAAGGTAAAATCTTTACAACCGAAGAACTTCTAAAAATTTCCGAAAGCTGGTAAAATGAAGATTCTTTGGTCTGAGCAATCTGTTCAAGCACTGGAAAAATTAGTCAAATTTTATAAAAGAATTGCTGGGGAGGATGTTGGCATTAAAATCCAAACTGAAATTGTAAATGCTACTGTCAAACTTGAGGGCCATCCTAAAATTGGAAGAATAGAACTTTTATTATCTTTTAAGAATTTAGGGCATAGATACATAATTAGTGGTCATTGCAAAATCATTTACTTTATAATAGATGATGACATTTTGATTACAGACGTTTTTGATACACGCCAAGAACCAAATAAGATCAAAAAAGACATTT
This sequence comes from Marivirga sp., assembly GCF_051117495.1. Classification (NCBI taxonomy): domain Bacteria; kingdom Pseudomonadati; phylum Bacteroidota; class Cytophagia; order Cytophagales; family Marivirgaceae; genus Marivirga; species Marivirga sp. The sequence goes on along the minus strand of NZ_JBNPEF010000008.1, from coordinate 17,020 downwards.
AACATTGCGTAAAACTCTGCGTCTCCGCGGCTCCGCGAGAAAATTCAAAGCGCTAGCGACCAGAAGAATCATTTCCAAGAGAGATTAAATAGCAAGAAAACCAAAACCCAAAGATAAAATGACCGAGAACGACATCACCCAAAAAATACTCGATTGTAGTTTCAACATCCACAGTAAGCTGGGTCCAGGATTATTCGAATCAGTATATGAAGAAGTTCTTAGCTATGAACTCGAAAAAGAGGGGCTTGAAGTAAAAAGACAACCCATTATTGCAGTAAATTGGGATAATCATCAAATGGATTTAGGCTTTAAAGCCGACTTGATAGTTGAAGACACAGTAATTATAGAACTAAAATCAGTAGAGTCATTACAAGCAGTTCATAAAAAGCAATTATTGACTTATTTAAAGTTAAGTGGGATCAAGTTAGGTTTGCTCATGAATTTCAATGAAAACATGTTAAAAGACGGCATCAAAAGAATAGTCAACGGTTTATGATTTCACGCAACCAGTTTTATTCGGCTTAAGCCGAAGGGCAACTCTCGCAGCCGCAAAGACGCAGAGGCCTCGCAGAGAATATTTTAATTTTAACGTTGCGTAAAACTCTGCGTCTCCGCGGCTCAGCGAGAAAATAAAAAGCCTTAGGCTTTCACCCTTTTTCGGCTAAGCCGAAAAAAAATACAAATGCAAGCCAACCTGTCCCGTTTTCATCGGGAAGGCTTGAGGCAACTCTCGCCAAGCCGCTGAGTTCGCAGAGGCCTCGCGGAGATAAATATAAAATAGCCTGATAAATAAAAGATTAGCTTTAATATTTTTAGGAAATAAAATTTCTGAAATCAAAAATTAACGTTGCGTAAAACTCTGCGTCTCCGCGGCTCTGCGAGAGAATTTTGGAGCGCAAGCGACCAATAAACCTTAACTTAGCGAGAAACCAAACAAAATATGACCAACACCGCCATCAGCGTACAAGGCTTAGGCAAGAACTACATCATCGGCCATAAAAAGGAAGGGGACTTTCGACATGCTATAGGGAATAAACTGAAAAATATTTTCAGGCCCGAAGCTAGCGAGAAAGAAGTCTTTTTGATGGTAACAAAGAGTCAATTTTTACTTAAGTATAATTTGCGAAATTATTGGTAAAATTAAAATTATTACAAAATGAGATAAAAGCAATCTTAAGTAGTTTTAAGACTAAAGGCTCTTTTACTAGAAACTTTTCATATTTCCTTTCTTCTAGAGTTATCATTATTGTTATAGGTTTTTTATTGACACCAATCATTACACGAATATATGATCCCCAAGCGTATGGATTTTTTGCAGTTTTAAATGCCTTTGCTATAAATTTTGCAACAATAAGTTGTCTTTCTTATGAATCAGTATTGATAATAGTTAAAGATGAATCTAAATTTTACAACTTATACACATTATGTATTTTATTGATTACATTACTTTCAGGAGTACTTTTAGTTGGTTTAATCGGATTTAAAGAAATTTTAAACTACTCCTCGATATTAGACATAGAATTAGTATATCGAAATATCTTTTTGCTCACTTTTTGTTCCCTCATTTACTCCTTAAATCAAATACAACCAAAATGGAACGTAAGAAGAAGACAATTTAAATACAGCGCTGTGGTAGGATTGATTGGACAATCTTCAAGTAAATTATTCACTTTAGGGCTTGGAATGTTTAGTACATTTCACAGTTATGGAATTATTTTAGGGGAGGTAACAGGGAAAATATTCTCCTTTTTATTAAATTTCAATAAAACATTTATAAAAGAGAGGTTTATTATTTATAAAAAAATCAATTGGGTAAAGATTAAATCTTCAATGAAAGAATTTGATGCTTATCCTAAGTTTGTATTACCGTCTAGATACTTGGGAGTACTAGTTTCACAAGCACCAATTTTCGCACTAACAATATTTTTTAACCCAGAGTTAGTAGGAAGTTTTGCTTTAGCAACTTCAATGTTTAATCTACCAATTATTTTATTGCGAAATACCCTTAGTCCTCTTATTTTAGAAAAACTTAGTGGATTTAATGATGAGTTTAATAGGTCAAGTTTCGTCAAAAGAATTATTAATTTATTAATCTTTGGATCCCTTATAGTTTTTATACCCTTAATAATTTACATAGACATATTATTCCCCATTATATTTGGCCCAAAGTGGGAAATTGCTGGAATTATTTGCGTTGTTCTATTGGGAAATGGAGTGTTTGAAATAATAAAGTTATTTGAAGGCCCTATATTGCAAATTTTAAGAAAGGAGACACGAATCTTTAAATTTAATTTAATAACTCTTATTGTTTCAGTAATAGGACTTCTGCCAGGAATTATTTTAAAGGATTATTTTATAATGATTATAGGGTTAACTTTTTCAAACTTTCTTTTCAATTGGTTTAAAATTTCATTTGCATTAAAATTAATTAATTTAAACTTCACAAAGCAATTCGTTTTAACATCAACCATCATATCTTTAAGCTATATAATTAAATATATATTTCAAGTTATTTTAATATGAGTGGTGGAGTAGAAAAATTTTACGATGATTTTGTACAAAGACAAATAAATAATGGAGTCAACCATAGACATCTCTCAATCCAAAGGATTTTAGAGGAATATGGATTAAATCCAAATTCTAAAATTCTTGAAATAGGTGCGGGCATAGGTACCCAAACTGAATTAACAGCCCTATTTTTAAAAAGAGATTCCAAAATAGTGGCAAATGATATATCTTCTAAAAGTATTGAAGTTGCTAAATCAAGATTAGAAAAATTTAAGAACATCCATTATGTAACGGGTGATATAATTGATATAGATTTAGAAGAGAAATTTAATTGTATTTTGTTACCAGATGTTTTAGAACATATACCGTTTGAAACGCATGAAAATCTTTTTAAAAAATTAGATAATCTGCTTTTAGATGATGGTTTTATGCTTATTCATATTCCGGATCCAAATTATTTAAATTGGGTTAGAAAAAATCATCCTGAACAATTACAAATCATTGATCAATCATTATATCCTTCGTGGATTCATCAATGTTGTAAGGATACATCACTATACATATCATCATTTAAAGCATACTCTATTTATAAAATACCCGAAGATTATAATTTTTATATTTTAAAAAAGAAATCTACCGATTATAGTAGCAACTCTAAGGTTCCTGAAGATGGGTTTCTAAGACGTTTGAACAGAGCAATAAAAAAAATATTTAGAAAATAATTGAATAAATTAGTATTATTTACTTTAAATTTTCCCTTTGGAAAAGGGGAAGCATTTTTAGAACCAGAATTACCAATACTATCGAAAGTTTTTGACAAAGTATTTATTTTACCTAATCAAAAAGTAAAAGGCATTAGAAAGCTTCCACAAAATGTAACGGTTGTTGATATTTTTTCAGACAGAGATAAAAGAATAAATACATTAAATATCTCCAAATATTTTAATAGTTTATTAAAAATCTTTATTTATTCATTTATACATTCTAAGCGTAGATATTATTACTTAAAATATTGGAAAAGCTTGGTTGGTTTTGCGATTGAGGATTTAAGTAAAAAAGAATTACTTAAAGATTTCATTATCGAGAATAAACTCTTTAATGCAATTTATTACGATTACTGGTTTGTGAATTCTACTATTTCAATATCACGTTTAAAAAAATCAAATTATTTGAAGTTTGCAGTTGCAAGATGTCATCGATTTGACTTGTATGATGAAGAGTTATATGAAAAAGTAGTTCCTTTTCGAGAATATAAGTTGAGGCATCTTAATTATTTAAATCCCATCAGTAATCATGGAAAAAAATATTTATTATCTGAAATAAGCAAAAAATATCACAGCAAAATAAAGCTCCACTATCTAGGTATAGACATTGTAAAGATTGAAGATAAAGTTAAAACTAATTCAAATGTTATTGTCTCATGCTCCAGAGTTGTGAAACATAAAAAAGTACTGCAGATTGTAGATATACTTAAACAAATTAATATTGATATCAAATGGATCCATTTTGGAGAAGGACCTTTAATGAGTAACTTAATTGAAAAGTGTCAAGATTTACCTTCAAACATCAAATTTGAATTGAAAGGTGAAACTGATAATCAGAAGATCCTAGAATTCTATTCGCAAGTCCAAGTAGATTTATTTGTTTCACTAAGCGAATCAGAAGGACTGCCAGTTTCAATAATGGAGGCTATGATGTTTGGTATTCCAATTTATGCCAAGGAGGTATCTGGTATTCCTGAAATTGTAGATAGATATTCTGGGATACTCATTCCTAAAAATAGCAATGACCTTTATATTAGAAATAATTTATTAAGAGGATTAAAAACTAATTTTGATTCAACCTATATATCGAATAGAATTAAAGAAAGATTTAATTCAAATATTAACCATACCAAATACTCACAATTTTTAATTGATGAATTTAAAAAGTTAGATGATAAAGTACAAAGAAGGTAGAAATCATTCTGGCAAAGATAGAATAAAACCAAAAGTCTATAATTCTAGGTTTATACATTTAAAACTATTAAGAGATGGCATTACTAATTCCTTTAAAAAGTATCAAAAGAGTGCACAAGAATTAACAATTGTAGATTTAGGATGTGGAGAAAAGCCCTACAAGGAAATTTTTTCAAATGAATTCACAAAATACATTGGAGTAGATATTCCCGGCAATAAAAATGCTGATTACGAAATTGACTTGGAAACTGGTAAAAGTAAATTAGAAGAAAACTTTGCAGATGTTGTAATCTCTATTCAAGTTCTTGAGCACGTTCAGCATGTCCAAAAGTATTTAAAAGAATGCAGAAGGATATTAAAGCCTAATGGAAACTTAGTGCTTTCTACCCATGGGTATTGGATTTTTCACCCTGATCCTGGAGATTATTGGAGATGGACGGTTCAAGGCTTAACAGATGAATTAACAAGAGCCGGATTTAAGGTCATAAAAATTAATGGAATTATGGGTTTACTATCAACATCCATTCAATTGTTTCAAGATGCAGTTTTACTTTCTTTTCCATTAAAACGGTATTGGGGTAAATGTTTCATAATTATAATGCAGTTTTTTATATATGTTGCAAATAGTCTTGAAAATAAGTCCAAGTCACTTAAATCTTATAGAAATAGAGATGCCTGTGTTTTTTTAGTTGAGGCCGAAAAGATTTAATGCAAATTATGATAATATTTAATCATATTCCCAAAACAGCAGGTGCATCATTTAGGTATATTTTAAATAGGCAATATAGAAACGCAATTTATAATATATCGGATACTAATTTATCAAGGGATATAAAACGATTTAATGAAATGAATGCTGATTTTCAAAATTCTTTCGAAATAATCAGTGGTCATTGTGCTCAATTTCTTGAAAGAAAATCCTTTAATAATAAAAAGATTGTTTTTTTAAGGAATCCCACAGAACAATTACTTTCCACCTATTATCAAATTAGAAAAAACCCAAATAATAAATGGCATGAAGTTTCAAGAAAATGTTCCAGTGCTCTAGAAGTGGCAGAATTTCTTGATGAATATGGATTATCAAATTTACAGACTAGATTTTTAGCATCTAATGAAGATCTGGTAAATGGCTTAGAGACCGAAAAAAATCAATTTAAAAAAATTAATGAAAATGATTACTTAAGAGCCGTTAAAAATCTAAGTGAGTACTCATTTATTGGTCTTACCGAGGAATTTGATAAATCAATATTAATTTTCAAAAAACAACTTTTCTGGAAAACCCCTTATTACCTGATTGGGAATAAAACTAGTGATTCGGAAAAAGTAATTCTTAATGCTGAAGAATTAAATAGTATTAAAAAAATCCAGTATTATGATCATAAATTGTATGAAGAGGGAATATTAAAGTTTAGGAAAATTGAAGATGGAATACCTATAAGTGCTAATGAGTTAAAAGCATTTCAATTTAAAAATTTTATCTTTAATAAACTTAAAAGATTATTTTAAGTGGAATTGAAGTATAAAAACATTCTAATTATTTCTCCTGAGCCATGGAATCATATTTTTGTTTCAAAACATCATTATGCAACTCATCTAGCAAAAAGAGGAAATAAAGTATTTTTCTTAAACCCTCCTTCAGATGTAAATGAATATACATTAACAGATTTTGAAAATTTATATTCTGTTAATTATACAGGTTTTATAAAAGGGCTAAGGGTTCTCCCAAATTTTATTCAAAAGAGATTAATAGCAAGAAAATTCCAAAAAATTCAAAAGCTTTGTCAAGTTCAATTTGATATAGTTTGGTCATTTGATAATTCAGTATTTTTTGATTTATCTCTTCTGCCAAAATCTGTTTATCGAATTTCTCATATAGTAGATTGGAATCAAGATTTTGAATTTCAAAATGCTTCTATAACAGCAGATTTATGTTTTGCGTCTTCATTCAACATAGTTGAAATGCAGAGGAAATTTAATTCTAATAGTTATAATATAGGCCATGGTTATAATAAGATAGTTGACAAAGTAAAGCCACTTAAATTAAAAGGTAATAGTATAATAAATTTTGGCTATACAGGTAATCTAGACATTCAGTATATTGATTGGGAATTGATTGACAAATTAATCAGGGTTTTTCCTAATGTAGATTTTCATTTTGCTGGTCAATGGAAGTCAAAAGCCAGTTTTCCAAATATTTATAACAGTCAAAACTTTTATTATTATGGTAAATTACCAGCTAATGATTTACCATCCTTTTATGAAAGTATGGATTTATTGATGATATTATATCAATATGAAAAATTTCCTGAACAATTAGCTAATCCACATAAAATGATGGAATACCTGGGTTCGGGAAAAATGATAGTATCAAGTTGGACAGAAGAATATTCTAAATTATCAGCAAAAGGTTTGATTAAAATGATTCAAAATAAAAAAGAGTTTATATCAGAATTAGATGAAGTTAAGAGCAATTTAGAATATTGGAATAAGAATGATTTAAGAAATTCGAGAATAGATTTTGCCAACCAAAACACATATAACAAACTAATAAATAAAATAGAAAAACTATTAATAAATGGGGGTTGAAAAAAGCGAGTCTTTTTATGATCAGAAGTTCAGTTCTGAATTAGATTATCAAAATCATTACAAAAATTCATGGTATTATGTTCATTGGACACAAATTATTAAATACCTTAAAAAGTTTGATAAACCAAAACTTCTTGAAGTTGGCTGTGGCACTGGTCAATTAGCTGAATATCTCTCTGATGAAGGATATCAATACTATTGTGGTTTTGATTTCAGTGCAAAAGCAATAGAAATTGCAAAGAACAGAATAGATCTCGATTTTTTTGTTGGAAATGCACTTGAGAAGAAATCTTTTGAGAAAGAATATAATTTTATTATTTGTACTGAGGTTTTAGAACATATTAAAGATGATTATAAAGTCTTAAATAATATTAAAGCTGGATCTAATATTATTTTTAGTGTTCCAAATTTTGATGAAGAAAGTCACGTCAGATGGTTTTTAACGGAGAGGCAAATTAAAAAAAGATACTTTCGATATATTGATATAAAAGATATTACAAGGGTAGGAAATATATATATTGTTTTAGGTATTAGGTCTAATTTTAATCCAAATATACTACAGACTTTCTTTGCTACGAGAGAAAATATTTCAATAAATAGTTTTACAGTAAGACTTAAACATAGGATTAAAAATTTATTAAAAATAAAAAGAATATAGTTGGCTAAGAAGAAAGTACTACTCATTTCCTATCATGCACTTCCTATGGATGTGGTAGCTTCTTATCGTGCTAAAGCATATTGTGATTATTTTTTCGAAAGTGACATCTACCCAACTTTAATTACGCACAGATGGGAACTGGATAATGAAGACGGATGGATTTATCATAATGTAGATGAAGAGGTACTAGTTGAAGATTATAAACACTACAAGGTTATTCGTTTGCCAAGACCTCAAGAAAATAATTCACCATCTACACTAACCACATTTTCTCATTGGTTATCTGGTGATTTTGAAATGCATTTATTGAATAGTTATAAAATGTTTAAGACATTTCTTTTGAATCATTTAAAATTTAATCAATATGATTGTATTTTGTCTATTTTTAATCCTCATTATCACATTAAACTATCGTATGAATTAAATAAACAGTTTAATATTCCCTATATATTAGACTTTAGAGATTTATGGGATAATCAAATGATAACTACATCTTATAAACCAAGTTTTAAGAAAAAATTTCAGGATAATCTCATTAAATTTTATTGGAAAAAATGGATGAAACCTTGTCTTTTCTTTTCTACAACTAGTAATGTGTGGATAGATTATTTATCTAAATTATCAGGTAAAAATGGTGTAAAAGTAACTAATGGTCATGAAATAGATAGTGTTTTTGAGCCAATATCAACAAAGAAATTTACTTTAGCATATTTTGGCAGAATGTACCCTTACCAAAATTTTGAAGTAATTTTAAAAGGGATACAAAATTTTCTTAATTGCCACAAGGGGATAAACGATTTTGAGTTACTTTTGATAGGGATTAAAAAAGTAAATGACTTTAATGGAATTGACATATTTCAGTCAAAATTAGACAACCGTTATATCAAAGTTATAAACTACATGCCTAAGAAAAAGCTTATTCAGTACGTTCATGAAAACGCAAGTTTATTTATTCTTCCAAATTTGATTGAGGATAATGGAAGTTTTTTTGTGAAACTTTTTGATTACATAGCTTTAAATAAACCAATTATTTTAGCCCCAAGTAATAATTCAGAAAATGATGAAGTAGCTAAAAGGTTAAATGCTGGGTTAGTAACAGCATCTTCTGATGATGTAACAAATTTTCTAAATAAATCATATATTGAATTTGTTAAAACTGGCAAGGTAAAAAATGGTGTAAAAAAGAATCAGGTTAATTATTTTCATCGCTCCAACCAAGTAGCACTTTTGGCAAATGAAATTAATAATCATATAAATTGATATCTATAATTACTCCTTTTTTTCAATCAGAGAAATATATTGAAGCTTCTATTTACTCTGTTTTGAAACAAAGTTTTGATGATTGGGAGTTACTTTTAATCAACGATGGAAGTTATGATCAATCAAAAGATATTGCTTTAAGTTTTAAAGACCCCCGTATACGCTATTTGGAACAAAATAATAAAGGGGTAAGTGCAGCAAGAAATTTTGGATTATCCAAAATGAAAGGACAATTTTTCTGTTTTCTTGATTCAGATGATATTTTAACACCAAATAGTCTAAAAAGCAGAATCACTATATTCAATAATAATCCAAAAATTCATTTTGTCGATGGAAAAGTATTTAAAATGAATGAAAGCCTCAATACCATTAATCAAGAGTGGTTGCCAAAGTTTAACGGGAATCCTATGAGGGATTTAGTAAGTTTGAGTGGTAATAGCTTTTTAGGATTGACATGGATGGTAAAAAGGATAACTGGGAAAAACTATCAGTTTGAAACTCAATTAACACACAGTGAAGATTTATATTTTTATTTACAATTAGCAAGAGAAGGTGGCGAATATGCATATACAAAGGACCCTGTTCTATATTATAGAGACACTCCTAATTCTGCAATGAGTAAACTGAAAGAATTAGAGAACAGTTATCGGTTTATAGAAAAAAGAATTAAAAATTGGGATGAAATTGACATTGAATTAATCAATACCTACCAATACCGTTATAAAAGAGCAATGTTTTTAGCTTATTTGAGGAACATACAGCCAATTAATGCCATTAAAAGCATTTTCTGAATTTTGAAAAGTACAATATTTGTTTTTGCTTATTATAGTTTTAAAGATCCTGTTTTTCAATCGGCTGTATTACCTTACCTAAAGGCAGTTCAAGATGAAAACCTTAAATATGTATTGCTTACCTGGGAACAAAAGCAATTTCCACTTTCAAAAAATCAGATTAAAAAAATCGAAGATGATTTAGTAAATTATCATATTAGCTGGAGAAGGACTACTTGGCACTCGGGCTCTTTTAAACCGATTAAGAAAATTTTTGATTTTACTTTTGGCTTAATTTATTGCTTAAATCTAATTAGTAAATTTAAAGCAACTAAGATTTTTTCCGAAGGGTTTCCCGGAGCAGTAATTGGCCACTATTTAAGCAAATTATCAAATAAGCCTCACATCATCCATACTTTTGAACCTCATGCAGATTATATGTTAGAATCAGGTGTTTGGCAAAAATCAAGTTGGGAATATCGGTTTTTAAAAAAGATGGAAATCCCAATTGCAAAACATGCTCAACATATTATTACTGCTACTTCAGCTTATAAAAATTTACTGAATCAAAATGGTATAGAAAATCATATTCATACAATTCCCTCATGTATTAATATGGAAGAGTACAATTTTAACGAAGAATCGCGAACTCAAATAAGGTCAGAATTAAAAATAAAAAATGACCAAATTGTTATTGTTTATCTAGGAAAAATTGGAGGGATGTATATGGAAGAAGAACTTTTTAATTTTTTCAAACATTGTCTAATGCTTGATTCAAATAAATTTCATTTTTTTTTATTCACTAATCATCCTCAAGAGTTGATAAAACATAAGCTAAATCAATTTAATATCTCACAGCAAAAAGTATATTCTAACTACTTAGAAAAAGAAGAAGTAAGTAAATATTTATCTGCAGCTGATATTGGTTTTTGTGGTATTAGACCAATTCAAAGTAGAAGGTTCTCATCCCCTATCAAAAATGGAGAATATTGGGCTTGTGGATTACCAACATTGATTCCATTTGGGATATCAGATGATTATATTTTAGCTGAGGAAGAAAATATTGGAGGTGTTTTTAATACCATTGAGGAGATAACATTGAGTAAAATTGAGAATCTTTCTACTATTTCAAGAACCAAAATAAGGACAATTGGATTAAGAGAAAGAAATATCAATAGTTATATTAATGAATGGATTACAATTTTTAAAAGTTAAATGCGCTATTTCTTAGTATTTTTATTTTTTCTACTAGTCAATAAATTAACTGCTCAAGTTAATGCTGATTTTAATATGCCTGCCGAAGTCTGTTTAGAGGAGCAATTTTTATTGGAAAATACTTCAACAAATGCTGTAAGCTACGAATGGGATTTTTGTTCTTATGATAATTTGGATTTGGCTCCTCAAGCCCAAGGTTTAGAGTCGAATAATTATGGTTCTCCTTTCCATGTAAAAATGCTTGAAAATAGTGGCTTATTTTATGGTTTTGTAGCTGGTCGTACTACCAACAAAATATACAGATTGGATTTTGGTGAAAATCCCAAAAATACTCCTATTTACAATGACTTAGGCGGAACTTCAATTCTAAATAATCCATCTGGTATAGATATTAAAAAAATAGGTGAGAATTGGTATGGGCTCGTAACAGGTTATGGCAGTAATAAACTTTACTTACTAGAATTTGGTAATTCGTTGGAGTCAACTCCTAACATAACTGATATTTCTAATTCATTAAATCTTAATTTACCTATGGATGTTAAAATCGTGGTTGATTCAGATAATATTTTTGCTTTTATCATTAATAATGCAAACGGAGAATATCCTTATTTAAGATTAAATTTTGGTACTGATATAACATCTGCACCATTAATAGATGAATTTGTTGTTTCGGGCGCAAATACTCTGACATCTATAGATATCAAAAAAGAAAATAACGATTGGTATGGCTTTTTGGTATCAAGAAGTAACCAAAGATTATATAGAGTGAATTTTGGAACAAGTATTTCAAATTCACCAACTTATTCTGATGTAAGCACTCCTGCAGGCATTAGTATGAATGATCCTGGAGGACTAAAAATTGTGAAAGAATTAGATAGCGCTTACGTATTCGTCCAATCAAGAAATGGTCCTTTGTATAAATTTCATTTCGGAAATGATTATAGTAATCCTGCCTCAGCATTGGATTTCGGAAATATTTATTCTGATAATAGAAACTGGGGTCTAGATTTTGTTAAAGTTAATTCTCAGTGGGTTGGTTTTAACGCAAATTTTGGTAATAAAATTTATCGAATTGATTTCCCAAGTGATTGCAATTTAGAGAACCCAGTTTCATCTTTAGAGAGCCCTTTATTATCAATTAGTCAATCTGGACAAACATTTATATCATTAACAGCGCTAAATTCAGACGGGAACTATTCAAACATTACAAAAGAATTAACAATTTCTTCCAATGAAGCTCCTTTGGGGGAAATATTTCTTGAACCTGCTTATTGTATAGCAGACAATATAACTTTCAGCTTCAATACCACAGATGACATTTCAAGCTACAACTGGGATTTTGGAGATAGCAACTCAAGTACTGATATTTCACCCACGCATCAATATGCCACTGATGGAGAATTTTTTATCAATTTGGAAATTGAAAGTGCAGCAGGCTGTCCCAATATTTTTTATGATACTATAGCTATTTTACCTGAGCCCCAGCCTGAGTTTACAACTACTAGTACTGAATACTGTACTTTTGAGGCTATTGATTTCAACAATATCACCCCTTTTGATTATGGAGAAAATATACAGTGGTCTTGGGATTTTAATGGGGAGGGCAGCAGTACAGTCGAAAACCCCAGCTTTACTTTTGAAAGTTCCGGAACCAAGACCATTACGCTAGAGGCCAATGTTTTAGGTTGTGTTGAGACTTATCAATTCACATTGGATATCATAAACGGCCCACAACCGAATTTTGAATATGATAAAAATTGTTTAGGTCAGGCTATTCAATTTACCAATTTAAGTACAGGTGCTAATATCACGGGTTACCAATGGGATTTTGGGAATGGGGAGAGCAGTACTGAAGAAAACCCACAAGTTACTTATAATAATGCTGGAGATTTTACAGTGGAACTAAGTGTAAGCAATGCCAGTGGCTGTGAAAACACAACTACCCAAAACATTCAAATTTTTGAACAAGTGGTGGACAGTATTCACTTAACTGAAGCAATTGAAAACTTACCTTTTGATTTAGGAATTGATTGGAACAATGATTTTGACAGTACCCAAAACCTTAACTATAGTTGGAATATTGATGGAGATATTCAAACTACAGATACGACTACTTATACTTTAACCCAAGGGAGCTATACTGTCAATTTAGAGATTACAACTGACAATAATTGTCTTTTTAATGCGCAAAGATCAATAGAGGTCAAAGCATCAGAATCACCTACGTCTGATTTCAATTTACCTTCTGAAATTTGTTTAGAGGAGCAATTTAAATTAGAAAACAAATCTGTAAATATAGCTAGTGTTGAATGGGACTTTTGTACCAATGACTTAAAAGAATTACCCAAAAATGGAGTAGAACTATTAGGTTTTGATTTTAATAATACTATTGCATTCCGATTAATAAGGAGTGGTAATAATTATTTTGGCTTTACATTTGACAGGATTAGTGATGAATTTTATCGTTTAGAATTTGGAGATAATCCTTCTTCAATACCAACTATAAGCAATCTTGGTAACATTGATGGGCTATTTAATGGTCCAGTAGCCATTGATTTTATTAAAGAGAATGATGATTGGTTTGGGTTAGTTGCCAATACTGATTCGAATGATATCATTAAATTATCATTTGGGAGTTCGCTTTCAAATACACCGACTGTTGCAAGTCTCACTAATTTTGGTACCATTAATAATCCTGAAGGAATAATGATAAGCCAGCATTCCGATACGATTTTAGGATTTGTAATGAATGGCACTAAAATTACTAGGCTTAATTTTGGAAGTTCTATTAACAATATTGCAACAGCAACCAATATTAGCGTTCCAAACAGTAATAGGCTATGGGGTCTCGATATAATAAAAGATAATGGTGATTATGTTGGAGTTTTATCGTCTTTTGGAAATAGTAATGTTTATTATTTAGAATTTGGTGCGGATCTTTTATCACCTCCTAATATCCAACAATTTGACGTGTCTTCATTAAATCTAATATCACCTGCAGGCCTTCAATTAATCAAATCAGATGAAAATTTTTATTCATTTATCCAATATAGATCTGGTGATTTGATAAGATTTAGTTTTGGTGAAAATGTGAGTCTTATGCCTTTAATGGAAAATTTGGGAACCGTAGATGTTATTCCAACAACAGATAATTCCAATGTTCAATTAGTAAAGGACAATTCTAAATGGATTGGCTTTACAATGAATTTTGGTCAATCCAAGTTACTTAAATATGAATTTGGAAATATTTGTTCAGCCTCTCGTTCTTTTTCTAATATTTTATCACCAATATTAAATTTCTCCCAACCCGGCACCTACCCCATCACCCTAACCGCCTACCACCCCAACGGAAATTCAGCCTCCATCACCAAAGAAATTACTGTAACAGAAAATCAAGCACCTGACATCACTTTTACCACAGGTGCTAATTTATGTATTGCTAATGCCATTCAATTTGAAAGTCAAAGCACAGCCGAGCTTAACAACTATCAATGGGACTTTGGGGATGGTGAGACAAGCACGGAGGCTAATCCCAATCATACTTTTGCTTCTGCAGGAACCTATGCTGTTAAATTAAGCGTGACAGATACCAGTGGCTGTAACAATCTTTTTATGGATTCAATTAGAGTGTTTGAAGAACCAATTCCCGATTTTCAGGCCAGTGCTCAAGGCAGTGTTTGTTCACAAAAGCCTATAGTATTTGAAAATTTGGCCAACCTTCCAACGGAAGCAACTTTTTCCTGGGATTTTGGCGATGGTAACACTAGCACGGAAGAAAACCCAGAGCATATTTACCAGGAAGCAGGCGAATATATTGTAACACAAAGCATTAATATGGCCGGTTGTAAAGTGGAGAAAACCGATACGATTTCAGTCAATCCGGGACCAATAGTGGCTTTTCAGGTAGCCAATAATTGCTTGGGCGAAATCCTCCAGTTTGAAAATACTAGTCAAGGCGACTTTCTGGAAAGTTTCCAATGGGATTTTGGGGATGGCACGCAGTCAACCCAAACAAATCCAAGCCATCTTTACGATACGGCCGGTACCTATAATGTACAATTAACCGCCCTTACCTCCAACGGATGTGACTTTACCATCTCGCAGGATGTCAACATTCAACCTTTAGCATCAGTGGCTTTTGAGGCGGAAGTGGCATGTGCCAACCAGCCCGTTCAATTTAGCGAACAGGTGAATATCGCAGTTTCCAATATCACCGATTATTTCTGGGATTTTGGCGTTTCCGGCACCCAAACGGATGTTTCCACGGAGGCCAATCCTACTTTTGCTTTCCCTGCTTCCGGCTCTTATAATGTCCGATTGCAAGTCACCACCTCTGATGGCTGTACCACCGATACCACCCAAACCATCATGGTCAATGCATTGCCAGAACCCGATTTCGAATTTGAAAACAGCTGCATCAACGAAACCCGATTGTTCACCCCTCAAAATACGGCCAATATCACTGCTCATTTTTGGGAATTGCAAAATGCCCAAGGAGATATTTTGCAGAGCAGCCAAAGCGAGAATTTCTCATATTTATTCAATGAGGCCGGTAACTATCAGCTGACTTACCGACAAGAGAATGAGAATCTTTGCAGCAATGCCATTACGAAAAGCTTCACCATCAACGAATTGCCCGAACCGGATTTTGCTTGGGGAACAGCCTGTGCTGGGGAAGCCGTGGAGTTTGAAAATTTAACGGATTTAAAAGGGAATAATTTGAAAAAATATAACTGGAGTATTGATGGGGAAGTGATATCCACCGATGCCCGGCCGCAGTACATTTTTGAGGATAGTGGAGACTATCTCCTCAGCCTTCAAGTAGAAACCCAAGGCGGTTGTATGCAAAGCATAAGCAAGGAAATCAGTATTTCCCCTGCACCAACAGCCTTCTTCGAACTCACCCAAAACATCGGAGCCTACCCCTTTATCCTCAGCCTCAACGCACAATCAGTAGGTCAGACGACAGTCAGACCGGCCAGTGAAACTACCGAAACAAGGTCAGACGATAGTCAGACCGGCTCATCATACGTATGGTTGTTAGACAACGACACTATCTCCACCAGCCCAGAACTAAACTATACCATCCAACAACCCGGCACCTATCTCCTAGGTCTCATACTCACCAACGAAGCCGGCTGTAGCGATGAACATTACGAGCAAATCAGGGTTAGAGAGCCCAATTTAGATGTCGCATTAAGCAATTTAAGAATCAATAAAGATGATGAATTCACCACTTTTGTTTTAAACGTCAGCAATAGAGGCTCATTGGTACCCGAAAGAATTGATTTGTCTGTTGATTTAGGAAGCTATTCGGTTACCGAAAGTTTGGAAACTGCACTTTATCCCGAAAGTAACCGAAACTTTTCATTGAGCTTAAAACTAACGGAGGAGCAAATTAGGGGCTTGTCAAAAATTTGCATCAGTGCATCCCCAAAAAGCGGTGAATATGTAGATAGTAATCAACAAAACAACAGGATTTGCACCAATTTGGAAAGCGGCTTTAAGGTAATGGATATTTATCCAAATCCAGCGCTTACTCAATTTACCATTCCAGTGATCACGCCTAATACTGATCAACTGATCATCAGTATGGAAGACAGCAACGGCAGACAAGTCAAAATATTCAATTATGATTTAGAGGCTGGTTACAACGAAATCCAAATCCAAAGAGAAAGCCTAAGTCCTGGCATTTATTTCTTGCGTTTCCGTCACCAAGGCCAAGAAAAAGTCAAAAAGATCATCTTTCAATAAAGACCTACGCTACACTGGTACAAGCGTCTCGCTTGGACCAAGCACAAATTCCCTTGTATGAGCCAAGCAAAGTCTAAGCGAGACGCTTAGACTAGGGAGGGGTTTCTAACAAGCCAAAGGCTTGAGGCAACTCTCGCAGAGGCCACGCAAAGGAAATTTTTGAGTTACTTTAATGTTGCATGACCTGGACTTGCAACAAAAAACTGGACAAATAATTAAGCGCATTTTGAATAATTATTTTCATTAAATTGTTCAGGTGATAAATATCCTAAATAGCTGTGTTTTCTTCTTCTGTTATACCATATTTCGAT